>CAZSHZ010000065.1:0-8310 GCA_964606955.1 uncultured Nitrospirota bacterium
TTGAAATCTTTTTCCCCTCTGTGTTATACCCGCCGCAGTGTCATCCTTCGATCCTGCGTACAGCGAGACGGTCGATTACCTCTACCGGCTTCAGTTTCATGGAATCAGGCCGGGGCTCGGGACGACTCTCCGGCTCCTCTCGCTTCTTGGAGATCCGCACCGCGCCTTTCGCTCCCTCCACATCGCGGGAACCAACGGGAAGGGATCGACGGCGGTCGTGGCCGCTCAGATCCTGCGGGCCGCCGGCCTGAGGACCGGCCTCTATACCTCCCCTCATCTGATCGATTTCACCGAGCGGATCCGGATTGACGGCGAGCCGGTCGCTGCCGAAAGGATCGTCGAATGGACCGATCGTCTTCGCTCCCTTCTCCCCTCCGATCTCTCTGTAACCTTTTTTGAATTCACGACCGCGCTCGCCTTCGGAATTTTTGCCGAGAGCGGATGCGAGGTGGTGGTTGCCGAGGCGGGGTTGGGGGGGCGTTTTGACGCCACGAACGTACTGACCCCGCTGGCGAGCGTGATCACCAACGTCGATTACGACCATGAGGAGTTTCTCGGAGAGTCGCTTTTTAAGATCGCCTCCGAGAAGGCGGGAATCATCAAGCGAGGGGTCCCGGTCGTGACAGCGGCGGATCTCCCCGCGGTAAGAGAGGTGATCGAACAATCGGCGGCCAAGAAGGATGCGCCTCTGCTCCTGTTCGGACGGGATTTCTCGGCCTTCGGAGCGCCCCCCGGCCCGGTGACATTTCAGGGAAGGGAGATTTACGATCTGATCACCCCTCTTGCCGGTGACCATCAGACAAAGAACATCGCCTGCGCGGTGGCCGCGATAGAGACAATAGCCCAACGAGGGATTTCGATCTCGGGGAAGGCGATCCGCTCGGGGGTGGCCTCCGCCTGCTGGGAGGGGAGGCTGGAGAAGGTTCGCGATTCCCCTGAAGTTCTCCTCGACGGGGCGCACAACCCCGCCGGCGCGCGGGCACTGGCGGATTATCTGAAAAGGGTAATCGGTCCGGGAAGAAAGTTGATCCTAGTCGCCGGAATCATGCGCGACAAACGGATCGAGCAGATTCTTGCTCCGCTCCTCCCCCTTTCCGATACCCTCATCGCGGCCCGGCCGCAGATCCCCCGCGCCGCCGAACCGGATCGGATCGTCCAGGCGGCAGAGTCTCTTGGGAAGAGGGCGCTCTCCGCTTCCGGCGTCGCCGAGGCTCTTGCGCTGGCGGAGTCGCTCGCCCGCCCCGCCGATCTGATCTGCGTTACCGGCTCTCTCTATACCGTCGGAGAGGCGCGGGCCCACTATCTTGGAATGACCGTCTCGCCGCTGCGTGGCTAGCAGGGCGATCCCCCTTTTTCTGATCGCTTCAATCCTCCTCTGGATGGAATCGGTTTCCGCCGGCGCCGGGAAGGAGACGTTTGCGTCCGATCAACCGATCGAGGTGACGGCCGATCGGATCGAAAAGCAAGGGAAGGGGTTTTATATCGCGGAAGGGTCGGTGCAGATGACCCAAGGGGAGATGCGGGCCGCCGCGGATCGGGTTGAGATCGACGAGATCGCGGGGGTGGCGAGGGCGTCGGGTCATATCGATCTCTTCGACGGGAAAAATCGGATCATGGCGGCACGGATCGAGATCGCGCTCGATACCCGCCTCGGCGTGATCTATCAGGGACGGATCTTCATTCAAAAGGAGAATTATACCCTTGTCGCGGATCGGATCGAGCGGGTGTCGCCTGAGCTCTATCGGATGGAGGGGGCCTCGTTCACCGCCTGCGCCTGCGATCTGAAGGGGATGGGGGGGGAGCATCCGGAGACCGCCCCACCCTGGCGGTTTCGGGCCAGGGAACTGCGGTTGCTGACCGACCGCTACGTGGAGGGGCGCTCCGTCCGCTTTGAGGTCAAGGGGGTTCCGATCTTTTACTCCCCCTACCTGATCTATCCCGTAGTCCGAGAGCGCTCAACCGGGCTGCTTGTCCCCAAACTCTCTTACAACACCGCCGAGGGGCTCAAGATCAACCAGCCCTTCTTCTGGGCGATCTCGCGCAGCCAGGATACCACCTTAAATCTCGATTGGCGGAGCGCAAAAGGGATCGGCGGGGGGATGGAATATCGCTATGTCTTAAGCGCCGCGAGCCGCGGCGAAATGGCCGCCAACTATTTCCACGATGAGGATATTGAACAGGACCGGCTCGATCTTCGGTATGCGCACCGCCAGCAGTGGGGCCCTCGGGTGATCGGCAGGTTCGATCTGAGATATGTGAATACCCAGGCCCTTTTCCGAGAGCTTTCCGAGACGACCGAGGAGCGCTCGCAGCGATCGGTCGAGTCCAACGCGCTGATCTCGTACCGGGGCGATGTCCAATATGCGTATCTATTGGCCCGGTTCACCCGCGATCTCTCGGCGCCGCAGGATCTTGCCTTGCATCGGCTCCCGGAGGTCGGTTACGGGATCACGCGCGCCCATGTCGGCGCATTGGCCGCCTCCGACCTTTTTTTTGATCTTGATCTGATCGGCACGCGCTTCTACCGCGTAAGCGGAATCCGGGGGGAGCGCGCTGACCTCTTCCCGCGTTTCTCTCTCCCCACGCGCCTGTTTTCAGGGGTTGTCGCGACCCCTTCGGCCGGATTTCGAGGGGTCGCTTATTCACGGCGCATCTTGTCCGACACCTCACTCGTCCGGGAGGCGTTTCCCCTCGGGATAAATCTTTCGGCGGGGCCCCCGGCCGGCACCCGATTCAATCTTACCTACGAGTACATTCCGGTGATTGAGAACGACCTTGCAGAAGTCCCGCAGTTCGACGATCTGGATCGCATCCGGAGAAAAAACCTTCTAACCGGATCCGTGACCGCGCGATCGGGCCTCTTTCTTGTTCGCGTGACGGACTCCTATCGCGTCGGATCCCAGGGGCCGAAGTTCTCGCAGGTCAGAAGCGAGATCTCTGTTCCTGCGGGCGAGGGCGCGGTGATCGAGATCGACTCGTTTTATGATCTGTACGGGGGGAAGATCTCGACATTTGACGCCGACCTGACCATGAATCGCACGTGGGCGACTCTCTCCGTCGGCGAGCGCTTCACGCGCGGGGGGGAGGTCCCGCGCCGGGGGGATGTTTTCAATCCTCTTTCGCTGGGGGAGGTTGAGGAGGTCCCGAAGATTGAATTCCTTTCGGCAAACGCCTTTTTTCCGCTCCCCGGCGGAGTCACTTTAGCCAACCGGACCCTCTACGATGTCGATCATGCGCGGATGGCGGAGATCAGTTACGGCTTGGAGTACCGATCCCAGTGCTGGGGGGTAGTGATCGCCTACCAGGATTTCCCCGAGAAGAATCAGATCTCGTTTATGGTGACGCTGCGCGGCGCCGGCGAGCTCGCCACCCCCCGTCTGGCCGGCATGTTGGGGAGACCGCTCCGTTAGGAATTGCGCTGTGATGCCCCTATATATTCTCCAGCGAGCAAAGCGAGCGAGAGGGGGAGGTTCCGAGACGCGCCGGGGAGCGACGCGGCGGTAGTGAACGCTTGCAATCGGGCCCTTCTCCTCAATCAGAACGCCCCAAGGAAGAGCCGAAGGTTCTTCAGGCGCTCGATCTCGCGCCGGAGAGGAACCCGTCCGGCGGGTTGCGCGCGGGCCATCAGGAACGGATCGTCTCGGCGGATGCGCGTACGTGGGCCAAGTCATTTATCAGCGCGGCGGCCCAGCGGTAGACGTTGTTCTCCCGTACCTGATCCTGCATCGTTTTCATCCGTCGGCGCTGCTCCTCGGCCGTCATATCGAGCGCGTAGCGAACCGCGTCGGCGATCTGTTCGATATCGTAGGGATTGACAATCAGGGCGTCCGCGAGTTCGCGGGAGGCGCCTGCAAACGTGCTTAAGATCAGCACGCCGCGGCCGTCCGATCGCGCCGCAACGTATTCCTTCGCCACCAGGTTCATGCCGTCATGCAGCGAGGTCACAAGACAGAAGTCCGCAATCCGGTACCACCGGTGAATCTCACGATGGCTGTGGTGCTTCTTTAAGAGCAGGATCGGCGACCAGCCCTTCGTCCGAAAGCGCCAGTTGATCCGCTCTGCCTCCGCCTCGATTTCTCCGACCAGATCGTGGTATCGAGGGATATGCGTCCGGCTTGGAGCCCCCAGCTCGACGAACACGAACCGCTCGCGGAAAGAGGGATATTTTTCAAAGAACCGCTCCACGCCGCGAAAACGTTCCAGGATCCCTTTCGTGTAGTCCAGCCGATCAACTCCGACGCCGATCCGCGCCCCCGAGATCCCGAACTCTTTTAGCCAGCCCTCATCCCCCTCCTCTTCGGCAGGCGGCGGGCCGATGCTGATCGGGTACGGCTTGACCAGCGTATGACGGCGATTGCGCGCCACCGAGAAACGTTCCCGATCGATCCGGCACTCCAGCGTACGATCAACTGTCTCGAGGAAGTTGTTGCACTGGAATTGAATGTGAAAGCCGATCAGGTCCGCCCCGAGCATCCCGTCCAGGATCTCCCGTTGCCATGGACAGATCGCGAAAGCCTCCGGATTCGGCCAGGGGATATGCCAGAACAGGCCGATCCGTGCGTCGGGCCGCGCCGCCTTGATCAGCCGGGGGAGCAGCGCGAAATGATAGTCCTGGATCAGGACCAGCGGCTCGATCGCGTTCGAGATCTCTTCCAGGAGGGCTTGCGCAAACTTGGCGTTTACCGCCTGATACGCTTTCCAGTCGCTGCGGCGAAACAGCGGCCGCGTATGCGCGATGTGGCAGAGCGGCCAGAGGCCATCATTTGCGAATCCGTAGTAGTATCCCTCTTCTTCTTCCTTGGTGAGCCAGAGGCGTCGGAGGGTGTATGCGGGCTCGTCGGGCGGAACGCGCACGTGATCGCGGTCATCGACCGTTTCCGGATCGGCGTCGCCGCTTCCGTGGGCGATCCAGAGTCCTTCGCAGGCGCGCATGACCGGATCCAGCGCGGTGACCAGGCCGCTGGCCGGAACAATACACTCAACGGTTTTTCCCTTCCGCGTGTGGATGTAAGGCTCGCGGTTGGAGACGAGAAAGAGCGATCGCCCCTGCAGGCTTCCGCGGACGAATTCCTTCAGCCGCTGCGGCGTCCAGCGCGATTCGGAGCTCTGCCGAAGACGCGCCTCTTCCTCGGCTGCCGCGCGAGCCGCCGTGAGGCTGGTCATCATCTGTCTTGCCTCGGAGGCGAGCGGTCCCAACATCGGCTCCTGCCAGGGGCTGGATCCCCCGGGCGATTTTCCCAGCCGGAGCTGCTTCATCCATTCGGCCATCCGGGCGATCGGGCGGACCATGCTCCACTGCACTACCACCAGAGTCGTGACCGCGATGAAGATCGCATAGGTCAGCCACCGGATAAAACTCTCTGTCCAGATCTGCCGGACCCGGACGTCGATGTAGGACGCCTCCTGAATCAGCGCCAACAGGCCGAGCGTGGTCTTGGAGTCACGCAAGGGGAGGAGGTAGGCATGGAAACTCTGGCCCTCATGTGCAAGGAGGCTCATCCGCTCCTCCCCCGTTGAGAGAGAGTCGCGGACATCCGTAAGTTTATCTGCGGGGATCTCCAGCCCCTTGGTCGCCGCGGTTATCCTCCCCTGGGCGTCGAAGACAACAAGCCCGGCGAGCCGTTCCCGATTGCCGAATTTGTCAACGATCCGCCGCAGCGTCCGGTCGTTGCCGCTTGCCAATGCGGGGACCAGCGTTTCGTGGAGGCTCTCCGCCAGAAGCTGCGATCGACGGAGCAGATCGTCGGTCAACCGCTGCTCTTCGATCCGCGCCTGATTCCAGGTGAACACGGCCACCATCAGTGCGAGGGCGATCAGAAGGGCCATAATGATTCGAAGAGAGATCTTCACGCCGGAAAGCCCTCATTTGTGTTCTTGAGGCAGACCGTTCGGACCGGAAACGGGATCTCGACCCCTTCGGCCCGGAACCGTTTTAAAATCCGGTGCCGCAACTCGTGCTGGACAAGATACTGGTCGACAAACTGCGCGACGTGGCAGATCAGCGTCAGATTTCCAGCCGGATGAAATCTCCGATCCGAATCGGTTTTTCGACCAGGAGATGAATCCCGGCGAACAGGTTTGAGAGCGTGTCCTGCAGCGCCAGCGCAACCGCCACTCCTCCGACCCCCAGCGCAGTCAGCAAGGGGGCGATCGAGATCCCGAGGGTGCCGAGGAGGATCAGCACCCCGAGGCCGATCACGATCCCTTTGAGGAGAGCGAAGGTGAGACCGGTGGCGGCCAGAGGGAGGTCGGCCCGCCGCGCGGCGTGGCGGAGGAGCTCGATCGAGACGTTTGCCGCCACCACGGTGAAGGAGAGGATCACCAGGCCATGGAGGACCTTGAACGAGACCGCGACGGCGCGGGCTGGAGAGGAGTGCTGCCCCCGTCGTGCCGAGAGAAATGACGAAGGGGAAGGCAAATTGCTTCAGCAGGAGAGTATCCGGCATGGGAGGATTGTCCCTTTTTATCAGCCGAGGCTCGTGGCTGTCAAGGCGGAAAGCGCGCTCTGGAGCACGATCCGATGGATTTCTGCGCGATCGTCCAGAGGGAGGGTCGTCGGGGTCTCCGAGGTGATGCAGCGGCGGGTCCCGTTTAAAAAAAGATAGACGGACTGGGGGCAGCGGCCGCCGGCCACCCGCCTTCGCAGATAGGCGCGCTCCAGCATCGGCCGGATGACGCCGTTGCGTGCCGGAAACCCTTCGATCTCCCTTCTGCGATTGAGGGGAAACTTCTCGGCCACGCGCCGCACGATCGCATCTCCGATCGACGGCCCCCCCTCGCCCAGTTCGTACAGATAGAAGCCGGGAGTATCGATATCCTCGTGGAGTTCGACCGAGAGATCGTACTGTTCGGGTTTGAGCGCGCGCTTGATGAGCCGGACCTCCTCCGGCGGCCGCTGCGCGGCGTATTGCCGGTTGAGATCGAAGCGGCCTGAATTTCTCCGCCGGTCATGCTCATAGCCGATGGGGTTGTTGCATGGAAAGAGGATGAAGTGAAGCTCTGGCCATCGGAGAAAGAACCGTTCTTCTAGAAGGCGGAGGACCGCTTCCACTCCGGCCGGTTCATCTCCGTGGATTCCGGCGGAGATCAAAACCCGCAACGCCGGTTTTCGAGGCCCGCTCTCGGCGAAGTAAAGCGGATAACGCTCCGCTCCGACCCTCCCGAGTCGGCGGACCTTGATACCGCTGCGTCGGCATGCTGCGAGAAATCGCCGCTCGACCTCCCGGTACTCCCGGACCTTAGCTCTCAAGGTAGCTGCGGGCCTGTTCGATCCGGAAACTCTCTTTTGGAGGCCGGGCGAGGTAGGCGGAGAGCTGCTCCCGCGCCGCGCCGGGATCATTTTTCTGCCGCGCGATCAGCCCCAGATAGAAATGGGCGAGAGTTGCATCTCCCAGCCTTCCCATCTCCTTAATCCCGTTCTCCATCTCCCGCTGGGCCTCATCCAGGCTTCCTAAGGTCATCAGGCCGACTCCGCGGTAGAGATGGTTTAAGGGGGAGAGCGCGATTTGCTCGACGATCTGTGCCATCCGCTCCTCCTCGGGGATGACGATCCCTCGTTCGCGGCGGAGCCTCAGCGTGGCGAGATAGGGGAGGCGGGAAAAGCGCTTCGGGTCTTCTTCAAGCTCTTTCCGCCATTCGTTTAAAGAGCGGAGAAATTTTTCCAAGGCTTCTTTCGCCTCCTTCTCCTTTCCCAGTCGGCGGAGCGCCACGCTCTGGTAGTAATGGACGAAGGGGCGCGCGAGCGGTTCCACCCGCGAAAACCCCTCGAGGGCCTTCTTCGGCCGGCCGAGATAGTAATCGTTGACCGCCTGCAGGTAGGTGATCGTCGCGTTCTCGGCTCGCCGCCCGGCCAGCCGCCCAAGAAGCGGCCCTGCCTCGGTATAGCGCCCCCGCTCCTGAAGAAAGCGGACCCGATCGACCAGCGCCTCCGGGTGGTCCGGGAATTTTGAGAAGATCTCCCTCCAGTGGTGCTCCGCCGCGGCGTCGTCCCCCTCCTTGACCGCCATCCGAGCCACCAGCGCGCGCGCATCCGCCTGCAGGCGGAGATCGTCCGTCTCGCGGGCGGCCTGCTCCGCGGTCCGGAGCGCCTCTTCCTCCATCGAGGCGGAGAGATATGCACGTGCCATCTCAAGATCGACCGTGGCCCGGGGAATCTCCGAATCGCGCGCCAAGTATTTTCCGGGCCCCGCGGAGATCTCCTTCATTTCGGCGAGATGGGCGGTGACGGTGTCCTCGAACAGAGACTTCGGCGTCTCGAACTCGACGAGCGTGAAGTCGTCTGTGTTTAAAGGGCCGCTGCCGGCATAGTCG
>CAZSHZ010000066.1:0-2023 GCA_964606955.1 uncultured Nitrospirota bacterium
ATTTGGGTCATGGGCGATTCCCGAGGGGGAGAGAGGCTGCTTGGTTCGAATTCTGAACCGGCGGATGGGGATCACTACTTCCTGGTTGGGAGGAGAGACGAGCGATGATCGGAGAAAGACGAGGACCTCGGTCATCAGCGGGGCGCCGGTCGGGGTCTGGTTGGCGACAAAGAGGAGACCTTGCTCGACATCGACCGCAATGGCCGCAGGGTCGGCGAGACCGGTCCCCTTGCAGGTTGCAGACTCTTCTTCGCAGAGGCGCGGGAGAGGGAGAACATCTCCCACCACATTCGCGGCGTCCTTAAAGATGAGGATCCCGCCGTCCGGTTTTCCAAGATCCCCGGGGTCGGCGATGATCAACAGCGGGGGGGTTGCTCCACGGTCGACTGCGATTCCAGTCGGACGGATGAACGTCGGCGGCCCCTCCCCGAGCTGGCGGCCCGGGAGGATATCCCCTTCGGGACCGAACGAACTGATGAAAATCGGACCTGGCACCTGCTCGTTCAGGACATAAAGGAGGTCGCTCCCTTTTTCGCTGTCGAGAAAAAGGCCTTTGGGATTCAGAAGGGTCTTGGCGCCGGATAGGATTCGATCGGGCGCGACGTTGCACGCCGCCGGGGACGAGGTGCAGGAGTCCGGGGCCGCGCCTTTTCCTGAGATAAATTCAAACACGATCACCGCCGCGCCTGACGGGGAGGTCTGCTCGGCAGCGTAGAGGCGGTCGGCCTCTATATTCATCGCCAATCCGGTCCCGCCGCTGATGAAGGTTGCCGCGCCGGTGATCTCGCGCGAGGCGACCAGCTCGCATATCGTCTGGTCGGCCGGGCAGGAGTCAAGACGGGTGGAAAATGATTCAAAGGCGACAATGCTGGCGTTGAGCCGACCCTCAAGCGTTTCCCTGTTCTGAACGTAGAGGATGTCGTGTACGGGATCTGCGGCGATCCCCTGCGGTTCGCAGAGATACGTCTTCTTGCGCTTGCAACGGCTGGCAAAGACGACGGGATCGGAGATGATCGCCCGCGGCTTAAGATCGCAGGTTGTGGCGGCTGTGGTGGTCGTGGTAGTCGTGTCGAAATCGGGGCAGGCCGCGATATCGGAGAGCCGGTACGCGGTGATCGTGTCAGGGGTGTTGCCGAAGGGATCGGTCCGGCTCTTGGCGTTGATGATATAGACCAGGCCGTGGGGGCGGTCGATGCCGATCCCCGTCGGCTCAGCAAGGGAGGTGTTCGACCCCTGGATGAACTTTATCGGCGTGGTCAGGTTGGAGATGTCGTAAATGGAAAGGGAGGCCCCGGCCCCGCCCAATTTATTGGCGACAAAGATCTGTTTCCCCTCCCCATCGTACGCGACCGCCTGCGGCGCGTTGATCTGGCTGGAGGCCGGAATGGTCTCCGGGGTGACCGTCGTATCCGCCGCCAGGGTGCTCGGGTTCTTCACAATGAGGAGGGCGCCCCCGCCATCCGCCTCCGGCGCGAAGAGCCGCTCGAGGGTCAGGGGGCTCCCTGTAACCGGATCAACCGTCGCCGTTCGCGCGAGGGCCATCTGGGTTCCGCCGCTGGTCGGCGTCCTAAAAGAACCGGAAGGGGTGTTGTATGGACCGATCTTGATGTTTCGTCCAGGTGGGATGTTCCCGGCGATCGTAAAGACCCCGACCGTCTTCTGCGGCGTATTGGCGACATAGAGCGCATCCTGCGCCGGGTCGTAATCGACCCCTGCAGGCTCGATAATCCCGCCCCTATTGCCGCCGATCACCGCGCGGCTGTCGACGGTCCTTCCATCCGGGGTCTGGAACTCGCCCCCTATGCGGAAACCGCCGACGATCTGGTCGGGGAAATCCGAGGAGATGGAACCCGATTTTTGTGAGGGGTTGTTAAAAAAGAGAACCGTATTGTTTCCGTTATTCGCCACGATCAGCCGCTCGATCACGATCCGGTTCCCACCGCACGACCTCAAGAGTTTCACTCCGGCCGGATCCGAGATCCCGGTCTTCGGGCCGGAGATGATCAGGTCGGGGGGAACCGGT
>CAZSHZ010000067.1:0-4439 GCA_964606955.1 uncultured Nitrospirota bacterium
ACCCGCCGCGCGGAGGTGAAGGATCTGATCACACAGTCTCTGGCCGAACGGCTCTTGCGCTTCAACATCATCCTCGACGAGTTCTCGATCATCGACTTCCAGTTCTCCCGCGAATTCAACATTGCGATCGAGGCGAAGCAGACCGCCGAGCAGAACGCCCTGAAGGCGAAGCGCGATCTGGACCGGATCAAGATCGAGGCGGAGCAGAAGATCACGCAGGCCAGAGCCGAGGCCGAGGGCCAGCGCCTTCAGCGCGAGACGATCAACCCGATGCTGCTTCAACTGCGCGCGATCGAGAAGTGGGACGGGCATCTCCCGAACGTGTCCGGCGGCGCCATGCCGTTCATCGACATCTCGTCGCTCAAACCGAAACAGTAGCCGCGGGCGGGATTCAATGCCGAATCGCTGGCTTTTAAAGACCGAGCCCCAAGAGTATTCCTTCGACGACCTCGAGCGGGACGGCGAGGCTCAGTGGGAGGGGGTGAAGAACCCGCTGGCCCGGAAGTATCTTAAGCAGATGCGGGTCGATGACCTGGCGCTGATCTATCATACCGGAAAAGAGCGGGCGATCGTCGGGATCGCCTGTGTGATTTCCGCGGGAGAGCCGCCGCGCGTGGCGCCCTATCGGCGGCTGGACCGTCCCGTCACGCTATCGGAGGTCAAGGCGGATAAGCGCTTTTCCGACTTGCCCCTCGTGCGGCTCCCGCGACTCTCCGTGATGCCGATCCCCGAGGGGTTTTGGGATGAGATCATTCATAACGCTCCACGACCTTCGTCTCGGCGATCTTCCAGCCGTCCTGGTGTCGGCGCATGACCCAAAGGACCTTCACCCGGCTTTTCACGGAGCGGCCCGACTGCTCCAACAGATTGGTTTTCTGAATCAGAGAGACCTCCGCCCTCTCCCCTTCCACCTGGATCTGCTCGACGGAAAAATCAACCGAGAGATCGCGGACCTTCTTGAAGAAGGATTCGATGTCCGAGCGGATCTTCGGGGTAACGGTCGCCAGGTCGCGCAGATAGAGATCGGCGTTCCGGTTGCGGAATGCCTGGCTCTGGCGATCGACGATCTCCCGGATCTCCCCTTCCGGGGTAATCCGAGCAACCTCCACAGGCGGCCGCGGGGGGGCCTCGGGAGGTGGCGGGGGCTGGGAGGGAGGAACCTCCAAAGCGGGCGGAGGAGAGGCGGGAGAAGTGGGCGGGGGCGGAGGGGCCTCTTCCCGCCGCACGGGACCCTTTTTTGAAACGGTAGGAGGAGGAGGTTTTATCGCCTCGGCGGGACGCTCCGGCGGAGGGGGGGCAGCCTTCGGGGCCTCCTCGATCTTCTCTGTCTGAAGCGTGATGACGATCTTCTCCTCCTCTTTTTTCGAGCAGGAGAGGAGCAGAACCACCGCCAGGAGACTAAAAAAGAACTTCATATGCCTCAACCTGATCCAGTTTCCCCTTGACCTCCACCCGCCCGACGCTCCTCACCTCAAATTCCGTTAACACCTCGGCCTTCTCCAGGGCGGCAAGGGTCCGTGAGCAGATCAGAATCCCGCTCCCCTTTCCCGAAAGCCGCGATGCAAGATTAACATAATCGCCGATCACGGTGTATTCCATCCGCTTATCCGAGCCGATATTCCCGGCCACGACCTCGCCGGTTGCAATCCCGATCCCCACGCGGAGCGGCTTTCTCCCCGATTCCTCCCACTGCCGGTTGAGCGTCTGAAGCGCCTGCTGCATCTTCACCGCTGTCCGGACGGCCCGGACCGGATCGTCCGGGTGCGCCACCGGGGTACCGAAGACTGCCATGACCGCATCGCCGATGAATTTGTCGAGCGTCCCCTCATGTTCGAAGATGATGTCGATCATGACGGAGAAATAACCGTTGAGCATCGCGACAACCTCTTCGGGCGACATCCGCTCGGCGATCGTCGTGAAGTCGCGGATGTCCGAGAAGAGGATGGTCGCAAGCCTCCGCTCTCCGGTGACCACGACCTGAACGTCTCCCGCTAAAATCTTCTCGGCGATCTGATGAGAGACGTAGCGTTTGAAGGTTCCCTTGATCCGCTCCCGCTCCCGCAAACCCGCCGTCATGAAGTTGAAGCTCTGGGCGAGCTGCCCCACCTCGTCTTCGCTTGCGACCGGGACCTCGACAGAGAGATCCCCCCCCCGGACCTTTCCCATCGCGCCGATCAACCGGCGAATGGGGCGGGTGATCGAACCGGCAAGAAGCGCCGCCCCGCCTACTCCCACGACGATGAACCCGAAAGTCAGCCCCGCCCCGATCAAGCGGGCGCGGAGGATCTCCTGTTTCATCCCGACCAAGGAGAAACCGACGTAGAGCGTCCCCTCCCGCGTACCGCCCGGCGAGAGCTCCACCTCGACTGGAAGGAGCGATGCGGCGTCCGGAATCTTTCCCGAGGAGAGGTTGGAGCGCAACTTTTCCGTCTCAGCCACCGGGAGGAGGCCGGGATTGAGCGACCAAGCCACGGGCCGGCCGGCTGTATCAATGATCGTCAGAAAGAGGAGGTTCTCTTCCAATTGCGGCATCAGGGAGATGAAATGTCGCGAGATCTCCCATCGGTTCTCTCCGCTGGACAGGAGGCTCATCGATCCTACGATCTGCGCAACCCCGGCCGCCCTTCTGCGCATCTCAAACCGGAGTGTCCTCTCCTGGCGATAGCCGAAGATCCCGGCGACCGTACCCATCAAAAGAACAATGATGAGGCTGGTGAGAAGCGCCAGCTTGACCTTGATACTCATGAACTAGAGGAGACGGCCGAACCCGATGATGTAGAGGTTGTTATACCCCGAGTCAAAATCGTTTTTTAAGGAGATGCGCACCGCTGTGATCAGGACGCTGTTCCCGATCGAAACCTTCACTCCGGGAGCGAGGTCGATCCGCTGCTGGAAATCTCCGTTCCGCTCCGGATCCAGAACCCCCCCGGAGCCGACATAGAGGAGTTCGAGCACCCCCGTGATCCGTCCGGTGAAGGAGGCCACCGCCGCGGCTGCGGAGATGCCGTCGCTCGGGTTTCTCCCCCGATCGAACCCCGATTGGTTCGGAAGCGTCAAGACGTAGCCTGCGGAGGTGTGGATCCCGAAGATTCCGGCGGGAATCGACATGCCGATATCCATATCGTATTCGTATCCCTCCCTTCCGACCTCATAGCCTGAAGGGAATACGACCTTGAGGCGGCCGGCGAGATCCGGATTGGAGGCAATGGTCTTCTTGATCGAAAGGGTAGGAGATCCGAGGCCGGAAAAGCGCTCCTTCTCCACCACCCCGTCGCGATCGGAATCAGACCGAAATCTCAACCGCTCGTACGGGACTAAAAGGGTCAGGTTGAATCCGTTGCCAAGCCCCATGGATGCAAAAACCGACCAGGCATTTGATTCGGCCGCCAGATCGGTTCCAAATTGATCCCGGAGACTTTGGCTGAAGCGTGTGAAGTGGACATTAGAATAGGCGAGCCCCGCAAAGTTCTCGCCGACGGCGAGGTCGGCCCGGCCGGTCATCGTAAAAAGCGGCGTCGCCTCGATAGCGCTGGAGGCCGGTCCCTCGATCCCGCCAAGCGCCCCCGCGATCTGCGCGGCCGCAGGCCGGGCCGCAAGGCCTACCAAGAGCGCTAATAAGACGGTCCGTGTTCTCACGGAGCGCAACTCTAGCCGGAGGAGGGGGAATTTAGCAAGAAAGCGGAAAAAGAAAGGCCCGCCGCGCAGAGGCGACGGGCCTTGGATTTAAATCCGGCAGCGACCTACTTTCCCACCGCTTTGCGGCGGCAGTATCATCGGCCCTGGAGGGCTTAACTTCCGTGTTCGGAATGGGAACGGGTGTTTCCCCTCCGGAATCGCCACCGGAAACCTTAGCAGAAGGGGACCTGTCCCCTTCCGAGCCATCCCCCTTCAAAACATCCTGAATATCGGGCAACAACAACTTTCCAAACGCAACTAGAAAAAAGTTAGGTCAAGCCTCACGGACGATTAGTATCGGTTAGCTCAAGGCCTTGCAGCCCTTACACACCCGACCTATCAACCTCGTAGTCTACGAGGGTCCTTTAGGTGGCTTATGCCACGGGAGATCTTATCTTGGGGTCGGTTTCCCGCTTAGATGCTTTCAGCGGTTATCCGTTCCGAACATGGCTACCCGGCGCTGCCGCTGGCGCGACAACCGGCACACCAGAGGTCCGTTCAACCCGGTCCTCTCGTACTAGGGTCAACTCCCCTCAAATCTCCTGCGCCCACAACAGATAGGGACCAAACTGTCTCACGACGTTTTGAACCCAACTCTCGTACCGCTTTAACGGGCGAACAGCCCGACCCTTGGGACCTACTTCGGCCCCAGGATGCGATGAGTCGACATCGAGGTGCCAAACCTCCCCGTCGATGTGAACTCTTGGGGGAGATCAGCCTGTTATCCCCGGCGTACCTTTTATCCGCTGAGCGATGGCCCACCC
>CAZSHZ010000068.1:0-6386 GCA_964606955.1 uncultured Nitrospirota bacterium
CTGGCCCATCTCCTCTGGCGCTTCGATGAAAAGGTGATCGACGGGATCGTCAACGCCACCGCCTCCCTTACCCTGCTGCAAAGCAGAATCGCAAACCTGTTCGACTCCACCATCGTCGACGGCCTCGTCAACGGAATCGGATGGATCACCGTCCTGGAGAGCAAGATCTCCACCTTCGTCGACTTCTACGTGGTGGACGGGGCGGTCAACCGCCTCTCCCGCGGACTTGACAGTGGGGCTCAAAGGCTCCGGCAGATGCAGACGGGAAGGATCCAGAATTATCTCCTGGTAATGGTCCTTGGCCTTGTCATCTTGGTCATCCTGTTTGTCCTCTGATGTTTGACCGGACCATGAGGATTCTTCAGATCGGGCATGCCGAGACCGCGGCAACGAACCTCAAAGAGATTCTGGCCGCCGATCAGATCGGTGTGCCGATCCTCTCGCTGTTGATCTTCATCCCCCTCGCCGGCGCGCTGGTCATCTGGATGCTCAAAGATACGGCCGGGATTCGGTGGACGGCGCTTGGTACGGTCCTTCTCACATTCGCCCTCGCCCTTGCCCTTCTCCCGTTCTTTGCGACAGGGGTCGCGGACATGCAATTTGTCGAGAGGCGCAACTGGATCCCGGTGATCGGGATCTCCTATCACCTGGGGATTGACGGCATCTCTATTTTCCTGGTCATGTTGACGGCCTTCCTCTCGGTCCTGATCGTCCTCTTCTCCTGGGAGGCGATCAGGGAAAACCTGCGAGAATATATGGTCTGCCTCCTGGCCCTCCAGGTAACGCTGACCGGGGTCTTCTGCGCCCTCGACCTCGTCCTCTTTTTTCTCTTCTGGGAAGTGCTGCTGCTTCCGATGTACTTCCTCATCAAGTCTTGGGGCGGGCCCAACCGCGACTATGCGGCGCTCAAATTCGTCCTCTATACATTAACCGGCTCCGTCCTGATGCTCGTCGGATTCATCATCCTCTATCTGAATTATCAGGAGATGGCCTTCCGTCAGGGATTTTCCAAGGCGCTCTCCTTCGACTTTCTCGATCTCTTAAAGACCCCCCTCTCCTTTAAAAAGCAGATCGCCGTCTTTCTCCTCCTTTTCTTCGGATTCGCGTTTAAGGTCCCGATGTTTCCCTTTCATACCTGGCTCCCGGATGCGCATGTGGAGGCGCCGACCGCCGGAAGCGTGATATTAGCCGGGGTCCTTTTAAAAATGGGGACGTATGGCTTTCTCCGCTTTTCGCTCCCCCTTCTCCCGGAGGCTTCACGGTATTTCGCCCCAATGATGGCCGGACTGGCGATCGTCGGGATCCTCTACGGGGCCCTTCTCGCCCTAGCACAGCACGATCTCAAGAAGCTGATCGCCTATTCCTCAATCTCCCACCTCGGGTTCGTCATGTTGGGCCTGTTTACGCTGAACCATCAGGGACTCCAGGGAGGACTCCTCCAGATGCTCAATCATGGAATCTCGACGGGGGGCCTCTTTCTCATCGCTGGTTTTCTCTACGAGCGGCGTCACACGCGGATGATCACGGAATTCGGAGGGCTGAGCCAGACGATCCCGGTCTTCGCCACCTTCTACTTTATCATCACCCTCTCTTCGCTTGGGCTTCCTGGGACCAACGGATTCGTCGGGGAGTTTTTAATCCTGACCGGCGCCTTTCAGGCAAGGTGGCAGTATGCGGCGTTTGCGGCCGTCGGGGTGTTGCTCACCGCCTCCTATCTTCTCTGGCTCTATCAACGCGTGATGTACGGGCAGGTGACGAATCCGAAAAACCTGGTCTTGAATGATCTGAACTTCCGAGAGATTGCGATCTGCTCCGCTCTGGTCGTCGTGATCTTCTTGGTCGGGATCTACCCGAGGCCATTTCTTGCGAGGATGGAGCCCTCGATCGAATGGGTCCTGGCCCGGATCGGGCCCGAAACGGCCATTGTCCAAAGGGAGAGGCCAGGCCGCCAAGACGGCCTCGTCCGGAAAGCGATCGAGCCTCCTCGGCGGCAAGGCTTGCCGGCCGACCGCCGGGCCGATCAAGCCGTCCGTGCGACCATCGGCTCGATTCGGTCGGGAGAAGGGTGATGCTTCTCCCAATTATTCTCTTTTCGCTTTTTCTCGGCGCCGCCCTCCTCGTGTTTGTCCCGAACGAGCGGCGGCGGCTCGTCCACGGCATTGCGGTCGCTTCCACCGGCATCTCCTTTGCCGGGGCGCTTTGGCTCCTTCTGGCGTACGACTACACCCTCGGCGGCTTTCAGTTCGGCCAACGGATCGCCTGGTCGCGCGATCTTGGCATCTCCTTCCACCTCGCCGCCGATGGGATCTCTGTGCCGCTGGTGCTTGCCTCCTGCCTCCTCGTCTTCGCCGGCGTCTTCGTCCAGTGGCACATCACCGATCGGCTCAAAGAGTTCTATATCTTTCTTTTGATCCTGGCGGGCGCCACCGTGGGCGTCTACGTCTCGGTCGATCTCTTCTTCCTCTACTTCTTCTACGAGATGTCGGTCATCCCGATGTACCTTCTGCTGGGGGTCTGGGGGAGCCACACGAAAGGGTACCTGGAGACTGTGGATTCCAAGAAAGACTCCCCCGGGTTCATCTTCAATTTCGCGACGAATTCGAAAGAGTACGCCGCGATGAAACTCGTCCTCTTTCTCTCGTTTTGGGCGGTCGTGGCGCTCCTCGGGATCCTGCTGGTCTACGCAAAATCGGGCCTCTACACTTTCGATATCCCGGAACTTTCGCGGGTTCCCGAAGGGGGTTACGGACACGGCCTGGTCACCTTCATCTGGCTCCTCCTCTTTTTCGGCTTCGCCTCGATCGCGCCGCTCTGGCCGCTTCACTCCTGGTCTCCGGTCGGCCATGCCGCCGCTCCCGCCGCGGTCTCGATGCTCCACGCAGGGGTCTTAATGAAATTGGGGCATTTTTCGATCATCCGGGTGGCCTGGACCCTGTTCCCCGCCGCGACCCGCGAGCTGATGCCGATCGCGGCGGTCCTCTGCGTCTTCTCGATCGTCTACAGCGGGTTGGTCGCGCTCTTTCAGCGCGACACCAAGTACGTCATCGGCTACTCCTCCTCCTCGCATATGGGATACATCTTTCTCGGGATGGCGGCTTTAAACACCATCTCGCTGACCGGCGCCGTCCTCTATATGTTCGCCCACGCGCTCTCCACCGGGATGCTCTTCGCCCTGGCCGGCTTCGTCTACGATCAGACCCACACCCGCGATATCCCCTCGCTCGGGGGCCTCTCCAGGAAGATGCCGTTCATCACCGGCGCCTTCATCGTTGCGGTCGCCGCGTCGTTCGGGATGCCGCTGACCATGAATTTTATCGGAGAGTTGATGATCCTGGTCGGCTCCTGGGAGCGTTATCCCGTTCAGGTGATCATTGCCGCCCTCGGGATCTGCATCACGCTCGCCTACCTTTTCCTGATGTTGCGCGGGGTCTTCTTTGGAGAGATGGACCCGAAATGGGAGAAGGTCTCCGACGCGTCGCCGATCGTCGACCGGCTACCGCTCGTTTTAATGATCTCCTTCTCAATCTTCTTCGGCATCTTCCCCGGCCACTTCATCAACGTGATCCGCTCCGGCGTCCTGCCGATTCTGGAACGGATCACGGGCGGGCTGACCATCGCCTCGCTCGGAGGCTTCGGCCCATGACCTCCGGCTTTGACCTCTGGCTGCTCGCCCCGGAACTCTGGATGATCGTTCTCTCCTGTATCATCCTGTTCCTCGATTTCCTGGCCCCCCGCCTCCGAAAAGACACCCTCGCCTTCATTTCGATGTGGGGGACGGTCGCGGGACTTCTTCTGGTCGGTTCCTTCTTCGCCGCGGGGAGGGAGGGGAGCCTTTTCTCCGGGATGTTCGTCGTCGACCGGTTTGCCCTCTTTTTTAAGGCAGTGGTGTTGACGGCGACCCTGCTGATCTTTCTCTCCTCGATCGACACGGTCAATCGAATCGGCTACTTCAAGGGAGAGTTCTATTACCTCCTCCTCTTCTCCGCCCTCGGAATGATGTTCATGGCCTCGGCGGCGGACTTCCTCTCGCTCTATGTCACGATTGAATTCTCCACGTTCGGCTTCTACATCCTGGTCCCCTATATTCGGAACAACGCGGAGTCGAGCGAGGCGGGGCTGAAGTTCTTCATCCTCGGTGTCCTGACCTCGGCCTTGCTGATCTTCGGGATCAGCCTGATCTACGGCGAGACCGGCACGATCATCTTTCGGGAGATCGCCCGGGTTCAGACACCGGCTTCCTTCGGACTGGTGGTCGGCCTGCTGTTCGTCTTCATAGGTCTGGGATTCAAGGTCGGCGCCGTTCCGTTCCACGCCTGGATCCCCGACGTCTACCAGGGCGCCCCGACGCCGGTGACCTCGTTCCTCTCGATCGCCCCCAAGGCGGCCGCCTTCGCGATCTTCCTAAGGGTGGTCTTCTCCACGTTTGACGCACTGAGGCCGGACTGGACCTGGTTTCTGATCTTGGCATCCGCCCTCTCAATGACATACGGAAACGTTGTGGCGATCGCCCAGCGGAATGCGAAGCGCCTCTTGGCCTATTCCGGCATCGCGCAGATCGGAAACGTCTTGATCGGGATGGCCGCGGGGACGAAGATGGGATCCGATTCGGTCCTTTTCTATCTGTTGACCTATCTTTTCGCCAACGTGGGGGCCTTCGCCGTGGTGATCGCCTTCGGCTTGGGGACGGGAAGCGACGATCTGGCAGATTATGACGGTCTCAACCGCCGTTCTCCCCTCCTGGCGGCCTCGATGCTAGTCTTTCTTCTCTCGCTTGCGGGGGTCCCGCCACTCGCGGGATTTGTGGGAAAGATCTATCTCTTCGGCGCCGCGGCCTCGGCGGCAAACAGGGGGGCTTCCGGCCTTTCTTCGGGCCTGCTCTTCCTGATCATTATCGGCCTGATCAACATCATCATCTCGCTTTACTACTATCTGGTCGTCGCCAAGCGGATGTACATCTTCGAGCCGCACGATCCGGCGCCGATTGGAGTCACCCCGCCGCTCGCCGCGGTCATCGTCTTCTGCCTGGCCGGAGTCTTCCTGCTCGGGATCTGGCCGAAGCCGTTCATCGAGCTGTCGGTCGCCTCCACCGCCCTCTTCTCCAACCTCGTACCGAAATAGATCTCTCCCCCGGGAAATTCAGGGCGGCCCGCCGAAAGTAAGGAAGCGATTACCACCAGGGGGGCGGCGTCTCGCGTGCTTTTAAATAGCCGAGGAGGATATCCCGGCGGGCGCACACCCCGACCAGACACCCCTCCCCATCGATCACAGGGACCCGGATCAGATGCTTTCTCTGCAGGAGTTCCATCAGTTCGGGGGCCTTGGTCTCCTCCCGGACCGTGACCGGATCGCGCGTCATGATCTCGCCCGCCTTGATCTGCTCCAGCTCTTTGCCGCTCAGGATAGCCTTGAGGAGATCGAACTCGCTGACGATCCCGACCACAATTTTTCCAGAATCGACGATCGGGACGCTCCCGAATCCCCCCATGGTCAAGGCCGTGGCGACTCTGTCGGTAGTGGAATGCTCGTAATAGTAGTAGGGATCGGCGGTCATGAAGATCTCCGCGGTCAACTCGTTGAAGTCTTTTCCTCCGAACATGAAATCAACCCGTCTCATGGCCCCTCCGGAAAATGTTGTGGAGTGCAGTCTAACACCCGCCGCGCGCAACCTGTCAAGCCTTGACTCTCCCCCCCCCGCCTCTCTTAGGATATTCCACGATGAGCCGCCGCATGTTCATGTTGAGCGTGAGGATAGAGTGGCAAAGTTTTGGCTCGACCCAATTCGCTTGGAAAGGAGCCTCGGGTTTTCCCGAGGAGAAATCAGTCGGCTTCAACGCCTTGTGAGAGCGCACCATATCAAACTATTGGAGGCTTGGAATGAATATTTCCGCGGTTGAGATTGTAGTCCCGGCTGCTCAAAAGGTCACGACCACGGATGATACCTTGAGTGTTGAGTTAAGCGATGGACGCACTATTTCGGTACCATTGGCTTGGTATCCTCGGTTGTTAAACGCTACCAAGGAAGAGCGGAACACCTGGAGATTGATTGGAGAAGGGCACGGCATTCACTGGGAGAAGCCTGACGAAGATATACGTGTTGAAAACCTTTAGGCAGGCAGGCCATCGGGCGAAAGCCAAGCATCCTTTAAGAAGTGGTTGGCCAGACGGTCATCTCGCCCAACAAAACGCCCCAACCGACGCCGGTAAACGGCGCTGCTGAGATTATCTTTTCCCAAACATCTTTTTCCTCAACTATTTATTAGCGAAAGCTTCAATGACGTGATCGGCAAATTCAGGAATGCTTGGGTACGCCTCGGAAAGAGCTCGGGTCCGCTTTATAAAAGCATCGGTTTGGTTGGTTGAAGAGACTATCCTAAACTTAGTTGAGA
>CAZSHZ010000069.1:0-7602 GCA_964606955.1 uncultured Nitrospirota bacterium
CGGGGGCGGCCGGCGATATTCCGGCGCGCGATCTTCTCCTCGCCGAACAGGTGTTCATCCGGGTCGCTCGTAAGGTGACCCCGGCGGTGGTCAACAGCCGTTCGGTCCCTCGCGCGAAGGGGACCGGCTCGGACGAAGGGCTTCTGAAGGACTCCCTCGGGGGTCCCCTCTCCAACCCCCACAAGAGGGGGGGGCGCGACAAAAGTCTCGGTTCCGGGTTCATCGTGA
Organism: uncultured Nitrospirota bacterium; assembly: GCA_964606955.1. Taxonomy (GTDB): domain Bacteria; phylum Nitrospirota; class Nitrospiria; order SBBL01; family CAZSHZ01; genus CAZSHZ01. Next base: position 229 of record CAZSHZ010000069.1, read on the forward strand.
GCAGAGAGGGCCTGATCCTCACCAATCATCACGTCATCGCCGACTCAGAGAGGGTGACCGTCCGTCTTTCCGACCGCCGCGAGTTTTTCGCGCGCGTGATCGGGCGGGATCCCAAGAGCGACCTTGCGGTCCTGAAGATTCCGGCCGATCCGGAACTCCCGCTGGTCCCCCTGGGGGATTCCGAGGGGATCGAGGTCGGGGAGTGGGCGATCGCGATCGGCAATCCATTCGGCCTGGACCGAACTGTTACGGTCGGCGTCATCTCGGCCACTGGAAGAACGGATCTTGGCCTGACCCAATACGACAACTTCATCCAGACCGACGCCTCGATCAACTTCGGCAACTCGGGAGGTCCCCTTCTCAACGCCCGCGGGGAGGTGATCGGGATCAACACCGCCATCGTGGCTGCCGGACAGGGGATCGGGTTCGCCATCCCGATCAATCTTGCCCGTGAGGTCATGGAGGCGCTCCTCAAGGATGGGATCGTGGTTCGCGGCTGGCTCGGGCTGAAAATCTCGGCATTGACGATCGAGGCGGCGCGCAAGGCGGGGGCCCTTCCCGATCGGGGGGTGATCGTAGAAGAAGTTATTGAAGAATCCCCCGCGGCTAGGGGAGAGATTCGCGCCGGCGATCTGGTTTTGAGGCTTGAAGGAAAACGGGTCGAGGGGATCAGGCAGTTCAAGCGGATGGTTGCGAACTTAAAACCGGGCACCATGGTGGAGTTGTCGCTTCTGCGAAACGGACGCAAAGTGGCGCTCAACGTGATGGTCGGCGAGGACAAAACTCCTTGACAACCCTCCGAAACTTCTATATTTTCTAGCGGTTATGAGAAAGGCCGATATCTCCAACGAAGTCTTTGAGAAGCTCGGAATCTCCAAGAAGGAGGCCGGCGATATCTTCGAAACCCTTTTAAATACGATCAAGGAGATTTTGCGGAAGGGCGAGACCGTAAAGATCGCCGGTTTCGGTAATTTCATCGTAAGGCAGAAGCGGGCGAGAAAGGGGCGAAATCCGAAGACCGGTCAGGAGATCGGAATTACCCCCCGAAAGGTTGTGACCTTCCGTCCGAGCCATGTGTTTAAGAAATTTGTAAATCGTTTTGTAAATCGTTAGGAGCGCTCCCTTCGGGGAGCGCCCCCAAAGCTCGTTTTTTGGGACCCCCAAAAGATGCCGGCTGAGCCGAACGGCAAAAAACTTTTCTTTAAGATCGGCGAGGTCAGCCGGATGACCGGGATCAAGCCTTTTGTCCTTCGCTATTGGGAGACCGAATTTCCGCTCCTCTCGCCGCGCAAGAGCCGCGGCCGGCAGCGGGTCTACCGGAGAGAGGAGATCGATCTGATCCGCAAGATCAAAAGGCTCCTCTATCGGGAGGGATACACGATCGCGGGCGCGCGGCGGCGGCTTTCCGGGAGGGAGGGGAAAAGGGAACGGCGTGTCACCCAGGACCTTGCGAAGATCCGGGAGGAGCTGCAACAGATCTTGGAGGTCCTCTCAAAGTAATCTTTTGTCGGGGCGTGGCGCAGCCTGGTAGCGCACTCGCTTGGGGTGCGAGTGGTCGTGGGTTCAAATCCCGCCGCCCCGACCAGGTGTGGGAAGGGGGGTCTCCCCCCTTCCGCAACGATGCGAAAAAAAATTCTCCTTACGAACGACGACGGGGTCCACTCTGAGGGGATTGTGCTCCTCGCGGCCGGGCTCTCCTCACTCGGCGAGGTCACGGTAGTGGCCCCCGACCGGGAGCGCAATGCGACTGGCCATTCTCTGACGTTGCATAAGCCGCTCCGCGCGGAGGAGATTCGCCCTCGCGTTTTTGCCGTCAACGGTACTCCGACAGACTGCGTGAATCTCGCCGTCATGAGCCTGATGAAGGAGCCCCCGGCCGTCCTCATCTCGGGGATCAACAAAGGGGGGAACCTCGGCGATGATGTCACCTATTCCGGGACTGTCTCCGCTGCGATGGAGGGAACGCTTCTATCCATCCCGTCCATCGCCGTCTCCCAGGTTGGCGACGCCCCCTGGCTCTTCGAGACGGCCGTCTTCTACGCCCGCCGGATCGTGGAACTTATTTTTGAGCGGGGCCTGATCAAAGACGCCCTGTTAAATGTGAACGTGCCCAATCTTCCAAAGGAGCGGATCAAGGGGGTGGCGATCACCGCTCTGGGGAAACGGATTTTCGATTCGAACATCGTGATCGAAAAGGTCGATCCTCGGGGAAAGAAATATTATTGGATCGGCGGCGACCGCTCGAGGTGGGAAGAGCGGCCGAACAGCGACGCCTCAGCGGTGGCCGAGGGGAGGGTCTCCATTACCCCCCTTCATTTGGATCTGACCCATTACACGGCGCTTGAACTCCTCCATGCCTGGAAGCCGTTCCTCTCTGCCCCGGAGGCGGAGCCTTCGGGGACCCCGTAGCCGGGGCTTTCGCGTTGGAGCAGATGGAGCGACTCCGGGAGCGGATGGTGGACGAGCAGGTCGCCGGGAGAGGAATCCGCGACCCGCGCGTCCTTGCGGCCATGAAAAAGGTCCCGCGCCACCTCTTCGTGGATCCCTCCCTGACGGAGCGGGCGTATGAAGACCACGCCCTTCCGATCGGCGAGGGGCAGACGATTTCCCAGCCGTATATGGTCGGATTGATGAGTGAGGCCCTCTCGCTGAGGGAGACCGACCGCGTCCTTGAGGTTGGGACCGGCTCGGGGTATCAGACCGCGATCCTCTGCGAACTGGCGGCGCGCGTCTATTCGATTGAGAGGATCCCCGCGCTCGCCTCGGCGGCCTGGGCCCTCCTGGAGCGTCTCGGCTATCAGAACGTGGTCGTGACCGTAGGGGATGGGACCGTCGGGCTGAAAGATCATCCCCCGTTCGACGGGATCCTCGTGGCCGCTGCGTCTCCGGAGATCCCCCGCGTCCTCTTCGATCAACTCGTCGACGGCGGGGAGGGGAGGGAGGGGGGTAGGAGGGAGGGGGGTAGGATGGTCGTGCCGGTGGGGGACCGCTCCAATCAGCATCTGATCAAGGTGGTCCGCCGGGGCGACGGCATGGAAAAGTCGGATCTCACCCCCTGTGTCTTCGTCCCCCTGCTGGGGGTGTTCGGATTCCAAAGGCAGGAGGAATACAACGGTGGTTGAGCGGATCGTCGGGATCTTAAGCGGTTTCATCATTGCGCTGATCGGGCGATTCGGCTATATCGGGATCGTGGCGGCGATGGCGATTGAGAGCGCCTGCATCCCCCTTCCCAGCGAGATCATCATGCCGTTCTCCGGCTATCTCGTCTCGGTGGGAGAGATGCGCCTCTTTCCGGTTGCTCTGGCGGGGGCGGTCGGGAATGTCATCGGATCGGCGGCAGCCTATGCGGCCGGGTACTACGGCGGGCGGCCTTTTCTTCTTCGATGGGGCCCGTGGCTTTTGATCACCCCTGAGGAGATCGCCTCCGCCGAGCGGTGGTTCGCGCGATGGGGAGATCGGGTCGTCTTTTATTCGCGGCTCCTCCCGGTCGTCCGGACCTTTATCTCGCTCCCCGCGGGCGTCGCTCTGCTCCCGTTTTTCCGCTTTCTAGTTCTGACATTCGCCGGGGCGTTTCCCTTCTCGCTCCTTCTCGCCTACCTCGGCCTCTGGATGGGAGAGCACTGGACGACGATCGGACCGCTCTTTCACCGGTTCAGTTGGTTCCTCGTCGGGGCCTTCGCCGTTGCGCTTCTCTGGTTTTACGGCCGGAGGGTTCAGGCGATCCGGCGGGCAACGGCCGGTCGGAGAACGAGATGAAGGAGAAGATGCTGAAGCGGATAAAACAGGGAGAGATCTCGCACCTCAGGATTTTCGACACCCTTTCGGGGGAGAAGAAAGTTCTTCTCCCCACCCACATCCCCGAGGTCGCGATGTACGCCCCTGTTCCTTCTGACAAGGTCCTCCGGCTGGTGGCGCCTCCCGAGGTCCGAATGTATGTCTGCGGAATCACCCCCTACGACGACGCCCATCTCGGACATGCCCGCTCCGCGATCGTCTTCGACATGATCCGCCGGTGGATGAGGGAGAAGGGGTTCTCGGTCCGCTACGTCCGAAACCTGACCGACGTGGACGATAAGATCATCCAGCGCGCGGCGAGGGAGGGGAGCGAGTGGAGAAAGATCGCGGATCGGTACAGCGCAGGCTATCGGGAGGACATGCTGGCTCTCGGGGTTGAACCTCCTGATGTCGAGCCCTGCGCAACCGCCGAAATCGAACGGATGGTCCGGATGGTCGCCGGGTTGATCGAAAAGGGATTCGCCTACGCGGTCGGGGGAGATGTCTTTTTCGACGTCTCGCGCTCGGCCGGCTACGGGCGACTCTCCAGACAGAAGCCCCAGGAGATGCTTTCCGGGGCGAGGGTCGAGATCGACGAGCGGAAGAGGAGCCCCCTCGACTTCGCGCTCTGGAAGAGCTCCAAGCCGGGGGAGCCGGCGTGGGAGAGCCCGTGGGGACCTGGACGTCCCGGCTGGCATATCGAGTGCTCTGCGATGTCCTTGGGATATCTGGGGGAGACCTTCGATCTGCACGGCGGCGGAATCGATCTGATCTTCCCGCACCATGAGAATGAGATCGCGCAGTCGGAGGCCTATACTTCAAAGGAGTTCGTCCGCTGCTGGATCCATCACGGATTCGTGACGATCGACCGCGAAAAGATGTCCAAGTCGCTGGGGAATTTCTTTACGGTGAAAGAGATCTTCGCCAAGATCCCTTATCCGCCCCAGATGACCCGCGAGATCCTCCGCTATTTTCTGCTGACCACCCACCACCGCAGCCCGGTCGATTTCTCCGATCTTGCGCTTCAGGGGGCGAAGGCCGGCTTGGACAACCTCTACATCATGCTTCAGCGCGTGATCGAACTGCGCGATCGGCGGCTTGGGATGAGACGCCGCAAAGATTTCTGGGAGGTCGTCCACGGCTTTGAGAAGCGTTTCGAGTCGGCGATGGACGACGATTTCAATACCCCCAAGGCCTTGGCCGAACTGCAAAAGATCCGGACCGATGTGAACATCTGGTGCGATGAGGGGTTTCCGAAAGACCAGGCCGGGGAGGTCATGGCGCGCCTGAAACGGTACGGAGAATTCTTCGGCATCCTTCAGCTCCCCCCGGATCAGTGGCGCACGGCGCAGGTTCCGGTCGCGGAGGGCTTCGAGGAGACGATCGATGAAGCGACTCTTAAGACCCTCATCTTGGAGCGCGAGGAGGCCCGCGGAAAGGGAGAGTTCGGCCGGGCGGATGAGGTACGACGGCGGCTGGCGCGCAGCGGGATCTTCCTTGAGGATCGGCCGGATGGGACGACCCATGTCCGCCGCTAGGGGCGGAAGGGGGCCGGACCCCGAGCTCCTCTACGGGATCCACCCGGTCCTCGAGGCGCTCAGGGCGGAACGTCCTCTGAGGCGGATCTACCTCCTTTTGGGGAGGAGGGGACCCGAAATTTCCGAGATCCTCAAGTTGGGGCGGAGCCAGGGGGCGCTCATCACCGAGGTCCGGAGGGAGGTCCTTGATCGGTTGGCCGGAAGAGGCGCGGCCCATCAAGGGGTGGTCGCGTTCGGCTCGGCGGCCCGCCCCCTCTCCCTCTCCGATTTGCTGAAGCGCTGCCGCGAGCGGGAGGAGCCCCCCTTTTTAATCCTGCTGGATGGGGTTGAGGATCCGCGCAATCTCGGCGCAGTCCTCCGAACCGCGGACGCCGCGGGGGCTCACGGTGTCGTTCTCCCGCAGCGCCGCTCCGCCGGTCTGTCGGCGGCCGCTGCGAAGACCTCTGCGGGGGCAATCGATACGGTCCCTGTCGCCACAGTGATCAATTTGAATTCCGCGCTCGAAGAGTTGAAGAGCGAGGGTCTTTGGTCGTATCTTCTTGATCGCGAGGGAGCCGATTACAGAACGGTCGATCTGACAGGCCCGGTCGTGCTCATCGCCGGAGGCGAAGGTCGTGGAGCAAAGAGGGAGATGAAGAAACGTTGCGATTTCCGGCTCTCGATCCCGATGCGCGGAAAGATCGAGTCGTTGAACGTCTCGGTGGCCGTGGCGGTCGCAGCCTATGAGGTCCGCCGCCAGCGGGATCGGCGATGATCTCGCAGCGTGTTCATCTTGGTCTTGCTTTCGCCTGGTGGCTCCTTGTCGGGATCGGACTATTTGTTGCCGGAGGGATCTTCTTGTTCGGCTCATCGCCGAGTCTCCTCCATCTTGGAGGTGTTGCCCTGGCGCTCGCGCTCGGTTATGGGAAGAGCCGGATGCTCGATAAGATGGCCGGGAAGAACATTATCCGCATCCGCTCCCTTCCGGAGACGAGCTCTTTAGCGGCGACTTTCTCCGGGAAGACCTGGCTGCTGATCGTTCTGATGATCGTCCTGGGGAGAACCCTTCGCGCGCTTGGGACCCCGCGTCCGCTTCTCGGGGTCGTCTATCTTGCGGTCGGGTTTGCCCTTGCCCTCTCCAGCCGGGTCTTTGCCTCGGCGGCGCGGTCGGTTTGACAGCCCATTCTCCCTCTGGCAGTATGTTTTGAGTCTTGCGATTTAGGGCGGGCGTGGCGCAGCGGTAGCGTAGGAGCTTCCCAAGCTCTTGGTCACGGGTTCGAATCCCGTCGCCCGCTCCAAAATTTTCAATGGGTTATAAGCGCACGGCGTTTTGTGGTGATTCCAAATTTCCGGTTTTAGTCACGGTTGGAGTTCAAATTCGGCTCGTTATCCACAGCCTCGCTTCGCAATTACGAAAGTCTTTGACAAAACCGGCTTGGTTGCGATATAATTAAAATGGCTTGTGAGTAAGGCCTGTGTGCTTTTCAGGATGTTTCCTTCCGGATGGTAGGCAAAGTCCTGAGGGTGTGGCACAAAGGGGTCACAAGCCTTTTTTCTTGCCCTACGGTAGGTACACGCTCTCGAACGCAATCCGCCTCTTAAAGACAGCATACCAACCGGGGTCACCCCGCTCGTACTTCCGAAAGATGCCCCACGAAAAGAGGTCAACCGCCTGTAATCCTTTGGGTTCATCCGGGTTTAGCGTGGGGTTCCCTGGTTCTTTCGCCTGGCTACCCCTCCCTCGATGGGAGGGGTAAGGGGAGGGTGTTTTAAACACGCCTCTCTGATGACGCCTAATACCCCATCCATATTTGTTAGGACTTCATGATTCCAAAATCTTAACACCTTTTCTATAATGATCCCTCTCTCGTGACAAACCAAATCGACGATATATGGACCGATGGGCGCTTGTCTTCTGAATTTCAGCTCTTCTATCTGTTTTGCCCTTAAACGCCCCCACAGCAGATGCTCTGTGTCTGTCGACCTCTTTCTAAGCTGTTTCGCTCTTGCCGTGCTATGACGGGTTGGCATTGAATCACCCCCACCCTCTCCCTCCCCCCTCAAGGGGGAGGGAACCTGATTG
>CAZSHZ010000070.1:0-2376 GCA_964606955.1 uncultured Nitrospirota bacterium
ATGGGACGGATTGCGATCGGGGAGAAGGCGCCCGATTTCTCTCTTCCGGGCGTGGACCGAAAAGTCTACACGCTATCGAGTTTCGCAGAGAGCCCCACTCTCGTCGTCATGTTTACCTGTAACCACTGTCCCTATGTGCAGGCGTATGAGGACCGGCTGATCGCCCTTCAGCGCGAGGTCGCTGGCCGGGGTGTCCGGTTCGTCGCGATCAATTCGAACGAGACGAGGAACTATCCGGAGGACTCTTTCGAGAAGATGGTCGAGCGGGCGCGGCAAAAAGGATACAACTTCCCCTATCTACGCGACGAGACCCAAAAGGTGGCGGAGGCTTACGGGGCGCACTACACCCCGGAGGTATTTCTTTTGGACCGGGACCGGCGGCTTTGCTATACCGGCCGGATCGACGACAACTGGCAGGATCCGAAGCAGGTCAAGTCGAGGGATCTTGCCGACGCGATCGAGGCGGTCCTGGCGGGGAAGCCGATAAAAAGCCCCGAGACCCATACGATCGGCTGCACGATCAAATGGCACACAGGTCTCTAACTGCGTGCGCAAATGGGCCGGGTAATAAAAAAATCCTTGACACATCGTAAAAGAGTGTGCTATCCCTCCCTCCCGACACAATGCTGTGCTGCTGACAGAGGCGTCTTCGAAAGAAGACGCCATTTTTTTTGGGCCAACATCTTTCGCGATTGAGGAGGAACGATGAAAAAGTTGCTCTGGATTCTGATGGGGGTGTTGATTCTCCCCGCGCGGTTGTCGTTCGCGGAGGAGATCACCGGAAAACAGGTCGGGAGCATCCCGAGCTTTAAGATCAGCGGGTTTGTCGACGTCTACTACAGTTACAACTTCAACGGGCCGGATTCGCGGTTCAACAGACTGAGGAACTTCGACATCCGCGACAACCAGTTCGGGCTGAACCTTGCGGAGGTGGTCGTGGAGACGACTGCATCCCCGGTCGGCTTTCGCATCGATCTCGATTTCGGCGAGGCGACCGACTGGGTTCATGGGGGGATCAACGCGGCCGACGGAACAGCGGCTCTAACAGTGCTGCCGCACCCGGGACCGTCCGACCCCGTGGGCGTGGCCAATCCGACCACAGAGACGTTTAAGCATGTCCAGCAAGCCTATGTTTCATATTCTAAAGGGGCGGCCTCGGTCGATGTCGGGAAGTTCGTGACGCATCTTGGCGCCGAGGTGATCGAGACCAAAGACAATTGGAACTACACCCGGTCGCTCCTCTTTGCCTGGGCGATCCCCTATTCCCACGCCGGCGCCCGCGCGAAATATTCGGTCAATGACATGCTTGCCATTTCCGGCTTCTATTACAACGGCGATGGGATCGTGATCGACAATAACGACGGAAAGACCTATGGCGCCCAGGCGGCGCTCACGTTGGGGAAACTGGGGCTGGTCCAGAACTGGATCGGCGGGCCGGAGAAGGCCGATCCCGGACCTAGCGGAGACTGGCGGCATACGTTCGACACCGTCGCCACTCTCGGGATCACCGACAAACTGATCGTCATGGCCAACTACGATTACGGTTGGGAGGACAACGCGGCCGTGACCGGCGCGGATGACGCGACCTGGAGCGGTCTGGCACTCTATGCCAAGGCCGCGGTCACCGACCGGTTGACGGTGATTCCGCGGATCGAATATTTTGACGATCATGATGGGATCCGGACCGGCGGGGCGACCGGAGTCGCCGGGCGAAACAAGATGCGAGAGGCGACGATCACCGGGGAGTACCGACTGGGGGAGAACCTCCTCACGCGGCTTGAGTTTCGGGCCGACCATGCCTCCGAGCCAAGTTTCGACGACAAGGGGGGAGGCCTGACCGACCATCAGCAGACGATTCTCCTCGGCACGGTCTATACGTTTTAAGGGCGGGGTACCGGAAGCCCCCGATCTTTAAAAAGGGGGTTTGAAGATGAAACGGCTGGTCCTGTTGATCTGCCCGGTTTTGGCAGTCGTGCTCGTGTATGGAATTTCAACCGCGGTGGCTCAAAAGGCCCTGACAGAGGCTCCCCCCGCGCTGCCTGCCGGCGGACCTTCGGAGACGAAGGTCGCGCTTGTTTGGACGCCGGTGACCGCCATGTGGAATCCCATGTGGAATCTGGTCGCCGAGCGCATCAAGTACCTCACCGGCACGGCTTCAGAGGCAATGACAGGCGGACATCTTTAGGCGGCGCTTATCGGAGGGGGGCATACAAAGAGCAGCGAACGGTGACTTTACGCATGGGCCTGAAGGTCAGGAGGAGGGGATGAAGAGCAAAAGGGGGTTGATCCGAGCTGACACTGCGAACGCGGCGTGATGCGGATCGGACCGTGGTTTTATCGGAAGATGTGTTAAAATTGGAGGCGCCATGAAGAAGA
>CAZSHZ010000071.1:0-16003 GCA_964606955.1 uncultured Nitrospirota bacterium
TTTGCTGATGCTCCTTTTGATCGCCCTTCCGGTCCGGGCGGCTCTCTTTGCCACCGGTCTCCGATGGTTGTATATCCTCCTCTTCTCCTCGTTCGTCTCGTTTCTCCTAACGGCGGCGGTCCGGCGATTCGCCCTTTATCGTGGAGCGATCGATCTCCCCGGCCCGGTGAAGGTTCACACCAGCCCGACACCCAGGCTCGGAGGGGTTGCGGTCTACCTGGCCGTTCTCGGCGCCGTCGCGACGAATGCGGTCGTCAGCGAGGGGATGGTGGCGATCATCGTCGGGGGGAGCATCATCGCGCTGGTCGGCTATCTTGACGATTTAAAGGGGATCCCGCCGCTCCCGAAACTGATCGCGCAAGGGGCGGCGGCTCTGGTTGTCGTGGCTTCGGGAAAAATGATCACGCTGTTTTCTGGGGGCTTGCTGGGGAACGCCGCCAACCTGTTTCTCACCCTCCTCTGGATCATCGGAATCACCAACGCCTTGAACTTCTTCGACGGGATGGACGGGCTTGCGGCAGGTCTCTCGATGATCGTTGCGTTTTTCCTCGGCATCGTCGCCTACCAGACCGACCAGCCGTACCTGGCCTGGATGGCGGTCGCAATCTTCGGCGCCTCTCTCGGCTTTCTCCCCTACAATTTCCGCCCCGGCGGGGCCGTCATCTTCCTGGGAGACAGCGGGAGCACCTTCCTCGGATTCACTCTGGCTGCGCTCGCCGTGAAGGGGAACTGGGCCGATCTCAACCCGATCGTCTCCCTCTCCAACCCGATTCTGATCTTCGGCGTGCTGATTTACGATATGATCTATATCACCCTCTCGCGGATCGCCTTAGGGAAGGTCCGCACGTTCCACGAGTGGCTGGCGTACGTGGGTCACGATCACCTGCATCACCGGTTGGCTACGCTCCTGGGGAGCCGGAGGGCGGCCGTGGCCACGATCTTCCTGATATCCGGCTCTCTCGGCACCGCAGCCATTGTTCTGCGCCGGGCCGGAACGTTCGAGGCGTTTCTCCTCCTCTTTCAGGCGGCGCTGTTTCTCGGCGTTGTCACGATTCTGGAGATCATGGCGAACCGCAGGAATGGGGCCGGATCTATATCAAAACAAGAAAGGAGCGATAATGGATAGAAAGGAATATCGGTTGATATTGATGCTTGCCTTGGTCGCCGGCCTGGTCGGCGGAGTCGTCTCAAGCCTTCTGTTCACAAGTCAGCCGACTTTCGCCCAGGCGCAGCCTGCGAGGGCCCTCTTTGCAGAGGCCTTCCACCTAGTTGATAAGCAGGGCCTCCCGCGCGCGGGTCTGACCCTCTCGGCGGATGGGAACCCGGTCTTTAACATCCTGGACAAGAACACCAGGGTGCGAGCCATCCTCGGACTCGGGGCGAATGGGAGCCCCGCATTAACGCTGGCCGACAAAGACGGCCTTCCGAGGACCGTCCTCGGCCTCGGCCCGGACGGAAGCCCGATCCTCTTCCAAGATGACAAGGACGGGAGGACCCGGGTTGGGTTTGGGGTCGCGCCGGACGGGAGTCCCAGTCTGAATTTCTACAACAAGGTGGGAGTACGCCGGATCGTCCTCTCCCTCGCCTCCTCAGGGGAGCCTGCACTCGACCTCTACGACAACGCCGGGAAGAAGCGGGCCGGGCTGACACTCAAGGGGAACGGGATGCCGGGGCTGATCCTCGCGGACAAAGATGAAAAATCACGGACCGTCGTCGGAAGCGCCGAGCTGGTAAATATCCCGGGATCCGCCGAGAAACGGCCCGAATTCTCCCTCGTCCTGCTGGACAAGGATGGGAAGGTCGTCTGGTCGGTCCCGGCCGCAGAGGGGAAACCGAAAGCGAAGGGGCCTACCCCGCCGACGAGTAAAGGAGCGCCGTAGAGACCACCGGACCCCCGGCCTCTCTTTTGATCGCCCGCTTTACGACCGACTCCACCGATCGCACCACCCTTCCGGCGCGAATCAGCCCCTGCGATGAGATCCGAAAAATGTCCGATTTCACCTTCAAGAGTCCCTGACTGACCAGATTCGTGAACTGCACCGCCTCCTGCTGCGTGACCGGCTCAAAGGAGTTCAACTGCTGCTCGGCGCTTCCGATACTCGAGAAGCTCTGATCGTCCGGGGAGAAGAGCAAACCGTCGAGCCCCCTCCGAAACTTAAGAATTTTTTCGGCAAGGCCTTCGCTCATCCCAAGGGCGACCAGCACCTCTTTCGGCGCGGTGTTCACATTGACCTTCCCGTCCGTATAAACCGTAACAAACGGCTCGATCCCGCCGAAGATCTCCTCGGTCATCCCCCGTACGAGAAGGAGTTCGGGAAGGAGTTCAAAAGGGGCGTTCTTCGGATCATAGGGGGGGTCGAGGCTGTGGTAGTAGAACTCCTCGGCGCCGAGAAGATGAGGGAAGGAATCCTCATCCCGCCAGTCGAGAATTGAATCGGCGATCTCCTCCGTCACCTCGGGGAGCCGCAGCAGGACCTCCCGCGAGGCGAAATTCAGGCTGATCTTCCGCTCCTCATCCACGACCCCGTAGCGGGTCGTCGCCACCTCCCCCTCCTCCCGGATTGAAGCAAAGATCGTGTAGCTCCCGTCCCCCAACGGGACTTCATGGAAGAGTTCGGGATTATGAAACAGCGGGTCCGCCGAGCCGTCCAGATCGGGGGTCGGATCGCGCTCGAGCTCCGCGACTGCGGCCAGGTGTCCCGCGCGGGCGAGGTGAAGGGCCATCAACCGGTCCCTCTGATAACTGACAAGTCTCTGGTCGAGCGACATGGAGTAGCCGAGTCCGAGGCTCAACAGGACGAGAATCGCCAGAATCCAGAGGGAAAGGATCAGGATCGAGCCGCGGCAGTCCGGATTTTTCATTTTTTTTACTTCTCCTGAAAGGCGGCCGGGATCAGGACCCTCTTTGTGAAGAGCTCTTCGCCGGCAGGTCCGGGGAGCCGCAGGGCAATCTCAACGCCGAACGGGATCGTATCCTTGGTATCCTTTACCTCCCATTCCTTGCTCCAGACCCACGGCTTCTCCTCATCCTCCCCTTTGGATGCATAGTGGAATTCCAGCCCGACGACCGGACTGGTCATGAATTCCGGTTGGCGGTGGCTCTCCCCCATCCCCTCGGCATAGGACTCCTCCAACCGGAAGATGGCATCGGCCCCGGAGGCGTCATCCCGCCCGAGTTGATAGGTAACCCTCCGGATCTGAGGGATAGGGGCGGGGTTCTGGGGGCTTCCGCGGCGGAGGGAGAAAAATGAGACCTCCTCCGCTTTTCCGGAAAATTCCGCTCCGCTGAGTTTCACGGTTCTCTGAAGATCGCCCGCCATCTCCTCGAGGACCAGGCGGGCGGTCTGGGAGGTCGCGGAATATGCCTGCGATCTCCGCCACCCTCCGACGCCGGCTGCAAAGGCCGAATAGACGGCAACGGAGATGATGGCGAAGATCCCAAGACTTATGAGGACCTCAATGAGTGTGAATCCTGATCGCCCCCTCTTCACCGGCTCTCCACTTTCAGATAGGTGACCACCGAAAGATCCCGGGGCCGTCCCCGCTGTTTGAAGGTGATGGTGACCCTCGTCTCGGAGAGCCCCTTCGCATTCGGTGGAGAGGCGCTGACCTGCCACTGGTATTTCCCCGCTTCCTGCGGGAATGTTCCGCCGGAGGTTCCCGGGAGGATCGACCCTTTGGCCTCCAGCTCCCAGATCCGCTCCTCTAAAAGGAGCATCGCCTGGGTATAGTCGTCCGAAGTCCGAAGCGCTCCGAGCGAACTCCCGAAAGAGCGGATCACGAGGGTCAATCCGATGCTCAGGATGAAGAGGGCGAGGAGGGTCTCCAGGAGGAGAAACCCTCTCTCCCCTCTACTCCCGTTCAATCGGCAGAAGACGGACCTGTCCTGTCCAGACATGCGTGGTAACCCGATATCCAGCCTGCCGGCGGTTTAAGATCAGCAACTCGAACGGCTCGGCCCTCCCATCCGGGTAAAAGGTCGCATCCTGCGCGCTCGGCTGGATGACGATTCCATCCGGCGCCCAGTAGGTTCGCCCGAATTTATTGTTCACCCGCTCAAATCCCCCTTCGCGCGTGGCGTCCAAAAGCCAGTACCCACCCTTTTCCAAGTCGAAATGGACGCGGGCGATGTTCCGCTGAGCCACAGCGCGCTTACCGGCATAAGAGAGGAGTTTCGCCGCGTTATGGGAGAAGACTTCGAGTTGCAGATTGCTGTATGTCCGGCTGAAGAGGGGGACGGAGGCGCCGAGGACGAACGCAAGGATGACGATGACGATCAGAAGTTCAAGGAGGGTAAAGCCGGGGCTATCGTTTGGTTTCGGATTGTGTGTTCGTGATATCGTCGTTTCCCCCCTCCGCCCCGTCAGGTCCGTACGAGAGAAGGTCATAGTCCTCAGAGAGCCGCCCGGGGGAGCGATAGACATAGGAGTGCCCCCAGGGGTCGAGCGGGATCCCCTTCTTGACATAGGGACCGCTCCAGCGGGGGGCGCTTGGCGGGGCCTTGAGAAGCGCTCCGAGCCCCTCCTCGGTGCTCGGATAGCGGCCGCTATCGAACTCAAAGAGATCGAGCGCGACCGAGAGATTCGCGTTGATGTCGGCCTGAGCCGCCGCGATCCGGGCCTGCTGGCTCCGGCCGGCGAGCCGCGGGACGACCATCGCCACCAAAAGGCCGATGATGATGATCACCAGCATCAGTTCGATCAGCGTGAAGCCGCGACGCCGGCTCATCGGGCCAACAGATCGATCTGGAAGATCGGCAGGAGCATCGAGATCACGATGAATCCGACCAGCAGCCCCATCACCAGGATGATCACCGGCTCGACCATTGAAGCGATCAGTGTCATCGTCCGATCGGCCTGGCGCTCATAGGTCTCTCCGATCTTGAGAAGGGAGCGATCCAGCGTCCCCCCCTCCTCTCCCACGGCGACCATATTCACCACGAAGGGGGGAAAGACCCGGGTCTCGCGCATCGCGCGGGAGAGGCCGGTCCCCTCCTCCAACTGCTCCCGGATGCGCGAAACCCCACGGCGCATCACCTCATTCGACATCGTCTGCGTCACCACCTCGACCGCCTGAAGAATCGCCACCCCATGGCCGAGGAGCATCCCGAGGGAGCGGGCGAACCTCGCTGTCTCCACCTTCTGGATCAGAGTCCCCCAGATCGGCAGATGTAATTTGATCCGATCGACCGTCACCCTCCCCTCTTTCGAAGCGGCAAAGCGGCGGAAGAGCATCACGGCGACCAGGGCGATCCCGAGAATCGCCCACCAGTAACCGGCCAGGGCCCGGCTCACGACGATCAGGATTCGGGTCGGGAGCGGGAGGGTCTGGCCGACCTCCTCGAAGAGCGAGACAAGTTTGGGGATTACAAAGGTCAAGAGGACAAAGATCGTACCGATCCCGACCAGAAAGATCAACGAGGGATAGGCCATGGCCGAACGGACCTTGGTTCGTAACTCCTCCTCCTGCTCGCCGAAGTCCGCCAGTTTCCCCAGGACCTCTGGGAGAAGGCCGCTGACCTCGCCGGAGCGGATCATGCTGCTAAAGAGGGGGGGGAAGATGTTCGGGTATCGGGCCAGCGCATCCGAAAAACTTGTCCCCTTCCGGATGTCGGTGGAAAGGTCTGCGACAATCGCACAGAGGCGGGGATTTTCCGTCTGCTCGCTTAGGATCTGAAGCGCAGATACGAGGGTCACCCCGGCCTCCAGGAGATCGGCCATCTGCCGCATAAGGGTCGAAATGTCCCGCCGCCTGACCCGGGTAAAGAGCCGGGAGCCCAGAGAGGGCTCCGGCGCGGATACGGCCCCCTCTTCTTTCCGAAGAGCGATCGGGAAGCAGCCCATCTGCCCCAATTTTTCGAGCGCCTCCCCTTCCGTCTCGGCGAACAGGGTCCCCTCGACCATCCGCTTGTTGCCGTCCTTTGCGCTGTAGACGAACCTCGGCACTAGAGAACCGCCATCTTCGCCACGGAGAGCGATCCCTTGATGGCGGACGCCCTCTCTTTCCCCAGCCTGAACTGCGGGTTGCTTAAAAGATATTTTGACTGATGCAGCCCGTAGATGAAGCGAATGATATCCCCCATGTCTCCCTTGATTTCGATCTCTACCGCGTATCTCTTCCCAACCTCGGTCGTTGTGACCGGCTGAGGCTTCATATTCGCGACCAGGAGGTCCGCCTCCCTCGCCAGGCTCTCCACCTCGGAGAGGAGGGCCGAGGTCTCCTCCTCGTCGGACCCGGCCCGGGAGAAGTACCCCTCATATTTTTTGTGCTCCTGGATAATCCGCTCCCGGGCGGCGAGATATCCCAGGTTCTTCCTCAAATGGTTCTCCTCTGTCTGGACCTCGGAATCAAGGAGATCGAACCGGTGAACGACCGGCTGATAGACAACGCGGTCCATCAACACCGCCAGAAGAAACATCCCGGCAAGGAAGAGGACCGTCCTCTCCCGGCTCGAACGGTTAGAAAGAAACGACTTTATGATCTTCATTTTTTGTCGTCAACACGCAGGCGATCTCGAAATCGGTCCGCTCCCTCTCTCCTTCCGCCGCCCGCTTCGTCACCTGCTTGATCTTCACGTTCTCAAAACCCCGCTGTTTGTCGAGGACCGAGACAAACTTGAACACGTCGGACATCTCCTGCGAAACCCCGCTGAGCGTCAGTTGCTCCCCTTTGAATGTGATGGCGGTGAAATGGATCTCGGGCGGGATCAGCCGATGAAGGAGCGAAAGGACCTCGATTGAGGAGTTCTGAACCCGCCGCGCCTCCCTCAGGATCTTTATCTTCTTGCTGAGCTTCTCCACCTCGGCGGCCTGGTCCTGGGTCTTTTGGACCTCCGCCCGCAACTGCTCCAGATACTCCCTCTTGAAATAGAGACGCTCGGAGACGACCGCCGAGAGGATCGTCAGGATCGACAGGAAGAGCCCCCCCATCAGCATCAGATCTCTCCCTCTTTTGGCGAGCCCCTCCTGGAGGGTCACCTCCGAGGGGACCAGATCGATCCCGGCGAGCATTGGGTCCCAGGCGAGCCCCGTAACGGCGGTGAACGAGAGCGTCTTCCATGGGATCTCCAGGTCGGGGGGGATCTGGGGGGGCTGGGGGATCGGACCGAACAGGGAGACCCGCTCCACCGTCAGGCCGAACTTCTCCTCGATCGACTCCTCAAGCCCGATCGGCTCGATCGCCGCCCCGGTAACCACGATCCGGGTGATCGGATCTCCCACCCCCTCATGTTCGTAAAGGTCGACGGCGGACTTCATCTCCGCCGAAAATTTCGCGAGCCACCGTTCAGGATCGTCGGCGATCTTGCCGGCGCCGATCGGCATCACCTTCGTGAAGGCCAACCGCTCGCCGGAGATCACGAGGAAATCGGTATACTGGGCGTCGATATCGACGATGGCGACCGGCCCCGCCTCACTCCGATCCCGATCGATCCGCCGCCAACGCATAATCCCCTCGGAGCTGATCCGGATCCCTCCCCCCTTCAGGCGCGCGCTCTTCAAGACCCGGACGCGCTCATGAGAGACCTCGCGATGGGCGATCACTACGATGACGTGGGTCATCCCCTCGGCCGCGGAGCTCCGGACCGTCTGGAAATTGCTGATGATCTCCTCTTTGGAGTAGGGGGTCTGCCGTGTGACCTGCAGGGCGATCATATCTTTAATCTCCGCCGGATCGATCGAGGGGAGTTTGAGATTCCGGACCGTCACGAGATTTCGGGGGAGGGAGACCACGACGGAGTCGGCCCCCTTCATCCAATCGGCGATGAGATCGCGCAGGAGATTCGGAAGCTCCTCGACCGAGGGGATCCTCCTCGCGTCGATCCGGACGAGCCGCTTCCCGTCAGGACCGCCGGCGGGGTTGATCTCGACCTGGGCGGCTTTCAGCCACTCCCCGCTCCACTCGACGGCGACGGCGCTCTTCCGCCCCCGGCGCGCCAAGCGCCGGACGACACCCCGCGTGATCTCCTTTGCCCTAAGCGCCTTAGCGAGCATCTCCTTAGTCCGGCTGCGTCGTCATGAAGATCTCCTCCGGCGTGGTCAGCCCCGCCGCGATCTTCTTTAAGCCGTCCTGATAGAGAGTCTTCATTCCGAGCCGCATCGCCTCCTTCTTGATAACGTCAGCGGAGGTCTTCTGAAGGATCATCTCCCGGATCACGTCCCCGACCGGGAGGATCTCATAGATCCCGCTCCTCCCTTTGTACCCGGTGAAACGGCACGCCTCACACCCTTTCCCCCGATAGAACGGGGCGAGCGGCCCTTCCGAGACCTTCTCCTTGCACTCCACGCAGATCAGGCGGACCAGGCGCTGGGCCAGAAACGCCACCGCCGAGGAGGAGATCAGATAGGGCTGAATCCCCATATGCATCAGACGGGTAATCCCGCTTGCCGCGTCATTGGTGTGTAGCGTGGAGAAGACGAGGTGGCCGGTCAGCGCCGCCTGAATCGCGATCTCCGCCGTCTCCGGGTCGCGGATCTCCCCGACCATGATCATATCGGGATCGTGCCGGAGGATGCTCCTCAGCGCGGTGGCGAAGGTCACGTTGATCTTCGGATTTAACTGAATCTGCGTCACCCCCTTTAACTCGTACTCGACCGGGTCCTCGACCGTGATGATCTTCTTCTCCCGCGTGTTGAGGAGCGAGAGACAGGTGTAGAGCGTGGTCGTCTTTCCGCTCCCCGTGGGGCCCGTGACGACGACGATCCCGTACGGTTTCTGGATCACGGCCTCAAGGATTTTACGGTCCTCGGCCAGGAGTCCCAGTTTGTCGAGGCCAAAGAGCATCTGCGTCGGCAGGAGCCGGATCACCACGTTCTCCCCATGGACCGAAGGGATGAACGAGACCCTTAAGTCTATCTCCTTCTCCTGAAGCCGGATCCGGATCCTCCCATCCTTCGGGGTCCGCCTCTCGGCGATGTCGAGTTTTGCCATGATCTTGATCCGGGAGATGATCGAATCGTAGAGATAGCGGATCTCCGGCGCGACGCGCGAGTCATACAGAATCCCGTCCACGCGATAGCGAAGCATCAGTTCGTTCCGGTCCGGCTCGATATGGATGTCGCTGGCCCGCTGCTGGATCGCCTCATGGAGGATCTGATTGACCAGTTTGATGACCGAGGCGTCGTCCGCCTGGCGGATATCCTCGGCCTGTTCCTGAAGGTCTGTGAGCCGCAGCGGCTGATCGTCCTCTCGCCCCGACTCCTCCCCCTTGACCGATTTTTTTGATTCCCCCTGGCGCTGGGCCATGATCCGTTCGATGGTCTCGGCCCCCACGCCGTAGTATTGGCCGATCGCCTCCAAGATCTCCCGCTGGCAGGCGAGCACCCCCTGCACCTGACGCCCGACATGGAGCGCCAGATCGTCTAAGGAGAGATCCAAATACGGCTCCGAGGTGGCGACCACCAGGGTCTCCTCCTCGATCCGGATCGGCATCACCTTGTAGTGTTGGACGATGCGGACCGGGACCGCCCGGACGGCCGCCTCTTCGATCTCAACATCCTTCAACCGGATGAACAGGATGCCGCGTTGCTCCGAGACCGCGCGCAATAACTGCTCCTCCGAGATGATCCCCATCGAAACCAGGATCGTCCCGAGGAACTGGCGGGTCTTCTCATGCTCGGCCATCGCCCGCTTTAGATCCGCAGGGGTCACCAGTTTCTTTTCAAGGAGAATTTCGCCGATCAGTCTTGCCACTACTCCTCCATCTCAAGAGCGATCCGCTCTATCTGCTCGGAGAGGACCCGCATGAGCTGCTGCTGCGTGATGATCTTCGTCTCCACCAGGAGGGTCCCGAGCGGCTGGCCGCTCGCCTTCTGCCGGGCCAGGGCGAGGTCGATCTGCTCGGGGGTCGCCAGTTTCGATTCGATCAGAATGTCCCCAAGCCGCTTCACCGGCCTCTCCTGGCGGCGGAGCTGCTCGGAGAGGAATTTCACCAGCGTCTCCTCCTTGATCGCCCCCATCTTGATCAGGGCCTCGCCAAGTTGTTCCCCCCTCGCCTTCTGGCGGGCCAGCGCCTGCTTCAACTGCTCGGCGGTGATCTGCTTCGCCTCTACCAACAGGTCGCCGAGCCGCCGGGTCTCCTGGCCCGGCTTCGCCCCCTCTTCCCGCAACTGATCGGACAGCGCCCGGACCAGTTCGGTCCCCTTGATAAACCCCATATGGATCAGGACCGATCCGAGGAGTCCGCCGGTCGCCTTCTGCCGCTCGATCGCCCGCTCCAACTGCTCGGGCGTAATCAGTTTCGATTCGATCAGGATATCCCCCAGCCGCCGGACCGGCTTCCCCTCCTGGCGGCGGAGCTGCTCGGAGAGGAACTTCACCAGCGTCTCCTCCTTGATCGAGCCCATCTGGACCAAGACCTCGCCCAACGGTTCTTGAGTCGCCTTCTGCCGGGCCAGCGCCTCCTCCAACTGCTCGGAGGTGATCTGCTTCTGTTCCACGAGGAGGTCGCCCAGCCGCCGAGGGGCCTGGACCGACTTCTTGGCCGTCCGGATCGCCCCGATCATGTAGAGGCTCTCTTCGGGCTGGTTGTCCAATTCGCCGGAGAGGATCTTCTCGCAGCCGGTCAGCGTATCCACCAGCGGGACATACTCCCCCTTTTTCCCCGTGTAGGCCTCGCCGACGAAGAAGGGCTGGGTTAAAAAATTCTGGAGTTTTCGCGCCCGTTCGTAGATCGTCCGATCGGCGACCGACAGCTCGTCCACCCCGATGACCGTGACGATCCGCTTGAGATCCTCGTACTTGTTGATGGCCCGCAAGGCCTCGGTCGCGATCCCGAAGTGCCGCTCCCCCACGATATCCGGATCGAGATGCCCGCTGGAGGAGACGAGCGGGTCGATCGCCGGATAGAGCCCTGCCTGAACCCGCTCGCGCGAGAGGACCATGTTCGAGTCGAGATAACTGAAGATACAGACCACCGCCGGGTCGGTCGGGTCGTCGCCCGGCATGAAGACCGCCTCGATCGCCGTGATCGATCCCCCCTTGCGGGAGCGGATCCGCTCCTGGAATTCGGCCATCTCGGAGAAGAGGGTCGGCTGATACCCGGTCTCGGAGGGGATCCTCCCCATCAGCGTGGAGAGCTCCGATCCCGCCTGGCAGAAGCGATAGACGTTGTCGATGAAGAGGAGGACATCCTGCCCCTGTTCCTGAAGATGCTCGGCCATGGTGATCCCACTTAAGACCACCCGGGAGCGCGCGCCGGGGAGCTCGTTCATCTGGCCGAAGATCATGATCACCTTATCCAGAAGATTGGTCCTCTCCAGTTCAAAGTAGAGTTCGTTCCCCTCCCGGATCCGCTCCCCCGCCCCGATGAAGACGCAGGCCCCCTGATGCCGCTCGACAATATTGTGGATCAACTCGAGCGTCAAGATGCTCTTGCCGAGCCCCGCGCCGCCGAGGAATCCGGACTTGCTCCCCTTCAACAACGGATAGAGGAGATCGATGATCTTGACCCCGGTCTCGAGAATCTCATACCCTTCGCGCGCGAAGTCGTCCGGATCGAGAGTCAGCGCGGCCCACTTTTTGCGGATCGGGCGGCGCAGGGCGGCCCGGATCTCCCCTTTCCGATCGATCGGATCTCCCATCACGTTGGTCAGGCGGCTGAACATCTGGGGCCCCACCGGGACCATGAGCGGGGCGCCAAGCGCCACAGCCCGCGCGTTTCGCTGGAGACCGATGGTCGAGGTCATGGCGATGCACTTCGCCAGATTCCCCTCCATATGCTCGGCCACCTCGAGCGGGACCTTCTCTCCATCCGCCGTCTGCGTCTCGATCATGTCGTAGATCGGAGGGAGGGGGACATCCGACTCGAACTTGATGTCCACGATCGCTCCTCGGACCGCGATGACCCGGCCGACCGGTCCATTTATAGGGGTCTCTACCCCAAGCGCTCGGCGCTCGGGGACCCCGGGTTGAGCGTCCATCATTCCGCCATCAACAGGCCCGCGTAGGTCTCCCGGATGCTGGTGTCGGTCGCCTCATGCTTGGCCCGGAAGAACTGGTAGCGCAACTTTTTCCGGATATCGGCGAGGGTCTGCGTGCTGGTCTCAAGATACATCGTGCGCGCCGCCAACTCGGCGAGGCGAATCTGCCAGAAGACCTCCTCGATTTTCATGGCAATCATCCTTCCGACAAGATACTCGATGATTTCATAGGCCGACGGCTCGATAATCACCTCCGCTCCGATCTCCGGCCCCCCTTCGGGAAGCTCATACGGGAGGAGCTGGAGCGACTCGATCTCCTGACGCGCGAAGGAGGCCAGGCGGGCATAAACGACCAGGACCCGACCGACCTTTCCTTTAAGATAGAGATCGACGAGATGATCCCGCAATCTCCGCACGGCACCCTCATCCCTCTCGGACCCGTTCCTGGGGAAATAGGCGACCCGCTGGCCGAGATCGTGGAGGGTGCGCCTCCCCCGTTCGCCGGTCACGACCAGTTCCGCCCGTTCTCCTGCGGGGATCAGCAGCCCCTTCTGGACGATCCCGCTGTTCAACCCCCCTACGAATCCCTCGTTCGCGGTCACCATCAGAATGCCGACAGGGGCGGCGGCTCTGTCCCGCTTCTCAAGGAACGGGTGTGAGCGCTCCCCGGGAGGAATCGAGGCGATGGACTCTTCAATGAGGGAGAGGACCCGTTTGGCGTCGGGGGCCCGCCCCCCTTTCGGCCGTTTTCCCTGAAGGCCCTGGAACTGCGCCGAGGCAACCTGCTTCATCACCTCCATCAGGTCCATCAGGTCGGTTGTCGTCCGCAGTTCGCTCTTTAGTTTGAGGATTGCGGCGTTGCTCATGCCGGCTCCTTGAGGAGTTTTTCCGTCTGGAGAAACTCGCGGAAGAGCTGGTCGAGTTGCGCCGTCACCTCGGGGGTCAGCCGCGCCCCGGTCGCAATGGCTTTGACCAGATCCGGACGCGCCTTGAGGAGGAACGGGAGGATCCCGCTCTTGAAGGCCTTCCATCCCTGGGGATCGACTCTGTCCATCACCTCGCTCCTCAATGAGTAGAAGAGGACGATCTCCTCCTCCAGTGAGACCGGCCGGTTCTTATCCTGGATGAAGATCTGGGTCATCGCCGCTCCCTTGCGCAGGCGGGCCTCCGCCTCCGTGGAGACGCCCGACTTCACCTTGGTCAGGCGGAGGAGTTCGCGATACTGAAGGTAGTCGAGGCGGAGCCGCCGGCAGAGCTCTTTGATCGCTTCGCACTGCACCTTGCTCCCGATCCGGGAGACCGAGAGGCCGAGATCGACCGCCGGCTTGAACCCCTCATTGAACAGCGGCGTGGAGAGGTAGATCTGCCCGTCGGTGATCGAGATCATATTACTCGGGATGTGGCCGGTGACATCCCCCTGCTGCGTCTCCACGATCGGGAGGAAGGTCATCGTCCCCCCCCCGAGGCCGGGCCGCAGCCTCCCCGCCCGCTCCATCAACTGTGAATGAATGTAAAAGACGTCGCCGGGATACGCCTCGCGCCCGGGGGCGCGCTCCAGGAGGAGGGAGATCTGCCGGTGGACCCATGCGTGCTTGGTCAGATCGTCGAAGACGACGAGGACATCCTTTCCGTGATTCATCAGGTACTCGCCGATCGTGCAAGCGGTGTAGGGGACCAGGAACTGCTCTCCCGGCGAGTCGGCCGAGGTCGCCGCGACGACGATGCTGTACTCCATCGCCCGCCGCTCCTTCAGCAGTTCGGCGACCTTCGAGAGCGAGGCAAAACTCCGGCCGATACAGCAGTAGATGCAGATGACCCCCTTCCCCTTCTGATTGAGGATCGCGTCGATCCCGAGGACGGTCTTACCGGTCATCCGATCCCCGATGATCAGTTCCCGCTGCCCCTTGGCCACGGGGATCACGGCGTCGATCACCTTGGTCCCGGTGTACAACTGGTCCTCCACCGGGATCCTCTCCATCACGCCGGGGGCGACACGAAAGACCGGGTAGAAATCGTCCGGCTCGATCTTCCCGCGTCCGTCGCACGGCTTCGCCAGGCCGTTGACGATCCGGCCGACGAAGCGATCGCCGACCGGGAGCTTGAACGGCTCCCCGCGGCTCTCGGCCCGATCTCCGGAGCGGAGGCGGGTCTCATCCCCGAGGATTAAGACCTTGACCTCCTCCTCGTTGAACTCGATCACCATCCCCTTAAGCTCTCCCGGGAGATGGACCATCTGGCCGTAGAGGCAGGAGGGGAGCCCCACGATGCTCGCGATCGCCGTCTTGATCTCCCGGATCGTTCCGACCTCTTTGATCTCAAAGAAGGCGGATCCGAGTTTATCGAGCGAGACTTTCTCTAACATGCGCCATGATCCCCTTCAGTTTGTTGGAGAGGCTCCCGTCTAGCACCAGATTGTCCAGGTGCACCACCATCCCGGCAATCACCTCGGGACCGGGCGACTCCTTCAGAGTGATCAATCTCCCGATTTTGGATGAGAGGATCTGGGTCAGGGCGGAGCGCTGATCGGCCGTGAGGGGGAAGGGAACCTTCACCTCAACCGTCTCAACCTCTCCTGAAAACTTCCGGCCGTCGAGGTTTTTGATCTCCTCGAGGAGCACTTCGACCAGTTGCTGGTGGACCCCCGCAGCGACCTGTGAGGAGAAGAAACGCTGCAGGATCTCCGAGGCAAAGGTGACCGCCTTGGTCTCCCCTTCGGCGGCGATCTTGGTCTTCATCCGCTCCTCCGCAGCCACCGCTGCGGCCAAGATCCGTCCCGCCTCCTCCTTCGCCGCCACCTGCGCCTCTTCCCGGATCTTCTCCGCCTCCAGTTCCGCCTCGACCCTCAGCCGCCTTGCCTCCTCCCGGCACTTCGCCATCTCCGCGGCGACCGCCGTCTCCGCCTCCTCCTTCGCCTTTTTCAACTCCTCTTCGCGCTTGAGATTCTCGCTATACAACTTCTCCAGTCTGGCGAGGGCGCTGGTCACCTGCCGATAGAGGAGATGCCGCAGGAGGAAGACGAGGAGCCCGAATGTCACCACCTGGATCAGAATGAGCTGCCAGATTAGCATCCTCTCCCCTTCTCCCCCCGATCACCTCACGAAGAGATAGAACACGACTAAAAGCGAAATGATCGCAATCGACTCGGCGAAAATGAATGCGATGATCATCGAGGTCTGAATCTTCGGGGCCGAGGAGGGGTTCCTCCCGAGGGCCTGGATGCTGGCGTAGCCGACGGCGGCGATCACGAAAGATGGGCCCAGCGTCACGACCATCAAAATCAGGACAATGGTCAGGTTTCTCATCGCTCCACCAGGATCGTCAGTTCATTCTTTTCCATTTTGGTAAAACCCCCGCGGATCCGGAGAGTCTTCCCGGCAGCCGAAGACGCGCCGGTCTCTAACGGCACGATCCGAATCTCCCCCGCGCGCAGCAGGCTGATCATGGGGGCGTGGAATGGGAGGATCTCGAATTCTCCCGCTTTTCCAGGGAGGCTGACGGAAGAGGCTGAGGCGCTGTAGAGCTCTTTCGATCCGTCGAAGATCAGAACTTTAAGCACGAGCCCTAATGATACACCGGTTCGAAAAAAAAAGGGGAATCCTGCTTTTCAGGAGCTCTTTTCTTCTTCACGGGTGGCGATCGGGGTCATCTTCTTCTCCGCCTCCATCGCCGCCTGGAGGATCCGATGCCAGGTGATGTAGAAGACGACGCTCAACACGCCGAGAAAGAAGATGATTCCGAAGATCAGCCTCCAGGCGGTCGTCAGAGAGATCGAACGGCCGAGGGGGGCGCCCCCTTCCGGCGGCTCGTCGTTCCGAAATGTTTCGGCGAGGGGGATGCGGGAGTCGGATTCCTTTCCCTCACCCTCCGACCCTTCCCCCTTCTTTTCCCCCTCCCCCTTCTTCTTCCCCTTACCGGCGGGTGATTCCAACTCGCGCAGTGTAGAGATCGCCGCTTCGATTTCGCCTAAGGTGATCAGCCCCTTCCGGTAGGCGTCGATGTGCGCGGCCGGCACCAGGGCGGTCTCCTCCTGCTTGGAGAGGATCTCCTGCGCCTTTTGGCTAATCTCCGCCGCGATGGCGGCCCCT
>CAZSHZ010000072.1:0-9586 GCA_964606955.1 uncultured Nitrospirota bacterium
GGTTCCGCCGAACCCCGGAATGATCCCGAGATTGATCTCGGGCTGGCCGAGGCGGGCACGGTCCCCCGCGATCCGGATATGGCAGGACATCGCCAGTTCCAAGCCTCCTCCGAGACAGAACCCATTGATCGCGGCGATCACCGGCTTTCCCAGCCTCTCGATCTTGTCGAAGATCGCCTGGCCTCTTAAAGCCAGCTCCGCCCCTTTCGCGGCGCTCCCGATCCCCGCGATCTCCTTGATGTCCGCTCCGGCGACAAACGTGCTCTCGCTCCCTGCGAGAACAACCGCCTTGATCTCGCTCTTCTTTGCGATCTCATCGATCACGGTCTCAAGTTCGGCAAGAAGAGAGGAGTTCAGGACGTTCGCCGGCGGATTGGAAAGCCTGATCGTCGCCACCTGATCTTCAACCCCGTATGTGACAAACTGATTCGGCACGTCCCCTCCTTCTATAACGCCATCAACTCATCTACGAACTTTCGAAAAAACGGACATTTGCTGTAAACCTTCTTAAAATCAAGTGCCTTCAACAGCGGCACGCCGTCCTTTACTTTACGATAGCGTGACCCTTTACTACGCAAGAAGAGGCCATCGATCACCACCGAAGGCGGCTTTTCATCATTGACAACTTCCGGATAGGGCCACGGACCGATTGAGGAGTCTCTCAACCGCTTGGCTAGCGGACCCTCATCCGCCAAGATCCATGCCTCAGTCTCATAAACGGCAACGTGCGGGTAGAATCGCGCGCGGTACCCCGGATCGATTCTCTCAATCAGTGCATCGCGAACCCGCTCGACGCGTTCCCCGATGGCGAGACCGGATGGAACGGTAATCGCTTCTTGCCGTAGATCAATCAAGCAGAAAACGGCGTGCGCTCCCTGATCCATGGAAATCTGCGTCGCCCTACCAATCTTTTGTAAAAGCGTGCCAATTCCTCCAAACTGTCCTACTCGAAGTCCCAACCCTTTCTTCTTTTGCTCAAGTTGTGGCGTTAAAAAATCCCTGATCCCGCGCTCGGTTGGCCCTTCACAATACAGTTTTACGACCAAGTCCGGTAAAGCTCAGGGCTTGGCACCGAGCTCCCCCTGTAGCCAGAGTTGCCCGAGTGTGAAATCTTTCAGCCACGCTTCAAGTTGAGCGGGATCTAATCTCTTATAACTGCTCGACCCTTGATCGTCGGCCTCCACAACCACGACATGTTCAGGTTTCAGATAAGCGATCAACTGCGGCGAATGAGTCGCTACGACAACCTGAGTCCTCTCAGCCGCCTCCTGAAGCATGTCCGCCACCAGCTTCACAAGCTCGGGATGCAATCCCACCTCCGGCTCATCGATACAAACCAGCGAGGGAGGCTCAGGATCATAAAGGACCGCAAGAAGGCAGAGAAATCTAAGTGTCCCGTCTGAAAGCATCGACGCCGGGAAACTCCGTTTGGGAAACACCTCATCTTGCCAGGCGAGAATAATCCGCCCATGTGCCGCATCTGCCGGAAAACGTAGCCGTTTGAAGCCCGGAAAGGCGTTCCGCAAAATATCTTCCATCTCCTCCCAGGTTTCCTGCCACCGAGGATTGTTGTTCAGTTCATAATAGACATTGCTCAAATTATCCCCCCCAGGGAGGAGCCGCGTGGCAGGCTGTTCGGGAGTTCCCGATTGGACCAGTTGGGCTTGACGGATCGGGGCCTGATCGTGGGTCGCAAAAGGCCGATGGCAGACGATTGAGGTTAGATAACGTCGTATTTTGTCCGGAGTGGGATAGGCTTTCGGATCACGTACCTGCACAACCGAAAGTTCCGCTTCGGAAATGCTCATCTCTTCTCGCTTTTGAGTCAGAAAATTATAGAGCGTAACCTGGCCATCCCGGGCCTGAAGAATATTAAAGGGGCTGTCATGCCGGGGCATAGGGTCTCTCAGAAGCGCTTCCAACGCAACCACATGGCCGCGTCCTCGTTTTGTGATCGACGCGGAATATATGTTTCGCTCTTGGGTAAACGGACCCGTCGGTTCAAACGCCAGTGAAAACACGAGAGCCTCCGCCCCCCCCGCCCAGAGAATCGCATCCAACCCTCCCCAATGATTCAGCCCGATTGAGAGTTCCTGTCGTCCCGCTTCGGACAGCCACGCAAAGAAATCGATTAGATTGGTTTTTCCGCTTCTGTTGGGACCAATTAAGACCGTAAGTGGCCCGAGAGGAAATTCCCCCAGTTCTCTGATGCTTTTAAAGCCGGATAGACTTAAGGATTTGATCATTTAATGAATCCCTCAGTACGTGAAAAAGCCTCGGCCACTCTTTTTGCCGAGCCATCCGGCCCCGAGCATCCGCTTGAGCATCGGAGCGGGCCAGAAGCGATCGCCGAGCTCCTCCGTCATCCGGTTGAGCTCGGAAACTACCGCGTCGATTCCGACCGTGTCGGCCCAGTGAAGCGGTCCTCCCTTATCCTGCGGAAATCCGGTTCCCGCCATCATGGCGATGTCGATGTCGTTCGCGGAGGCCACCCCTTCCTGAAGCGCGATGACCGCCTCATTCACCAGGGGCATCATCAGGCGATGGACCGAAAATTTCGTCTTCCTTGCGCTGCGGACCCTCGAAAGGAGCTCCTCCAGTGGGGGCCTCCCCGCCCCCTCATAATCGTAAAAACCGGCGCCCCCCTTCTGCCCGGTGCGCCCCGCGGCGACCATCTCTTTTAAGATCGGCGCAGGGGTCATCCGGGCGCCGTATGCGTCGTGGAGGATCTCCCCGACCTTCGCCGCCACATCGAGGCCGATCATATCGGTCAGCATAAATGGGCCCATCGGCATCCCGAACCGGACCACCTCTTCATCAATCTCCTTCGGCGCGCCGGCCCCCTCGGCGAACGCGATCGCCGCCTCGTTAAGGTAAGGCATCAGGAGACGATTCACAAGAAACCCGGCGCATTCCTGCACGCGGATCGGAATCTTCCTCAAACCCTCCGTGAACATCACGACGTCATCGATGGTCTCCGAAGAGGTCGCCGGCCCCGGGATCACCTCAACCAGTTTCATCACCGGCGCGGGATTGAAGAAGTGCATCCCGATCACCCTCTCGGGTCGGCCGGTCGCCGCTCCGATCGCGGAGATCGAAAGAGAGGAGGTGTTTGTCGCGAAGATCGTCGGCGGCGGGCAGATCTTCTCCAGCGAGGCGAAGAGCCGCTGTTTTTCCACGAGATCCTCCACGATCGCCTCGATGACGATGTCGACATCCGAGAAATCGGAATCGTGCTTGGCCGGGGTCACCAGCAGCATCTTCTGCTCCATCTCCGTGGCGGTCATCTTCCCCTTATCGACCCTCCCCTGATAGACCTTTCGAATCGCGGCGATTCCCCGGGAGACGGCCTCCTCGGAGACATCTTTTAAGAGGACGGGGATCCCCGAGTATGTAATGACTTGAGCGATCCCGGCTCCCATTGCGCCGGCTCCGACCACTCCCGCCTTATAGATGTACATGCTTCCCCTTCAAGTAACTTTGGGCGAGCGGGAGGAGACCGAGGAGAAAAGCGAAGCCCCCCGCTCCGACGATATTCGGCTTAAAAATCTCAAGCGGCCCGGTTGCGACCTCAGCACGCCGAAGGAGATAGTAGGCAAATAGGAGAGCCGCCCCGCCCCCCGCAAGGAGCGCCGGGGGGAGCCCCGCCGCCAGCAGCGCCAGCGCGGCGAAAAGGGATAACCAGAAAAAAAGGAGGAGGACGACCAGGAATGCGTCGGACGGAGGGGGGAGGTTCGCGCGGTCCGCCAGAACCGGGAGGGCCGGATGAAGAAAAAATGACAGGAGGAGGAAGGAGACGCCCCAGCGAATACGCGAGAGATTCACGTGCTCTCGTTTACTTCCGTTCCAGAACCATCGCCGCGCCCATCCCGCCCCCCACGCAGAGAGAGGCCACCCCGAGCGACAGGTTTCGCCTCTTCATCTCCTTGAGTAGGGTGATGACAAGCCGCGTCCCGCTCATCCCGACGGGGTGACCGAGCGCGATGGCCCCCCCGTTGACATTGACGATCTCCCGGCGCAATCCCAACGCCCGCTCCACCGCCAGATACTGAGCCGCGAACGCCTCGTTGATTTCAAACAGCTGAATGTCCGAGAGCGAAAGCCCCGCCTTCTTCAGCGCCTTGGGGATCGCCAGCGCCGGACCGATCCCCATCCGTTGCGGCTCGACCCCCTCTACGGCATATGAGCGGATATACCCGAGCGGCTCCATGGAAAGGGCGCGGGCCTTCTCGGCCGACATCAGAAGCGCCGCTGCGGCGCCGTCGTTTAAGGGGCAGGAGTTTCCCGCGGTAACGGTTCCCCCCTCCTTGAAGAGAGGTGGATAGAGTGTGAGCATCTGCTCGGTGAGAGCCACGTTCGGCCCCTCATCCTGGGAAAACGGCTCGGGCGTCACCTCTTTTCCCGCGGCCTTCTTCGGAACGAGAACCGGGATGACCTCATCCTTGAACTTTCCCTCCCGGATCGCGCGAAAGGCCCGCTTATGGCTCTCCACCGAAAATCGGTCCTGCTCTTGGCGGGAGATCTTGAACTCCTCGACGAGATTCTCCGCTGTGTACCCCATGATCTGGCCGCAGAAGCCGTCGGTTAATCCCTCCCAGAGGGAATCGATCATCGTCGAATGGCGCAGACGCTTGCCAAAGCGCAACTCCCGGTTCACATAGGGGGCGAGGCTCATGTTCTCCACCCCTCCGGCAATCTGCACGTCGGCATCTTGACAGATGATGTTCTGATAAGCGTTCATCAGCGCCTGCATCCCCGAGGAGCAGTTTCGCGCCACGGTGTATGCCGGAATACGGAACGGGAGGCCGGCGTACAGGACGATGTTGCGCGCAATGTTCGTCGCGTCGGAGTACTGGCCGACACAGCCGAAGATCCCCTCCTCCACAAGATCAGGGGCCAGACCCGTCCGCTTCAATAGCTCCCGAACAACGGTCTCGCCCAGCTTCTGGTTCGTCACCTCCTTCAAGGCCCCGCCGAAATTTCCGATCGGGGTCCGAACCCCCTCGATGATCACGACCTCTTTCACGGCTGAGCCCCCGCCCTCCTCTTCATCTCTTCTTCAATCAGCAGCCTACGGAGGACCTTGCCGACGATCGTCTTCGGCAGCTCGGTCCGAAACTCGATCTCGCGGGGGATTTTAAACCTGGTCAGATCCTTCTGGCAGAAGGAGAGGATCTCCTCGGCCGAAGCGCTCTGGCCCTCCTTGAGAACGACATAGGCCTTGATCGTCTCCCCGGAGAACGTATCCGGCAGGCCGACGACGACCGCCTCCTTCACCTTCGGGTGCCGGAAGAGGACCTCCTCGACCTCACGCGGGTAGACATTCTCCCCGCGGGTCTTGATCATATCCTTTTTTCTATCGACGATGTAAAACCATCCCTCCTCATCCATCTTCGCCATGTCGCCGGTATAGAGCCACCCGTCCGAGAGAACCGCCGCCGTCTCCTCGGACCGCTTCCAGTACCCTTTCATCACCTGGGGACCCCGGACGGCAAGCTCGCCGACCTCCCCCGCAAAAAGAGGCCTTCTCGATTCAGGATCGACGACCCGCGCGTCGGTATCCGGAACAGGGAGGCCGACGCTCCCGATCTTCCGAACCCCAGAGAGGGGATTGACATGAGTGACCGGCGAGGCCTCGGAGAGACCGTACCCCTCGACGATCCTCCCTCCGGTGATTGTCTCAAACCGCTCTGCGACCTCGGCGTGAAGCGGCCCCGCCCCGGAGATGCAGGCGCGGATAGAAGAGAGATCGTATTTCTTAAGGCTCGGAAAATTATTGATCGCCACATAGATCGCCTGGATCCCCGGGAAGATCGTCGGCCTCTCCCGTGCGATCAGGCCTAAAACCTCGCCGGTTGTAAAACGCTTCGGATAGAGAATGATCGCCGCCCCGAAAGCGATCGACGCGTTCATGCAGGTCGTCAGTCCGTAGGCATGGAAGAACGGAAGGACCGCAAGGACCCGCTCCTCTCCGGGACGCATCTTCACCCAGGTCCCGGCCTGAAGCGCGTTGGCGACAAGATTTCGATGGGTCAGCATCGCCCCCTTGGGAACCCCGGTCGTCCCGCCGGTATATTGGAGGACTGCCGGATCGTCCGGCGATGGTTGCGACACCCCATCTCCCGAACTCTCAAGCAGCGTCGAAAAAGAGAGCGTCTTTTCGGGGAGGTCCCCGTGCTCCCCTTTGATTCGAGAACGGACCGTGAAAAGGAGCCGTTTGACCGGAGGGAGAAACTCGTCGACCGAGGCGATGATCAACGATTTTACGGAGGTCCTGGGAAGCACCGGGGCGATCTGCGGATAGAAAAGGTCGAGCGCGATCATTGCCGAGCTTTCGGAGTCTCGCAACTGATGCTCGATCTCGCGCCCGACATAAAGCGGGTTGAACATAACCAGGGTGGCGCCGGCCTTCAGTCCCCCATAGAAAGCGATGACGCATTGAGGGACATTCGGAAGCATCACAGCAAGACGATCTCCGGGGCGAACGCCGAGGCGACGCAGCCCCTCGGCAAAACGATCGGTCAGATCGTCAAGTTCTCTGAAAGTGATCACGCGCCCATAGAAGAGGATTGCCGGCCGGTTTCCGAAACGCTCTGCAGATCGGGTCAAAAACGCGAAGAGCGGAAGATTAGGGTATTCGAGCGACGGGGAGATTCCCGCCTCATAAAATTTCAGCCAGGGGCGCTCGGAGGGAGTTTCCGCCATCTCATTCGAAATGATCTCACACGCCTAAGAAAAGTCAAGAATTTCACCGGTCCCGAAACGAGAAGAAAGCGGCGCGAGAACGAGAAAAGAAAGCGGCGTAACAGGAGATCCAATCCGCGATCATCAGCAAAGAGGCGGAGAAATCAAAACTGCGGGCCGTCTCTCCACGGACCTCCCACCTCGCCAGATCTGTTTCAGAGCCGCAGAGGGCAGCGGTCGGCGCTCCGATCGCCGCAGCCAGGTGCGTGACCCCGGAATCATTCCCGATGTATGCCGCGGCGCTCCCGATCAACCCGGCCACTTCATTTAATCCCACTCCCGCGACGATCTCGACGGGGACTCCGCTCTCCTCGGCGATCTCTTCTGCAAGCCCCGGCTCGGCCGGCCCCTCCAGAAGAAGCGGCTCCAGCCCGCGATCAGAAAGGAGCCGGATCAGCGATGAGAAGTCCTTCCATCTCTTCTTTTTTGAGCCGGCTCCTGGATGGACGACGACCGTGCGGGTCGGATCGGCCGCGCGAAAATGGCGAAGGTCCGGTATGCGGGCTTGAGGCGGATCAGGCCTTACGATGCCGAGCGGAGCGAGCGAGTCGATAAAGAGGTCGGTGCGATGCGCCTTGGCCAGAGAGGAAAGTACGGCCGAGCCGATGACCTTCGCGACCCCGGCTTTGGAGAGTCGGCCGACCACCTGATCTCCTCCGCCCCAGATCACCGCGATCTCGGGAAGAGAGCCGGGCGCCACGCCCCCGCCGAAAAGCCAGATCCAGCGGGGGTCATCGAAACGAAATGCGGTATCGGCATAACCGGTCTCGAGAAGGATCGGGAGGAGCGACGAATTTCCAAGAAAGGTCACTTCGGTCTTATCGGAGAGCCTCCGGAGGAAGGAGAGGGCAGGGAGCGAAAGGATCGTGTCTCCGAGCGCGCCGGGATGGAGGACGAGGATTTTCAGAACAGGCACTGCACGGTCACCTCGGCGCCGCGCGGCGCCCGCTCCATCATCTCCGGCAGCACAATGAGGCAGTTCGCCTTGACAAGCGATTGAAGGATGGAGGAGTCCTGATCTCCCGTGCTCCGGACAAAGCAGCGTCCGTCGCGGAACGTGAGAACCCCCCGGACAAAACGTTTCCTGCCGGACGGCTTGGTCAGGTCCTCTTCCAGGGTGGCGAGAAGTTCCGGCCGGAAGATGTCGCTCCGTCCGAGCGCGGATAAAAGCGCCGGCCGGACAAACTGCTCGAAGGTGACGAGCGCCGAGACCGGATTTCCGGGGAGCCCGAATGCCGGCTTTCCCCCGATCCTCCCGAAAGCGAGCGGTTGTCCCGGCTGCATCGCTACTTTCCAGAAATCCATCTTCGCGCCGACCCGCTCAAGCGCCTCCCGGACAAAATCGAAGTCCCCCATGGAGACCCCGCCGGCGGCAAGAATGCAATCTGCGGAAAGTGCGCGGGCAAGTTTCTGCGCAAGATCAGCGCGGGTGTCGCGGGCGATCCCCAGGCGCCGCGGAATCCCTCCGGCCTCAGACACCTGTGCGGCGAGGCCCCAACTGTTGCTGTCATAAATCTCCTGCGGCCTCCTTCTTTGCCCCGGCTCGGCAAGCTCATCTCCGGTCGCCAGGATAGCAACCTTCGGCCTGGACGATACCCGAAGGGAAGAGCGCCCGATCGCCGCGGCCATCGCAATCTCGAAGGGGCGCAGGAGGGTTCCCTCGCGGATCACGACCTCCCCTTTTTTGATCGCCAATCCCTGTTTTCGGATGTAGCGGCCCGGCTCGCCTGCGCTGAAAAGCGCCACCTCGCCGCCGCGCCGCTCGCTCTCCTCTACACGGACCACCGCATCGGCGCCGGGGGGGAGCGGAGCGCCGGTCATGATCTTCGACGCCTCCCCTTTTGAAAGCGACCGCCTCGGGCGGGCGCCGGCAGCAATCTCTTCAACGACTTTCAAAATACGGGGGCGCGTCCGGCCGGCTTTGGCAACATCCAGAGAGCGGACCGCGTAGCCGTCCATGGAAGAGGTGTCCCAGGGGGGGTGGTCCAGGGGAGAGGCGACCGGCTCGGCCAAAACCCGTCCCAATCCCTTCGCGAGCGGGACCCGCTCGGCCGGCATTCTCCTGATTCCGTCAAGGATCCGCTTGCAGGCCTCCTCAACACTCAGCATGGTAGAGCACCCAAGATCCTGATATAGTAAGGGACCGGAGATGAAAAGAAAACTCAGACGCCTCGGACTTCATCGAGGAGTTTTTGTGGTTGGCTCCTCGTCGCGTCCGGCATAGAGTGAATCAATGGTTAGGCTTAAACCATGAACATTCCGACCGAAACACTTCGCAAGTCCCTTGGCGAATCCAATGAATTACTTCCAGCCTAACATCCGCGTGGAGTCGGACGCCGTGAAACGTCGCGCCGTTTCCTGTTGTCTCGGGGCCACCGGCCGCTCACGCGGGGCGTTGGGCAGCTTATTTCGATGAAATATATCTTGATTTTCAAGTATCCTGATTGGGGCCTGGTCTTTACCTTGGCATCCGTTGGTAATGTTCAGCGATCAAGCTCGGAAAAATTGTGACGATTGACCAACGATTGATCAGAAAGGCATTGGGTAAATTTTCAGTTGAGACGATGGAAAAGGTGAAGGAGGTTTTTCAACCGGTCATCAAGATTCAAGACGCGACCCCAAGGTACGACCCGAAGGAAAATAAAAGTAGCCTGTCCCCTTTTCTGGATTTATGTGTTCGCCCGATATTCAGAACGCCGTAGGGGCGTATGGCATACGCCCAAACAAAATCAACCGGGCGCCGTCACGCGGGCGGGCGAGGGGAAGCGAAAAATATATAGAAATCAAAAAATTGGGGTCAAAAAAAATTGGGGTCGGAGTACTATTTCGTGAGATTGAGCGG
>CAZSHZ010000073.1:0-12913 GCA_964606955.1 uncultured Nitrospirota bacterium
CCCGGTAGAGCGTGAGCATCTCCCGGTTGAGCCGCTCCTTCTCGTTCTGATACTTCTTTCGGAGGGCCTGCAGTTTCGGCTGCAGTTCGCCCATCGCCCGCATCGACTTCAGGCTCTTCTGCATGATCGGAAAGAAGATGACTTTAATCAGCACCGTCACTAAAATGATCGCAAGGCCCCAGTTCCGGACGAAGGCCTGAGTCCATTTCAGGATCAGAAACAGCGGCTTTGCGACCACTCGGACCAGCCCCCACGAGCCGAAGATGAACCATCCAAAGTCGATCGTCTCATCAAGCCCCACCCCCAGGGAGCGGAGTTGGTCGAGTTCTTTGGGGCCGGCGTAAACACGAAACGTGCGCATCGCTCTGGCCGGGAGAGGAACGCCAACGGCAATCCCCTCTCCCGTCTTTTTGGCAATGACACTCTCCGCCGCCTCCTGTGGAATCAATGCGGAAATAAAGTACTTATCCTGGATGGAGACCCAGGCCGGCTTTCCGGTATGAACAGCCTCCCCTTGCAGTTTTGCAATCGGATCTTTCACTAAACGACCGTCCAGAGAGGAGATCACGCCGATGAATCCGACGAACTGGCTGTCCTCTACCCCTGACATGCCGAAGTTCGTGCCGAGGAAAAGATCTTCCTTCTGTTCGGTTTGTATAGACAGGGAGAAGGAGTATGTGCCGGACTCAAATTGATATATCTTTGTGGCTCTTTTTCCTAAAAATTCGACCCGGTCGCCTCCGACCCTCTTTACCTGATACTCTTGGTCCAGGTCGGAAGTGAGGCTAAGCGGAGGGAGAAATCCCTTCCCGGTCGGCGATGGGACTAATTCAATCCTTTTAGCGTCGCGTCCCGGTGTCTGTGAATACTTCTTTAATTCAAACCGCCGGATCGTCCCGCTTTCACTGGAGAGAAGGGCACGGTAAAGATCGGTTTCTATCTCGATACCCGCACCGTCTTTCCTCTCTCTCTCGACCAGCCGTTCCGTTTTGGGACCTTCGGTCGCCGGTTCGCTCTTTGGAGGGGGTCCGAAAGGTCTTGGACCCTCTACCCCGAATCGTTTCAGAAAGAGCGGGTAGAGAGAAACGATCGCGAAAGAAATAACGAGGAAGAGAACAAGTCTTTTCTCCATTATGGAACGGGGTCGATCCCCCCTTGGTGAAAGGGCTGGCACTTAGCGATTCTTCTGACGGTCAGATCGGCTCCGCGGAATAGTCCGTGGCGAAGAAAGGCCTCTTCGCTGTAGCGAGAGCAGGTTGGATAGAATCGGCATGCGGCCCCGACAAAGGGAGAAAAGAGAAGGCGATAAAACCGAATCATTGCAAAGATGAGTTTCACTCCTTTTTAAGCCCTCCGGCCTCTTCCAAGAGCCGATAAACGAACGCTTTCAGCATAGCGGCATCGAAGGTTTTTAGGGGTAGGCGGGGAAGAAAGATATAATCCATCCCGGCCATTCGGTTGAGTTCTTTTTGTACCACTTCTCGGATCCTTCTTTTAACAAGGTTCCGTTGTACCGCAGTCCCGTATCTCCTTCCAACGTGGACCGCTACTCTGGGGGAGCCGATCTTGTTTCCTCTCGTAAGCAGAACAAGATTGGGGGAACCTATTCTGCGGCCATACTCATAAACGGACCGGACATCCTCCCTCCGTAAAAGACGAAAGGGGCGAGGGAGCATCAGAGGCTAGACCGTGAGCTTTTTCCTTCCCTTTGCGCGCCGACGTTTCAAAATCTTCCGTCCACCCGGGGTGGCCATCCGCTTAAGAAACCCATGTGTCCTTTTTCTTCGGCGCTTGCTCGGTTGATAGGTAATCGACATTGCGACTATATTCTTCTAATTACTATTCCTTGTCAATAATTATAAGAACAGATAGTCGTAGAAGTAGTAGGGGAGCTTGCAGTGTTAATTTCTTGATTAGATCAGCTCATTTTGTTAAAATAATAAAACTTTTTTAGTATATTGAATAAGAAGCGACTTTGGCTCTTCTATGTCTTTATAAGATATTGAAAAATAGCATTTTTAATAAAATATCAACACCTGTGAATAACTCTGTTTATGGAAACGTCTAGGCTCTGGACGGACATCCTTGTGGATGTTCGTCAACAAGTCAGTGAACAGACCTTTGATATTTGGTTTAAAACTGCGCAACTCGTTTCAGCGGGTGATGGGCGATATGAGGTTTTAGTTCCCAACGAAATAGCGGCCCACCGGCTTTCCACAGAATATAAGGATCTTATTGAGCGTTTGATCGAGAAGCGGCTTGGACGGCCGGCCGCGATATCTGTAAATATTGAAGATCAAAAGGAGGAGTTCTCCCTCTCTGCCACGGTTAAGGAGAGGAGAAAACAACTGACCCTAGATCCGAGGCTGACCTTTGATACCTTCGTTGTAGGAGCCGGTAATGAGTTTGCCCATGCGGCCTGTAGAAAGGTTGGCGAAAGTCCAGGTACCGCCTATAACCCTCTCCTTATCTACGGTGGAGTCGGGCTAGGGAAGACCCATCTGCTCAATGCAATAGGAAACTATCAGGGAGAGACCACCGGGAGTCGGGTCGTCCTAATGACTTCGGAGCAGTTCACAAACGAGGTGATCAACTCGATTCGCCGGAACAAAATGGAGGAGTTTCGAAACCGATACCGAACAGTCGATTGCCTATTGATCGACGACGTTCAGTTCTTTGTCGGAAAAGAGAAGACGATTGAGGAGTTCTATCATACGTTCAATACGCTCCACCTCTCACAGAGACAGATCGTCTTGACCTCGGACCGCCCCGCAAGGGAGATCAAGCTTGAGGACCGGGTTCGGAGCCGGTTTGAAATGGGCCTGGTGGTCGACATCCAGCCCCCCGATCTGGAGACGCGGATCGCGATTCTTCGGAAAAAGGCGTCTGCGATGGAGGTGGTCCTCCCGGAAGAGGTTTCTCTTTTTCTGGCGGAGAGGTTTAAGAAGAATGTTCGTGAACTTGAGGGGGCCTTGATACGGGTTGCTGCCTTTGCCGTACTCACGCACCAGTTGATCACCATCTCCCTGGCAAAGCAGACGCTTGTCGACAGCCTTCCGGAGCGGAAGGAGAACCTGACGGCAGACGATATCGTCAAGGCGGTTGCCGAGCAATTCGGCCTGAAGAGCGGAGATCTCAAGCTGAAGCGGCGGACGAAAAATCTGGTCCTTGCCCGGCAGGTCGCGATGTATCTCTGCCGCCAGATGATCCCCCATTTTTCGACGAACGATATCGGGCGGTACTTCGGTGGGAAAGACCACTCGACGGTCATCCACTCCACCAAACAGGTCGAACGGCTGATGGAAGCCAACGATACGCTGAGGGCAACGGTCGATGGGCTTGCTCAGAAATTAAAGGAGGACTGAAAGCGATGAAAGCGGTAATGGACCGCAGGGAACTGTTAAAGGGAATGCAGCGGGTGCAGGGGGTGGTTGAGAAGCGGCACACAATGCCGATCCTCTCCCATATCTTAATCGAGGGAGAAAAGGACCAGATCAGGATCTTCGCGACCGATCTTGAGATCGGGATCGAAGGGCGATATGCGGCCCGCGTCGTCGAGCCCGGGAAGATCACCTTCTCCGCCCGCAAGCTTTACGACATCATCCGAGAGCTCCCGGACGGCGAGGTGAGCATCGAGACCATCGAGGGAAACTGGGTCGTGGTCCGCTCTCAAAAGGCCGAGTTTAAAATGCCGGGCCTCCCGGCGGAAGATTTTCCGGTGACCCCCAACCCCGCGCGAGAGCATCAACTTTCCCTCGACCGGGCGATCCTCCTGAATTTGATCCGAAAGACGATCTTCGCGGCGGGAGAGAATGACGCCCGTTACATCCTGAACGGGGTCCTCCTGCAGGTGGCCGCGGACGGGAAAGGGGAGCAGAAGACGCTTCGGTTCGTCGGCACCGACGGCCATCGCCTGGCCGTGGCCGAAGAGGGGCTGGACGGCAAGGGGAAGGACGTCGCCGAGGTCTCGGCCATCATCCCCAAAAAGGCGATTCTGGAAATAAAGAAACTCCTCGAAGAGGAGGGGGAGAAAGAGGTGACCCTGGCGATGTCCAAAAGCGAGATGCTTTTCCAGCGTGGGACGCTCTTGCTGACGGCTCGGCAGATGGAGGGGGTCTATCCCAATTATCAGCAGGTCATCCCGAAAGAAAATGAGAAGCGGGTCGCGGTTGGCAAGGAAGAGCTGGAAGGGGCGCTGCGCCGCGTGTCGATCCTCTCCCGGGAGAAGACGAGCGCGATCAAATTCGACCTTTCGGCCGGCCGGATCCGGCTCGTATCGAATAATCCCGAGATGGGAGAGGCGAAGGAGGAGGTCCCGGCGGCGTACAGCGGAGACGGTTTTGTGACCGGCTTCAACGCCCGATATCTTCTGGATGTCCTCTCCGCGCTGGAGGGGGAAGAGGCCATTTTACAGTTCAAGGAT
Source organism: uncultured Nitrospirota bacterium (assembly GCA_964606955.1). Classification (GTDB taxonomy): domain Bacteria; phylum Nitrospirota; class Nitrospiria; order SBBL01; family CAZSHZ01; genus CAZSHZ01. The sequence goes on from CAZSHZ010000073.1 coordinate 4,424, forward strand.
CCCCTCTCCCCCTGCCTGATCCACGAGGAGAAGCAGAACTATACCTGCGTGATCATGCCGATGAGGATCTAGTGTCTTACGACGCAACCAAGATCAAGGTCTTAGAGGGCCTCGACGCGGTTCGCAAGCGCCCCGCGATGTATATCGGAAGCACCGGTACCGACGGACTCCATCATCTGGTCTATGAGGTCGTCGACAACTCGGTCGATGAAGCGATGGCCGGGGAATGCGACCGGATCGAGGTGATCATCCACATCGACAACTCGGTCACGGTCATCGACAACGGGCGCGGGATCCCGACCGGTCCCCATCCGGAGAAGAAGGTCTCCGCGGCCGAGGTCGCGCTGACCTATCTGCATGCCGGAAGCAAGTTCGACCAAGCCACCTACAAGGTCTCCGGGGGGCTGCACGGCGTCGGCGTCTCCGTCGTCAATGCCCTCTCGGAGTGGCTGGAACTTGAGATCAAGCAGGAGGGATCGGTTTATCAGCAGCGGTATACCCGAGGAAAGCCGAAGGGGCCGCTGGAGGTGACCGGGAAGACCAAGAAACACGGCACCACGATCCGGTTTAAAGCCGACCCCCAGGTCTTCGAGACGGTGGAGATCTCATTTGAAACCCTGGCCCAGCGGCTCCGTGAGATCGCGTTCTTGAACCGAGGCCTGGAGGTCATCCTCGCCGATGAACGGACCGGGAGGAAAGAGACCTTCTGCTACAAAGGGGGGATCCTCTCGTTTGTCGAGATGCTCAACGAGAGCAAAACTCCGCTCCACCGCCCGATCTATCTGGAGCGAGAGCGCGACTGCGGCGAGGGACGGATGCTGATCATGGAGGTCGCGGTCCAGTACAACGACTCGTACACCGAGAACCTCTTCTCCTTTGCGAACAACATCAACACCAAAGAGGGGGGGACCCATCTGATCGGCTTCAAGTCTGCGCTCACCCGCAGCGTCAACACCTACGCGACTCGGGTCGGGGCGTTGAAGAACGGCGAAACCCTCACCGGCGATGATGTCCGGGAGGGGCTCACGGCGGTGATCTCGGTCAAGCTCGCCGATCCGCAGTTCGAGGGGCAGACCAAGACGAAACTGGGAAACTCCGAGGTCAAGGGGATCGTCGAGGCCGCGGTCAACGACGCGCTCTCCGAATGGTTCGAGGAGCATCCGACCGATGGGCGGCGGATCGTTGAGAAGGCGCTGAATGCGGCGCGCGCGCGGGAGGCGGCCCGCAAGGCGAAGGAGCTGATCCGGAGAAAGAACGCGCTGGACGGAGACTCCCTCCCGGGAAAACTCGCCGACTGCCAGGAGCGCGACCCCGCCAAATCGGAGCTCTTCATCGTGGAAGGCGACTCCGCAGGGGGATGTTTTTCGGGAGACACCCTGGTCGCGCTGGCGGACGGCAGAAACGTACCGTTTTCCCGATTGGTCCTTGAGTGGGAGGAGGGGAAGCGAAATTACTGCTATACCATCCGCCGGGACGGGACGATCGGCATCGCGCCCGTCGCCAATGTCCGAAAGACGAAGGGCAATGCCGATGTCATCAGGGTCGTTCTGGACGATGGGTCGGAGATCCGTTGCACTCCGGACCATCTTTTCATGCTCAGGGACGGGACCTACTGCGAAGCAGGCCGATTGAAGCCGGATGATTCCCTCATGCCCTTACGGCGCCAGTATTCCCGGCTGGGGGCCCGGATTACGATTAAAGGGTATGAGATGGTCTTCGATCCGAGAGAGGCGCGATGGATTTTCACCCATCTTCTTGCCGACCGATATAATTTGGAGCAGGAGAAATATGAGGTCGCTGCCGGACCGCACCGCCATCATCTGGACGGGAATAAATTAAACAACAATCCGGAAAATCTGGCGCGCCTGAGCAGAGAGGCACATCTGGATCATCACCGAAAGCTTGCGGCGCAGACCTTGAACAGGCCCGAGACGCTGGAGAAGTTGCGGCTGTTGAGACAGACCCCTGAGTTCAGAAACAAGGTTCGGGCCGCGATGTTGCGCCCTGAAATACGGCAGCTTCTTTCCACCCGTGCGACCAAGCAGTGGAATGATCCGACATACAAAAGATTTATGGTTGAAAAACACCTCGCCTTTTACCGGGCAAATCCGGAGTATCGTGCCCGGGTCCTGGCTCGCCTTGACGCGGAGCAGAGAAAATATTGGGCGCGTGCGGATAATCGGGTATCGCAAGCCGAGAGGACCAAAAATTATTTTGAGGGTCACCCCGAGGCGAAAAAGAGGCTTGCGGATCTTGCAAACGAGTTATGGAAGAATCCTGATCTTATCGAATGGCGCAGGCGGACGACCCGGTCCCAATGGACCGCGGAGTTCCGTGCCCGCCGAAAGGCCTCGTACAACCGGACCTATCTCCGAAAGGGGCTGGCTCTTCTGCATCAAATCTATCAGGAGACGGGCCGTGTTGATGAAGACTTTTATAATACCGAGCGGAAACGGCTCAGAGACCGGACTCTGATTCGCCTGGACACCATCCGAGAGCGGTTCTTTAATGGCGATGAGAGATCGCTGGAAACGGCCGTCCTTCAATTCAATCACAGGGTCAAAAGCGTGGAGCGATGCGGTGCGGGGATTGATGTCTTTGACCTTGAGGTGTCCGAGACCAACAACTTTGCATTGGCGGCGGGCGTGTTCGTCCATAACAGTGCGAAGCAGGCGCGCGACCGGAGGTTCCAGGCGATTCTCCCGGTCAAGGGGAAGATTCTCAACGTCGAGAAGGCCAGATTCGATAAGATGATCTCTTCCGAGGAGATCCGGACTCTCATTACGGCGTTGGGATGCGGGATCGACAATCCCGAGGCCGAGATGGAACTCGATATCTCCAAAGTCCGCTATCACCGGCTGATCTTCATGTGCGACGCCGACGTGGACGGCGCGCACATCCGCACGCTTTTGCTCACCCTCTTTTACCGGCAGATGAAGAAATTGATCGAGGCGGGCTATGTCTACATCGCCCAACCTCCCCTCTTCAAGGTCAAGCGGGGGAAGAGCGAGCGATACATCAAAGACGAGAACGCACTGAACAGCTATCTGCTGGATCTCGCGCTCGATGAAATCCAACTCTATCCCGAAAAGGCGAAGAGCCCGATTCCCCGCGACCAGTTAAAGCCGCTTGTGAGGCGGATGATGGCCTACGAGTCGATTCTGGATCACTTCGCGCGCAAGCGGATCGATCGGGAGATCCTCCGGGGGATCACGGCTGAGGCGGAGATCACGAGGGCGACGCTCAAAGATCAGAAGAAACTGGAGAAGGTGCTGGTCGCGGCCCGACGCTTCTGGTCGGCCCACTGCCCCGGGACCGTATTCGCCTCGGAGATCGGACAGGACGAGGAGCACAAATCGCACATCCTCTCGGTGTTGGCGACCCGCAATGGATCGGGCGCCCCCGTCAGAATTAACGAGGAGCTGGTCGGCTCGCCGGAGTTCAAGGAGCTGGTCGAGCTTTCACCGGTCAAAATCGGCCTCGGAAAACCCCCCTACCGACTGCTCCTCGGCCGCGAGGACGAAAAAGAGGGCGAAAAGCAGGAGAAACGGCTCCTCTTTCCCGGGGAGATCGTCCGGGAGATCCTCGAGGCGGGAAAGAAAGGGCTTTCGATCCAGCGCTACAAGGGTCTCGGCGAAATGAACCCCCCCCAGCTCTGGGAGACGACGATGAACCCCCAGACGCGGCACCTTTTGAAGGTGATGCTTGAGGACTCGGTCGAGGCGGAGAAGGTCTTCTCGACGCTGATGGGAGATGAAGTGGAGCCGCGGCGGCAGTTCATCGAGCGGCACGCCCTCGAGGTCAAGCACCTGGACGTTTAGACAGATGCCTGAAGAGAAGAAAGAGAAGGCTCAAGAGAACACGGGCTCGGACGGAGGCCGCGCCGGCCCGATGACCTCTACCGTTCAGATCGAAGATGAGATGCGCTCGGCCTACCTCGATTACGCGATGAGCGTGATCGTGGGGCGCGCGCTCCCCGACGTCCGCGACGGCCTGAAGCCGGTCCAGCGGAGGATCCTCTACGCGATGTTCCGCGAGGGGCTTCTCTCCAATCGCCGCTACTCAAAATGCGCCGGCGTCGTCGGCGAGGTGATCAAGAAATATCACCCCCACGGAGACACGGCAGTCTACGACGCCCTGGTTCGCCTTGCCAAGGACTTCAACATGCGCTACCCGCTGGTCTACGGACAAGGAAATTTCGGCAGCGTGGACGGCGATCCGCCGGCGGCCTACCGCTACACCGAGGCCCGTCTGGCGAAGATCGCCGAGGAGATGCTCTCGGACATCGACATGGATACGGTTGATTTCGTCCCGAACTTCGATGAGTCGGTGATGGAGCCGACCGTCCTCCCGACGCGGACCCCAAGCCTGCTGATGAACGGCTCTGCCGGAATCGCGGTGGGGATGGCGACGAACATCCCGCCGCATAACCTAAAGGAACTGATCGACGGACTGGTCCTCCTTCTGGAGAATCCCGAGGCGACGTTCGACGAGATCGTCAACATCATCCACGGCCCCGACTTCCCCACGGGCGCCTTTATCTATGGGCCGGGGGGAATCAGCGAGGCGTACCGGACCGGCCGCGGAAGCCTCACGCTGAGAGCGCGGGCCGCCGTCGAGGTCCATGAGAAGAGCGAACGGGAGAGCATCATCGTCACGGAACTCCCCTATCAGGTCAACAAGGCGCGGCTGATCGAGAAGATCGCGGAACTGGTGCGGGACGGGAAGGTCGAGGGGGTCGCAGATCTGCGCGACGAATCGGACCGCGACGGGATGCGGATCGCGATCGAATTGAAGCGGGGGACGATCGCCGCCGTCGTGCTCAACCAACTCTACAAGCATACCGAACTGCAGAAGAACTTTGGCGTGATCATGCTGGCCCTCGTCCAGAACCAGCCGGTGGTCCTGACGCTCCAACAGATCCTCCAGCACTTCATCGACTACCGTTGCGAGGTGGTCATCCGCCGGGCCCGTTTCGAACTGAAGCAGGCCCAGGAGCGCGCCCACATTCTCGAAGGGCTCAAAAAGGCGCTCGACAACCTGGATGCCGTGATCGCCCTGATCAAGCGGTCGGCGAACCCGGAGGAGGCGCGTCAGGGGCTGATGCGGCGCTACGCGATGTCCACCATCCAGGCGCAGGCGGTCCTCGATATGAAACTGCAGCGGCTGACCTCGCTGGAGCGGGAGAAACTGGTCGCCGAGTACCGCGACATCCTGCAGCTGACCGAGCGGCTCCGCGCGCTTCTCGCCTCCGAGGCGCTGGTGCGAAACCTTATCAAAGAGGAGCTCCTTGCAGTCAAGGAGAAGTACGGGGATGAGCGGCGGACCGAGATCCTCCCGGAGGCGCAGGAGATCTCGATCGAGGACATGATCGCCCCGGAGGAGGTGATCATCACCATCACGCATTCCGGCTACATCAAGCGGAGCCCGGTCTCGGTCTATCGCGCACAGCGGCGGGGCGGCAAAGGGAAGATCGGGATGGGGACGAAGGAGGAGGACTTCGTCGAGCACCTCTACCAGGTATCGACGAAGGACTACCTCCTCTTCTTCACCGACCAGGGCCGCGTCCTCTGGCTGAAGGTCTATCAGATTCCGGAGGTCGGCCGCGCGGCGAAGGGGAAGGCGCTCGTCAACCTCCTTTCGATCTCCCAGGACCGCGAGAGCCCGGAAGAGATCACGGCGATCTTAAACGTCGAAAGATTCCACGAAGGCGCGTTCACCCTGATGGCGACCAAAAACGGGATCGTGAAGAAGACGTCGCTGGTCGCCTACTCCAACCCGCGCGCCGGTGGGATTCGGGCGCTCAATCTGGAGGAGGGGGACCGGCTCATCGGCGTGGCGCTGACCTCGGGCCGGTACGACATCCTCCTTGCTACGAAGAAGGGTTTTTCGATCCGATTCAAGGAGGATCAGGTCAGGCCGATTGGGCGCACCGCGACCGGCGTCCGGGGGATCCGCCTGCGCGAGGGGGATGAGGTGATGAGCATGGCCGCCTTCGATCCGAGCGCGGGGCTCTCGATCCTGACCGTGACCGAGCGGGGCTACGGAAAGCGGACCGGGATCTCCGAATATCGGAGGCAGGGGCGCGGCGGCTCGGGGATCATCACGATTAGGACCGGCGAGCGGAACGGGGATGTCGTTGCAACGCTCGGCGTCCTGGGCGATTCCGAGGTGATGATTGTCACGGCAAAGGGGAAGATCATCCGGCTCGCGGTCTCCGGCATCCGGGTCATCGGCCGCAATACCCAAGGGGTGCGGCTGATGGGGATGGAGCCGGAGGACCGGATCGTCGGGATGGCGATGCTCGCCGAGAAGGAGCGGGAGGAGGCCGAGGCCGCCGAGCCCACTAACGGCTCGCCAGCCGGAGCCTGATCTTCTTTACGATCGGAGCGATTTCGGCGATCCGCTTCTCAAGTTCCGGTCGAAGCAGAGTCAGTTCGGACAGCCAGACCGAAGAATCAACCTCAACCGTCAGAACCCCCCCCCTCACCCCCGCCGGCCTCGAATGCCGTCCCGCTAGCGCCCCGGCGATCTCAAGCCATCGCTCGCAGAGTCTGGATGGCCCCCAATTCTCGATCTCGAGTGCCTCGATGGCGCGGGGAAGGATATCGGAGATATGCTGCGGCTTTCCGCTCCGCTCAGTCATCGCTTCGCTTATACCTGGGCGGCCTTTGCCGGTCAATCGAATTGTGATACCTTAAACCATGGGAATGGAAGCCCGCGGCAACGATCGGGTCGCGCGGTTTGAGACCCGCGCGCAACTTCGGATCGTTGCCCGCAACCCCAAGGCCTTCTATGACTATTTCATCGACGAGACATATGAGGCCGGGATCGAGCTTCTCGGTCCGGAGGTGAAGTCGCTCCGAGAGGGGCGGATCAACTTAAAGGAATCGTTCGCCCGGGTCGAGGGGGAGGAGGTCTGGCTCTATCACTGCCACATCTCCCCCTACTCGCACGGAAACATTTTCAACCGGGAGCCCGATCGGAAGCGGCGGCTGTTGCTCCATCGGGAAGAGATAAGGCGGCTGATCGGGAAGACGACCCAGCGGGGCTTTACGCTGATCCCCTTGAAGGCCTATTTTAAAGGGGGGTGGGCGAAGGTGGAGTTGGGGCTTGCCAAAGGGAAAAAGGAGTTCGATCGCCGCGAAGCGATCGCCAAAAAGAGCGCCCGCCGAGAGATCGAGCGGGCGGTTCGGGGAAGACGTTGACTGCGGGGTTGGTTCGGAAGGGGGCGCGCCCCCTTCCTCTGTGTTCTTTGAATCGGGGGTGACAGGTCTCGACGGGGATCAGAAACCGTTGACGGCATGCCGAGACGCCATTCAACTCGTAAAAGGGGTGGCAAAAAAAACAGAAGCCAACACTCAGTTGGCCTTCGCGGCCTAGACGCCGCGACGTCGAGCGGCCATCGCCCATGTGGCTGTAAGACGACCGAGCAGTGGGCTGGCCCTCTTTCGGCTCCTCTGCGAAAGCGGGCGAGACGCTCAGGGGATAGCGGCCATGCGAGCCTGCCTGCTGGCGCGCCGGCCGCGAAAATAATCGGCAGACTAAGCATGTAGATGTCGCCGGCGGACGATCTTCGGACCCGGGTTCGATTCCCGGCACCTCCACCAAATTTTCAGCTCGCCGCTTGGCGGCCGTGAGCCGTCAGGCGTTTTCATAGTTCCGAGGGTGACTCTTCGCTATAATCGCAACATGGCGCCGGCCGGCCAAAATCTTACAAATTTAATGGCCCTCATTGGTGCGCCCGGCAGGACTCGAACCTGCAACCCACAGCTTAGAAGGCTGTTGCTCTTCCACTTGAGCTACGGGCGCATATCCGCTCGCGCAAAAATAACACGCAGCCGAAAGTGAATCAAACCCGGCGCCGCCTTCTCCTCTTCATCGGGCTGTGGTCCCTCCTTTTTCTCCCCTCTCGCGCGCATGCGGTTGAGAGTGAGACCCGTCTCACCACGGAGTTCTTCTACGCGGGCCTCGGAGATGGTCTCGACCGCCGCCCTCTTGAGAATCACTTTGGAGATGATCTGGCCGACGGCGCCAACCTCCAGGCCGAACTCCGTTCCCGGTTTGTCTTCAGTGATTCTCTTTCTGCGGGGTTGGCCCCGGTCTGGGTCAGCCCGCGGGATGGGCGGGAAATATTTCTTCGCCAGGCGTATCTTCGGCTGGTCCTGCTCAACACCGAATTGAAAGTCGGCCGCGATTCCCTCTGGTGGGGGCCCGGCCGCCATGGAACCCTTCTGGTCTCGAACAACGCCTTCCCGTTCGACATGGTTCAATTGGGGACCGCTGCTCCGGTTTATGGTTTTGAGATCAAAAGTTTTCTGGCTCAACTTGAGGAGAATCGCGATTTTCCTCGCGCGCGGCTCTTCGGCCTTCGGATCACCTACTCCCCCTTGGAGGCGCTGAAGATCGGCGCAACCCGCGTGACGATGTTCGGGGGCGAGGGGAGGCCGGGGTTGACGCTGATCGATTTCGGGCGGATCTACTTCGGGC
>CAZSHZ010000074.1:0-5401 GCA_964606955.1 uncultured Nitrospirota bacterium
CCTTTTCCCCGAGCGGATCAGAGGGCTGATCCTGGTCGCCACCTCCGGGACGGCGGTTCCCGGATTGACGATCCTGAATCCGGCGAAGATGAGTTTCAAACAGTTGATCGAGAAGTTCTACTTCAAGTCGGAGGTGAAGGAACGGATGCGCCGCCGGAGGCTTTCGCCCCAAGAGCGCGAGGAGTTTGCCCGCTCATCGCGGGCACTGGAGCGATTAGCGGAGCAAGGGAAGCTCGCCCCGGATCTCTCCGGCCGCCTTGGGGAGATTGCGGCCCCGACCCTGGTGATCGGCGGCGAGAAAGACCAGGCGGTCCCTCCGCCGTATCAAAAGTCTCTCGCCGCCGGGATCCCGGGGGCCCGGATTCTGCTAATCCCGGAGTGCGGCCACGCGGTTATCGACGAAGCGCCCGATCTGGTCGCGGCCGAGATCAAAAAATTTCCGGCTAGCTCCGGTAGCGGTCGTCGAGCCGGTAATAGCCTTCCAGGTCGATGATCTCGTGGAACTCCTTGAATTTGAGGAGACGGCCGAGATCCTCCCGGGTCGTCTCCTTTGATCTGATAATCTTGAAGAGCTCGGCCATCGCCTTGGCCGAGGCGTAAAGGGCGGTCAGCGGCGAGACGATGAAGTCGTAGCCGAGGTCGGCGAGCTCCTTTCGGGTCAGAAGGGGTGTGACCCCTCCCTCAAGCATGTTGGCGACCAGCGGCCCCTCGACTGACTTTGCGACCCTCTTCATCTCTTCGACCGATTGCGGCGCCTCCACGAAGACGGCATCGGCCCCGGCCTTCTTGTAGGCCCGGACGCGGGCGATGGCGTCGTCGAGCCCCTTGACCTGCCGCGCGTCGGTCCGCGCGACGATGAAGAAATCGCGGCCGGCCCGTGCGTCGATCGCGGCGGAAAGTTTCGCGAGCTGCTCGCCAAGCGGGATCACCTTCTTGCCGCGCATATGGCCGCAGCGCTTCGGCCAGAGCTGATCCTCCAGGAACATCCCCGCCGCCCCGGCATCGATCAGCTCGCGCACCGTCCGGATGACGTTGAGCGCATTGCCGTACCCCGTGTCGGCATCCACGATCACGGGGACCTTAACGGCCCGGCAGACGCGTCGGGCGGCGGCAATCATTTCTGTCTGGGTCAGAAGCCCAAAATCGGGTTCGCCCAAATGCGTGGCGGAGACCGAGTAGCCGGAGATAAAGATCGCGGGGAAACCGGCGCGGACCGCGATCTTCGCCCCAAGCGGGTCAAAGACCCCCGGGAAGATCGTCGCCCCCTCTTCTTGTAGGATCTTGCCGACACGGGTTTTAAAGTGGTTCCGCCGCCTCATCCTTACTTTCCGATGACGTATTCCCCCTCCCAGTCGGCCGTTGAGATCGTGCGGGAGAGCGGTTTTCCCCGGTAGGTTCCGCCCCCTTGGATTTTCTCAAACTTCCCTGTCCCCTTGACAAATGAGAAGGTCCCATCCGCTGTGGAGACCGGGCTCCCCTTCGCGGAAACGGTCGTGGTGACCTTCCCGGTCCATTTCAGAAACACGGCGTCCCCGTTGAGCGCGAACTTCGCGTAACCCTGGTCGTTTCCGCTCCCCTTGACCCGATCGCCCATCTGCATGATCGTCACCTGGGCGCTGTCCATGAATTCCTCGGGACCCGTGTTTGCATTTGTCCCATCCGACTCGGCGACAAAAATGATGTGGTCCTCGGTGTCATCGATTCCGATATTCGCCTGATGGGCAACGGCAAACGTCATCTTTCCCGCGATCTTGTTTTTCTGCTGGGCCGTCGAAGCGCTGACATCGAGCGCCAAAAGCATGATCAGACTGATCCAGATCCGCATGGTCGTCCTCCTATTCGCGAGCGTAGTAAGGTTGGATCGAGACCCAGAGATCGATCTCCTTGAGGATATTCGCGACCTGCTGGCAGGTCTCAAGATCGCCGACGAAGCAGATTGCCTGTCCGGTCTCGTGGACCTCGGTCGTGATCTTGTGGGCCTCTTGCAGCGGGGCGCCGGTCGCCTTCTGGACCTGAAGCACCACCTCGTCGAAGGTATGGGCGTCGTCGTTATAGAGGATGACGCACCAGGGGAGATCTTCCGCGATCTCCTCCGTCTCCTCCTCGATGACCCCGACCCCGGGGGCCTCCATCTCGGGCATGGGGAGAGTAGTCTACTCCTCTCTCTTGAGTCGTTCCAGCCGGGCTCGATTTTCGGCGAGTTTCGGAAGATTGAATCGCTCGTCGATCTCCACGACGCGTTCCAGCGCCGCGATTGCCCCTGCTCTATCCCCGCGCCGCTCGTAAATCTCGGCGAGATTGTAAAAGGCGGTCGCCCTCCCGAGATCGTCTCCCGCCTCAGCCGAGATCTCAAGGGCGCTTAAGACCTCCATCTCGGCCTCCTGGTCCCGGCCCATTGCCAGATACGTTCGGCCGAGGCTGTTTTTCGTCCGGGCGATTCCGGCAAAGTCGGAGAGCTGCTTCATCAAGATGAGGGCGCGGTTGAAATGCTCGATCGCGGTCTTTAGATCGCCCCGGGCGCGCGCCAAAAGGCCGAGGTTTGCCTCGAGGGTCCCGAGCCCTCCCGGATCGGCCGCGCGCTCGAGAAACTCCCTTGCCTCCAGATAGTATGCCTCGGCGCGGGAATGCTCGCCGGTGTCGGCGGACAAATTTCCGAGATTCACCAGGGTGATTCCGATTCCTCGGTCGTCCCCGGCGGTTTTGAGAATCTCGAGGAGCTCAAGATAGCAGGCGCGGGCATCGGCAACCCTTCCGATCACCCCGTAGGAGTTGCCGAGATTGCCGAGAGCCGAGATCATCTCCTGCTGGCGACCCCCCTTGCGCACGTCCGTCAGCGCCCGCTCAAGATCCTCGATCATTTCCTGGATGCTAATGCGGCGCCCGAGGAGAGCGCCATTGCGCCGCCGAGAAGGAGGATCAGGATTTCAAGGAGTTTTGATACCGTCCCTTCGCGATACGGGAAGGTGAAAAGGATGTCGGGAAGGTGATCGAGCGCGACGCCGAGGAACCAGCCGATCCCGGCGACCAGCGTGATGATGAGCCCGCCGCGCGATCCCCGGGCGAGGAGGAGGAGCCCCGCAACCTGGAAGGCGTATCCGAGTCCGACGACGAGAGCCGCCGGGATCAGCGCGAGGCCGAACCCCCGATGGACCCCATAGACGAAATCTTCGATAACGTGCGGGATCGTGACGGCAAGGCTGGCGAACGAAAGGAGGAGCACCAGGCGCCGCAACTACCCCCTCCGTTCGATCGGAACGTACTCGCGCTCGTGCGCCCCTTCGTAGATCTCGGTGGGGCGAAAGAGGACGTTGTCGGAGACCTGCTCGATCCAGTGGGCAAGCCAGCCGACCACGCGGGCCATCGCAAAGATCGTCGGGAAGAAGTCCGGCTCGATTCCCAATTTGTCGTAGACGATCCCAGAGTAGAAATCGACGTTGGCGTACACCCCTTTGGCCGCCAGACGCTCTTCGGCGACCTGCTCCAATTCCACCGCGACCCGATAGAGAGGAGAGGCGCCGTATTTCTCAAAGAGCCTCTTCACCAGCCGCTGCAGGATGATCGCGCGGGGGTCCTTGACCTTGTACTCGCGGTGTCCGAGCCCGGGGATCTTCTTCTTCTCCGAAAGGACCCGATCGACGTAGGGGCGGACGTTCTCGACGGTTGTGATCTCGCGGAGCATCTCGAGGACCTGCTGATTGGCGCCTCCGTGGAGGGGTCCCTTCAGGGTGCCGATCGCGGAGGAGACGACCACGTAGGGGTCGGCAAGGGTCGAGGCGGTTACCAATCCGGAGAAGGTCGAGGCATTCATCGTATGCTCGGCGTGCAGGACCAGGCAGGTATCCAGGACCTGCACCGCGATCTCATCCGGTACCTTCCCCGTGAGCATGTAGAGGAAGTTCTGGCTATGGGAGAGATCGTCCCGTGGAAGGATATAGTCGTCGCCGCGACGGAGCCTGGCATAGGCGGCGATGATCGTCGGGAGTTTAGAGATCAGCCGGACCGAGGAGATGTACTGAACCTCTTTGGAGAGGACATCCTTGTCGGGGTAGAACATTCCTAGCGCCGCGGTCGCGGCCTGAAGGGCGTCCATCGGATGCCCCTGGTCGGGGAGGCACTTGATCAGATCGATGATCCGGTACTTGATCCGGCGGTGCTGCCGGAGGTCTGCATCGAAACGGGCAAGTTCTTCTCCGGTCGGGAGGTTGCCGAAGAGGAGGAGATACGCGCTCTCCAGAAAGCGGCTCTTCTCGGCCAAAAGTTCGATCCGGTAGCCGCGGTATTCGAGAATTCCCTTGGTTCCGTTGAGGTATGAGATCTTTGATTTTGCCGCGGGAACGCCGGCGAGCCCTGGGACGAAGTCGGCCATATACCGATTTTATAGACACTCTCTCTCTTTGACAACCCGAAACAGCTCTGTAATCATCACGGTCTGATAATTCCGATGACCCTCTTCCTTCTGACCGCCGGCCCCGAGTCGCTCGATTCCTTCACGGTCCACCGTTGGGCCCTGGGCCTGCGGGCGCTGGGGGAGGAGGTGGAGATCTTTCTGATGGACGACGGCGTGTTGAATGCCGCGAAGGGGCGGCCGCGGGTCGGCCCGGACTTTGCGGAAACACTTACGGCCGGCGCGAGGATCACCCTTTGCGCCGCATCCGCCTCCGCCCGGTCGCTCCCGGAAGCCGGGCTCCTTGAAGAGGTGGTCGCTTCAAATCAGTATGATCTTTCCGCAATGGTCCGCCGCTCAGACCGTTTTCTGACGTTTACCGGATGAAAAACGTCCTGATCGTCGTCCGCGAGTCTCCGTTTAATCGGCTGGCGCCGACCGAGGCGCTCCGGCTGGCCGCGGGGCTGACACTGAAGGAGAATCGCGTCTCGCTCCTTTTTATCGACGAGGGGATTTATAACCTCCTCCCGCTCGATCCGGGGCGGCTCGGCCGCCCCTCCCGTTCGCAGTACACCGAGGTGTATGATCAGCTCGGCATCAGGCTCTTCGTTGAGAAGGGATCGGCCGAGGCCCGGAAAGTTACGATTCCGGGGGATGTCATGGCTCTTGAGCGAGAGGCCGCGCTTCAGATGATCGCCGGCGCCGACGCGGTCGTCTCGTTCGGATGAGGACGCTGCACGTCATCCGGCGGCTTGCGGACCGCTTTGCAATCCAGGCCGCGCACGCCGAGCCAGGCTCGGCGGTCCTGTTGATCCAGGACGCCGTGCTGATGACCGAAGAGATGTTCGGGGAGCGGAAAAGGGTCGTGTTTGTCTCAGAGCGGGAACTGTCGGCCTGCGGTTGGAAGAGTCCCTTTCCCGCCCTGTCGGACGAGGAGATCTGCCGGATGATCCTGCGGCACGATCGGGTCGTGGTCTGGTAACTGGTGCCGATCCGGAGAAGAAAGCGACAAAAATG
>CAZSHZ010000075.1:0-9528 GCA_964606955.1 uncultured Nitrospirota bacterium
GAGAGGGCGATCCAGACCTGGGTGCGCACCGCGTTTTCGCTCGTGCCGTAGAAGGCCTTGATGCGCAGATGCTGCTTGAGCCACTTGAAGAAGAGTTCCACCTGCCAGCGGCATTTGTAAAGCTTTGCCACGGTGATGGCAGGGATGTAGAAGTTGTTGGTCAGGAAGGCAAACCGTTTTCCCGTACCCGGGTCGACGTACTTCACCACCCGCAGTTTGTCGGGATAATCCCGTTTGGCGTAGAAGCCTGTGAGCACAACGGTCTGATCGCAGCGCAAGCCCGTGTTCTTGTCCACCCGGTGGGAGGAGAGGCGACGATAACGCGTATTGCGTTTGGCCCTCGTGATAAAGAAGGCGGCCTGTTGCGAGAGTGCATGAAGCCGGCCGAAGTCGAGATAGCCCCGGTCGAGGATGTAGAAGGAGCCGGGCTCCAGGGGAAGAAGATCCAAGACATTCACATCGTGAACGGACCCTGTCGTGACATGGATGAAACAGGGTAGGCAGCCTCGAAGGTCCAGGAGCGTATGCGCTTTGATGGCCGCCTTGGTCTTGCGAAATCGTGCCCAGGGGAAAAGTGTCAGGCACAGATCGATGGTGGTGGAGTCGAAAGCGTAGGCGGTCTGGTCCAACTCCACCCCAAAGCTGTCGTTGGCGTATAGTTCCCGTGCTGTGCGGATCAACGTCTGGGCAAAATCGGCCCAGATACGCCAATCGCGGTTCTCGTTGGCATGGGCAAGTGTGCTTCGGGAAACCTGGCTGCGAAGTCCCATGTGGTAGAGCTTGGCCTGATGGGCGCGAAGGCAGCACTCGATGTCCCGTAGACTCTCGCGGTACGTGAGCTGGGCGAAAGCCATGCCCAGGAACTGGTCCATACAAGAAAAGCTCTTGACGTATCGCTCGCCGCCATATCGTTGGACACAGCGGGAGAACTCCTTGTACGGTAGAGACTCCATCAACTGCGAGAAAATCGTGCGTCCTTGGTTCATGGGCGTCCTCCCGGTTCATTCCGGGATTATGGCCCACTGTGAAATTCAAATCGTTCCCGAGCGGTTTGTTTGAATTGTCACATTGTTTCAAGGACTTCCTCTAGACCAGCGAAAGTTTTATTGGACGCTTATGGGGATCACCATCTCTTTGATACCCCTGCGTGTTACAGACTGGACAGAAAAACAGAAGTCAGTGGTCCGGAACATCCAACGAGAAGGCATAGCTGTTTGATGAAGGCGCAGACGAGGGATTATCTCGATAAGGCCAACGACAATATCAAGGCCGGTCTCGATCTGATTCGGCTCTCGTTAAATAGCGGGTGTAATTGTTCTCCCTTGGTACTATAATGCTTTTCATAAAGGGGGTGAGGGACGATGAAGAAAATTATACATGCCATTTACGAAAACGGGGTCTTGAAGCCCTTAGAGCCACTGGAAGAGATTGCAGAGAACAGCGAAGTGGAACTGTCGGTCCAGTATCCCCCAATTCCTAAATCCATTACAGATGTCTTCGGCATCCTTCCCAAAGAGGATGCGGATGAAATACTGAAGATCGTTGAGGAGGAGTTTGAAAGGGTAGACCTGAATGAATGGTAAAGTCGCCCTCGACACGAACGCGGCCATCGCGGTCCTCAACGGTGAAACAGCCGTTATCAGCAAACTCAAAAACGTCATTCAAGTCTTCCTGCCCCTTCCGGTCGTCGGTGAGTTGATGTATGGCGCGTTGAACTCACAACATGCCGAGGCCAACCTGTCACGCATTGAACAGTTGATCCAACGGAGTACGGTTTTGGTCATGGGTTCGGAGACCGCTACGTTGTACGCCAGGACACGGATATCTTTAAAGCAAAAGGGACGCCCGATCCCGGAAAATGACATATGGATTGCAGCTTCTCGCCTGGAACATCGCGTCACGCTTATCACAAACGATAACCACCTTCAGTGGATTGAAGGGCTTACAGTGGAGGCAGGAAACTGACGTAATTAATTCTGGCCAAACGTGCCGAGGTAAAGGATGAAAAAGAGCTTTCCTAAAAGCCGATGCCCTCTGTGTGGTGGGCGGAAAGTGTCCGGAAAAACGACTCGGAGTTCGATCGCTATCTACTGAGGTATCCCGCTGGAGCGAGAAACTGGCCCTAGAATATTGCGAGCCGAATCAGGCCGTCGTCTACGTGAAGGTGAAGGGTTGAGCGGGGGTGCAATTTTTTATTGACTTCACAAACCGGTTTGGTATTTAATCACTACCACAGTAGTGCAGCGCAAGGCGGTCATCTCAAAACTCTCCGAGATCGGCCTCTCCGAGTATGAGGCCAAGGCGTACCTTGCCTTAATTGCGCAGAATCCCGCAACGGCCTACGAGATCGGTAAGTCCTCAGGCATTCCATCCTCCAAGATCTACGAGGTATTGGCGAAACTGTCGGAAAAGGGGATGATCCAGGTCCTCAACGAGGACCGGCGCCGTACCTCCAAAACCACTCGGTACGTCCCACAGAATCCCGACGATTTTTTGAGCCGCTATGCAAACGGGGTTGGCCGCCTGGTCGACTCGCTCCGCACCGAGTTGAAGGGGGTCAACGGCAAGCCACAGGCGAACTACATCTGGAACATCAACGACCATGACCGGCTGATCGAGCGGGCCCGGCAGATGATCGATTCGGCCCAAAGCGTGATCCTCCTCTCCCTCTGGAAAGAGGAGCTCGCCTTTCTTTTGGGGGACCTCAAGGCCGCGGAGGAGCGGGGCGTCAAAAGCGCGATCGTCCACTTCGGCCCTCCACAGACGGCCGTCGGCCAGATCTATTACCATCCGATCGAGGACACGCTCTACGCCGAGAAGGGGGGACGCGGTTTTGTCCTCGTGGTTGACTCCGCCGAGGTCCTGATGGGGACGATCAGTTACGAGGGAAAAACCGAGGGGGCCTGGAGTAAAAACAGGGGTTTTACGATGATTGCCGAGGACTATGTGAAGCACGACGTCTACATCACGAAAATTTTAAAGCGCTTCAACCGCGAACTGGTCGCCACGTTTGGCGAGAACTACGTCAAACTGCGGGACGTCCTCCATGACTGAGATGCGAGCGCAGGGGATGTATGACCCAAGGTTCGAGCACGACGCCTGCGGGATCGGATTTGTCGTCGACATCAAGGGGAGACGTTCCCACACGGTGATCGAAAAGGGGCTGCAGGTCTTAAAGAACATGGCGCACCGGGGAGCGGTCGGGTGCGACCCCTGCACGGGAGATGGCGCCGGAATCTTGATCCAGATCCCCCACGATTTCTTCGCCCGCGCCTGCGGCGAGATCGGGATCTCCCTTTCCGGACCGGGCGAATACGGGGTCGGGATGGCGTTCCTTCCGCGGGATCCCGGCCAGCGCAAACAGTGCGAGACGCTCATCGAGCGGATCATCGCGGAAGAGGGGCAGCGGTTCCTGGGGTGGCGCGATGTCCCGACCAAGGAGGCGCATCTCGGCGATCTTGCGAGGGCCAGCCAGCCCGCCATCAGGCAGTTCTTCATCGCGCGCGACATCCTCTCCGAACCGGAGTTTGAACGGAAACTCTACGTCGTCCGCAAACGAATTGAAAACGCCGTCCGCGGCTCGGCGATCCCAGAAAAGACGGATTTCTATCTCTCCAGCCTCTCGGCAAGCACGATTATCTACAAGGGCCTACTGCTGCCGAGCCAGATCACCCTTTTCTATCCCGATCTCGCCGACGCAAGCGTCGTCTCCGCTCTGGCGATGATCCACTCCCGCTTTTCGACAAACACCTTTCCGACCTGGAGTCGGGCGCATCCGTATCGCTACATCTGCCACAACGGCGAGATCAACACGCTCAAAGGGAACATCAACTGGATGCACGCTCGCGAGGGGAGACTCTCCTCGGAGTTGTTCGGCGACGATCTCTCCAAGCTCTTCCCGATCATCTATGAGGACCAGAGCGACTCGGCCTGCCTGGACAACGCGGTGGACTTTCTGGTGATGGGGGGGCGGACCCTCCCGCACGCGATGATGATGCTGATCCCAGAGGCATGGGCCGGGAATCCCCACATGGACCTCGACCGCCGCGCCTTCTACGAATACCACGCCGCGGTGATGGAGCCGTGGGACGGACCGGCGGCGGTCTGCTTCACCGACGGCAAGGTGATCGGAGCGACGCTGGATCGAAACGGCCTGAGGCCGGGGCGCTGGCTGGTGACCCAGGATGACTTCGCGGTGATGGCCTCCGAGGCGGGCGTTCTCCCGATTCCCTCCGAGGATGTCCGGATGAAGGGACGGCTTCAGCCGGGGAAGATGTTTCTCGTCGACACGGTGCAAGGGCGGATCATCGAGGATGAGGAGATCAAGGCCGATATCTCCCGGCGCAAACCCTATCGTCAGTGGGTCGCCGCCAATCGGATCAGCATCGAGGATCTTCCGGAGCCGCTGAATGTCGCCCAGCCGGACCATCAGACGCTTCGCCGCCGGCAGCAGGTCTTCGGCTACACGGTCGAGGAGTTGAAGATGCTGATGATGCCGATGGCAACGCAGGGGGAGGAGCCGGTCGGCTCAATGGGGACGGACACGCCGCTGGCCGTCCTCTCGGATCAGCCTCAACTTCTCTTCAAATATTTCAAGCAGCTCTTCGCGCAGGTGACCAATCCTCCGATCGATCCGATCCGCGAGCAGCTGGTCATGTCGCTCGCCACCAACATCGGCCCCAAGTTGAACGTTCTGGGGGAGACCCCCGAGCACGCGCGGCGGATCCGGGTCCAGCAGCCGATTTTGACGAACGCCGATCTGCAGAAGATCCGGGAAATTTCGGATGGGCATTTCAAGACGCGCACGCTGAAGACGCTCTTTTCCGTCGCGGAGGGTTCCAAGGGGCTTGCGCCTGCGGTCGAGCGGCTCTGCCGCGAGGCGGTCGAGGCGATCAAAGACGGCTACAAATTTCTGATCCTCTCAGACCGTGAGATGGACGCCAATCTCTGTCCGATCCCCTCGCTTCTTGCGATCTCTGCGGTTCACCATCACCTGATTCGCGAATGCCTGCGGACCGAGGTGGGCCTGATTATCGAGTCGGGCGAGCCGCGGGAGGTCCATCACTTCGCCTCCCTGATCGGATTCGGCGCCGGTTCGATCAATCCCTATCTCGCCTTCGAGACGCTGATCGATATGGTCCGCGACGGCTATTTCCCCGAGACGATCGACGCGACCACCGCCGAGTCCAAGTACATCAAATCGGTCAACAAGGGTCTGTTGAAGATCTTCTCAAAGATGGGGATCTCGACGGTCCAGAGTTACTGCGGGGCCCAGATCTTCGAGGCGATCGGTCTAAATTCCAGCCTTATCGACCGCTACTTCACCGGCGCCCCCTCGCGCATCGAGGGGATCGGGATCGAAGAGATCGCGTGGGAGTCTCTCGCCCGGCATGTGGCCGCCTTCCGCCAGTCGGCCGTCCGTGCCCTCGATTTCGGCGGGGAGTACCACTACCGGATTCAGGGGGAGCAACACGCCTGGAATCCGGTGACGATCATGAAACTCCAGCACGCCGCCCAGAAGAACAGTTACGAATCCTACAAGGAGTTCGCACAGGCCGCCAACGACGAGAGCCGGCAGCTCGCCACGCTTCGGGGTCTTTTGGAGCTCCGCACCGGAGGGGAGCAGGTCCCGCTCTCCGAGGTCGAGCCGGCCTCCAAGATCGTCAAACGCTTCACGACCGGCGCGATGTCCTTCGGCGCGATCAGCAAGGAGGCGCACGAGACGCTGGCGATCGCGATGAACCGGATCGGCGGGAAGAGCAACACCGGCGAAGGGGGGGAAGACCCGGAGCGGTTCGCGCCGCTCCCCAACGGCGACTCGAAGTCGAGCGCGATCAAGCAGATCGCTTCGGCCCGCTTCGGCGTGACCACCCATTACGCGATCAACGCGAAGGAACTTCAGATCAAGATGGCGCAGGGAGCCAAGCCGGGCGAAGGGGGGCAGCTTCCCGGCGCCAAGGTGGACGAGACGATCGCGCGGCTCCGCTATGCCACCCCCGGCGTTCCGCTGATCTCCCCTCCGCCGCACCACGACATCTACTCCATCGAGGATCTGGCGCAGTTGATCTACGATCTGAAGAACGTCAACCCGAACGCCGCGATCTCGGTCAAACTGGTCGCCGAAGTGGGGGTTGGGACGATCGCCGCGGGGGTCGTGAAGGCGCGGGCCGACAAGATCCTGATCTCGGGCGACACCGGCGGGACCGGGGCGTCTCCCTGGTCTTCGATCAAGCACGCGGGGGTTCCCTGGGAGTTGGGCCTGGCCGAGACACAGCAGACACTCGTCTTAAACCGGCTTCGGGGGCGGGCGCGAATCGAAGTGGACGGACAGCTGAAGACCGGCCGGGACGTGGTCATCGCCGCGCTCCTCGGGGCGGAGGAGTTCGGTTTCTCCACCGCACCGCTGATCGTTGAAGGGTGCATTATGATGCGCAAATGCCATCTGAATACCTGCCCGGTCGGGATCGCCACGCACGATCCGGTCCTGCGCGCAAAATTCCCTGGCCGGCCGGAGCATCTGATCAACTACTTCTTCTTTGTGGCCGAAGAAGTCCGCGAACTGATGGCCCAACTCGGCTTTCGCAGATTTGAGGAGATGATCGGACGGGTGGACAAGATCCGGCCGAGAAAGGCGATCGATCACTGGAAGGCCCGCGGCCTTGATCTCTCGAAGATTCTGGCGCGGGTGGAGGCGCCGGAAGGGGCGGCGACCCACTGCGTCGAGTCGCAGGACCACGGGCTGGCGCGCGCCCTCGACTACGAACTGATCCGGCTTTCCGCTGGAGCGCTTGAGTCGAAGACCCCGGTGAAGATCGATCTTCCGATCCGGAACGTCCATCGGACCGTCGGGGCGATGCTTTCCGGAGAGATCACGAAGCGGCACGGCCCCGAAGCGCTCCCGCCCGACACGATCCATTTCAGATTCACCGGCACGGCCGGCCAGAGTTTCGGCGCCTTCTGCGTCAACGGGCTCTTTCTGGAGCTGGAGGGGGAAGCAAACGACTATCTCGGAAAGAGCATGGCGGGCGGCCGGATCGTCGTCTATCACCCGAGGCGCTCCACCTATCCGTTGGAAGAGACGATCGTGATCGGCAACGTTGCCCTCTACGGGGCCACGGGGGGCGAGGCCTATTTTTACGGGGCCGCCGGCGAGCGCTTTGCCGTCCGCAACTCCGGATGCCGTGCGGTCATCGAAGGGGTCGGGGATCATGGATGCGAGTATATGACCGGCGGAGTCGTCATCGTCCTCGGTGGGACCGGGAGGAACTTCGCCGCAGGGATGAGCGGAGGGGTGGCGTTCGTCCTCAACGAGGACGGCGGGTTTGAGCGGCGCTGCAACCTCTCGATGGTGGAACTTGAGGCGGTGCACGAGCCGGAGGATGTCGCGCTCTTGAAAGGGATGATCGAGCGACACCTGAAATACACCGGGAGCCGCAAGGCGAAGAAGGTCCTTGAGCAGTGGCCGCAGATGCTCCCCAAGTTCGTCAAGGTGATGTCGGTCGAGTATAAGAAGGTTCTCGAGCAGCGCAAGGCGAAAGGGAAGCGCCAGGAGACCCTGGTCCATGGCTGACCCGAGAGGATTTCTGAAGGCGAAGCGGGAGGGGCCGAAGCGGCGGCCCGTTGAAATTCGCATCCGCGACTGGAAGGAGTTTTATGAGCCGATCGTGGAGGAGACCCTAAAGACCCAAGGGGGGCGCTGCATGGACTGCGGCACCCCGTTCTGCCAGGGGCCGACCGGCTGCCCGGTCGAAAATCTCATCCCCGACTGGAACGACCTGGTCCATCAGGGGCGCTGGAAAGACGCCCTCAAGATGCTTCATGCCACCAACAACTTTCCCGAATTTACCGGGCGCCTCTGCCCGGCCCCCTGCGAATCGGCCTGCGTGCTCGGGATCATCGACGATCCGGTGTCGATCCGCGTGATCGAATGGAACATCATCGACAGAGGGTTTGATCAGGGATGGGTGACCCCGATCGTCCCGGAGGTTTCGACTGGCAAGAGAATTGCCATTGTCGGCTCGGGCCCGGCCGGGCTCGCTGCGGCGCAGCAGTTGCGGCGCGCCGGACATGAGGTGACCGTCTTTGAAAAGGACGATCGGATCGGGGGGTTGCTGCGCTACGGGATCCCCGAGTTCAAGATGGAAAAACAGGTGGTCGAGCGGAGATTGGAGCAGATGCGGGCCGAGGGGGTCCGGTTCGAGGTGAACGTCGAGGCCGGCAGGGACATTTCTACAGAGCGGCTGCAGTCCGATTACGACGCACTCCTCCTCGCAGGGGGGGCGATGCAGGGGCGGGAGCTCCCCGTCCCCGGAAGGGAGCTTGTCGGCATCTATCCGGCGATGGAGTATCTCGTTCAGCAGAATCGGATCTGCGAGGGGGATTCGATCGACCCGGCAGAGCGGATCACTGCCGAAGGGAAACGGGTCGTCATCATCGGAGGGGGGGACACCGGCTCGGATTGCCTGGGGACCTGTCATCGTCAGGGGGCGAAAGAGATCTGGCAGTTCGAACTCCTCCCGCCGCCGCCGCCGGAGCGCTCCCCCTCCACCCCCTGGCCGCTCTGGCCGATGATGCTTCGCTCCTCGCACGCCCATGAGGAGGGGTGCCGGCGGGAGTGGTCGCTCTCTACCACCGCCTTCTCCGGGAAAAACGGCCGGGTGGAAAAACTCCACGCCGCCCGCGTGGAGACGCGGTTCGACAATGGCCGCGCGCGCTTTGTCGAGATCCCCGGAAGCGCGTTTGAGATGGATGTCGATCTGGTCCTGCTTGCGATGGGGTTCGTTGGACCGGTTAAGGAGGGGCTCCTCGCCGATCTCGGGGTGGAATTCATCGATCGCGGGAGCGTCGCCGGCGGCTCTGATTACATGACCTCAGTCGACGGTGTCTTCTGCGCCGGAGACATGATGCGGGGGGCTTCGTTGATCGTCTGGGCGATCGCCGACGGCCGAAAAGCGGCGGCCGGCATCGAGCGTTATCTGAAGGCCGGGAAATCCCTCCGGGCCGTCCCCGCCTGATTTCCCAGAAATCAGGAACTTTTTCGAACGCCGCGCGTCTATACCAACAGTAGGAGTTCCCTAAAGCCCGATGCCCTCTTTGAACGCTGATGATCGAAGCTTCTTTGAGGAGAAGGCCACCGGGCTCCTGGGCGAACTCCTCGGGGTGGCGATGCGGCTGGCAAAAAATCGAGACGACGCGGAGGACCTCGTCGCCGAGACGGTCACGAAGGCGTGGGCGCATCGCGACTCCCTGAAAAACAGAGACAGTTTCCGCCCCTGGATCTTCCGAGTCCTGACGAATACCTTCATCTCCGACTGCCGAAAACGCGCCGCCCGGCCGCGGTTTGAGACGGCGCCGGAGGAGCCGGCCGATTCGGAAGCCGACTTTTCACTTTTCGAAAAGCTTCACCAGCCATTTCTCCTCTGGTGGGGGAATCCGGAACGGGAATTCTTAAACAAGGTCCTGCGAGAGGACCTGCAACGAGCGGTCGACGCCCTCCCGGAGGCCTTTCGCATGGTCGTCGTCCTCTCC
>CAZSHZ010000076.1:0-1858 GCA_964606955.1 uncultured Nitrospirota bacterium
TTCACCTTTTCAATCGCCTCGGGCAGGGGGTAGAACGGTTTCCCCACCTTGGCCGCGGCGGCCGCGAATTTTTTCCCCACCTGCCCTCGCCTCCTCTATCGTAGGGACTCCTGCCCCGAGCGCGCAGCGCTCGGGGACCCCCAGCGTCGCCCCCTCCACCGGCAAAGCCGGATGGAGCCTCCCCCTCTCGCTCGCCTTGCTCGCTGGGTATCTATTCCTCGACCGTGATCCCCATAGAACGCGCCGTACCAGCCACGATCTTGACCGCTCCGGCAAGATCGTTCGCGTTAAGGTCGGCCAGCTTCGTCCGGGCAATCTCTTCCAACTGCAAGCGGGTGATCTTTCCGACCTTCTCTTTGTGGGGCTGTCCCGATCCCTTGATGACACCGGCGGCCTTCTTCAAGAGATCCGATGCGGGAGGGCTCTTCGTTACGAACATGAAGGAGCGGTCCTTGTAAACGGTGATCAGCGCGGGGATGATCGTCCCCTCGTCCTTGGCGGTCCGGGCATTGAACTGCTTGCAGAACTCCATAATGTTGACCCCATGCTGCCCGAGCGCCGGGCCGACCGGAGGGGCGGGGTTCGCCTTTCCGGCAGGGATCTGGAGTTTCACCATCGCGGAGACCTCTTTGGGCACTACAGCTTCTCCACTTGTAGAAAGCCCAGCTCTACGGGGGTAGCCCGGCCGAAGATTGAGACCAGGACCTTTACCTTGCTCTGGGCCGTGTTGACCCCATCGACGACCCCGTTAAACCCCAGGAACGGGCCGTCGATGATCCGAACCGGGTCCCCTTTGGAGAACTGCGTCTTCTCGCGCGGGGCGGCCGTCCCCGCCTCGACCTGCTTGAGGAGATGCTCCACCTCCGCCTCAGGGAGGGGAGACGGTTGCGCGCCTCCAAGAAAACCGGTTACCTTCGGGGTCGTCTTGATCATCTGCTCCGTCTGCTCGTCCAGGTCCATCTCAACCAGCACATAGCCCGGAAAGAATTTTTTGGTCGAGGTCCGCTTCTTCCCCTCTTTGATCTCGATGACCTCCTCCGTGGGAATGAGCACCTGCTTGATTTTGTCCGTCAGACCCATCGACTTGGCCCGCTCCTCGATGGCAGCCTTCACTCTCCCCTCGAATCCAGAGTAGGTGTGGATGACATACCACTGCTTTCCGACCGATGTTTCCATCACGCGATTCGCTTCCCCGCTCATCGCCCTTCTCACTGACTTATAAAATGATCCGGATCAGGCGAATCAGGACCGTATCCACGAGGGCCAAAAACAGAGAGACGATCAGCGAGAAGACGATGACCACCGTCGTGGTACCGAACGTCTCGGAGCGGGCGGGATAGGTCGCCTTCGACATCTCGGAGCGCACATCGCGCACGAACTCGCCCCCCGTATGAAAAACTTGCCTGATCATTACCGATCCGCCGCTCCCGCCCTCTAAACCGCCTCTCCTCGGCGCTCTCTTCTCCGCGGAGGCTGGCAGGCCAGGAGGGATTTGAACCCCCAACCCGCGGTTTTGGAGACCGCTGCTCTGCCGAGTTGAGCTACTGGCCTACAAGACCCGCTACTTCACCTCTTTATGCGCGGTGTGCTTCTTACAAGACCGGCAGTACTTCTTCAACTCAAGCCGGTCCGGAGTCGTCCGCTTGTTCTTACGGGTGGAATAATTCCGCTCTTTGCAATCGGCACAGGCCAGCGTGATGATCTCCCGCATGGCATTACTTTATGATGTTGCTGATGACGCCGGCGCCGACGGTTCTTCCCCCCTCCCGCACCGCAAATCTGAGCCCTTCCTGCATCGCAATGGGGGTAATCAGCTCCACCTCGATCGTCACATTGTCCCCGGGCATCACCATCTGCA
>CAZSHZ010000077.1:0-9433 GCA_964606955.1 uncultured Nitrospirota bacterium
GAAGACACCTTAAAACAGATCCGGTTTGAAGGGAACCGCTCCTTTTCGGCCAAGCGCCTTGAGAAGATTATGACGATTCGCAAGGAGGGGCTCCTCTTTTCAGACCGCTTTACCCGGCGGAGGCTCTCGGAGGATCTCGCCACTCTCACCGCGTTTTACCATGCCGAGGGATTCCTCGACGCCAAACTGAGGGAGCGCCTGGTCTTCTCCCCTGATCGGACCAGGCTGACCGTCGCGATCGCGGTCGAAGAGGGGGTCAGGACAATCGTCTCGGAGGTCCGGGTCGTGGGGAACACGGTTTTTCCGGAGGGGGAACTGTTGGGCCCGGCGAGGCTGCATCCGGGAGAGCCGTTCAACGAAGGACACACCCGAGAGGACAGACTGCGGATCATCAACCGATACAGCCGGAGCGGTTATATCTACTCCGATGTCCAGATCGAATCGACCTTTTCGAAAGATCGAAGCGAGGTTCGCGTCGTCTACCGCGTCACCGAAGGGGAGGCGGTCCGGGTCGGGCGGATCGACCTCTCCGGCAATGTGCGGACCCAGGACAGGGTGATCATGCGCGAGGTCTCGGTTCATTCGGGGGATCCGTTCGACTTCGAAGAAATCCTCAAAAGCCAGCAGCGGCTCTTCCGGCTCGGCTATTTTTCCGAGGTCCGCTTCGATCCGCGATTGACCGGCACCCTGGAGGTCCAGGGGATAGACATTCATGTCAGGGAGCGCCCGACGATGACGCTGGCTCTCTCGATGGGATACGCCGATTTCGAACAGCTGCGCGGCTCGGTCGAAGTCGCAGAGCGAAATCTCGGCGGGACCGGGCGCCAGATCTCCGCCCGCGCGGAGGCAAGCCGGATTGAGAAAAAGGGATCGCTCAATTTTATCCAGCCGTGGCTCTATCCCCGATGGACGCCCGGCCAGGTCATCCCGGAATTTTCCAGGATGGACGCCCGGGCCGGGCTCATCTACATCGAAAAGCAGGAACGCTCCTTTGAGCGGAGGAGTTTCATCGCAAATTTCGGGACCGACAAGAGCTTTTCCGACGCGGTCAAGGGATCGCTCCTGTACGAATATCAGTTGAACAAAATCTTCAATGTCGAGCCGGTCGCCGTGTTGACCAAGGAGGACGTCGGCCGCGTCCGGATCGGGAGCATCAACCCCTCGATCGTGCGAGACACGCGGGACGATCCGTTCAACCCCGGGGCCGGGACCCTCCACCAGCTCACGATCCGAGACGCGGCGAAGATACTCGGCTCGGAGGTCCAATTCGTCAAGATCACGGCCCAATCGACCGGCTACCTCCGGATCTTCCCGGTTGCCGTCCTGGCCCTTTCGGCGCGCGGCGGCGTCGCCGAACGATTTGGAGAAACGCGCGAACGGGAACTCCCGATCCCGATCTCGGAGCGCTTCTTCGCAGGGGGAAGGAGCACGGTGCGCGGCTATGACCAGGATCTCCTCGGGGTTCCCGGCGAGACGATCGACCTCGACTCCCTCAAGCCGACCGGCGGGAATGCCATGGTCGTCTTCAATGAGGAGATCCGGCTCGCCCTACCCGCTTCGATCGGGCTGGTCTTCTTCTCCGACCAGGGGAACGTCTGGCTTGACGTCGGCGACGTCCGGGTGGACGAGATCCGTTCCACATTCGGCACCGGAATACGTTACAATACGCCGGTTGGCCCCTTCCGGCTGGATGTCGGATTCAAAACGGATCCGGAGCGTGGTGAGGATCGCACCGCGCTCCATTTCACGCTGGGCCACCCGTTCTAAAGCGATGCGCGACCGGATCTTCATTCTGTTCCTCCTTCTGCTGCTCACCGGCCTGATCTCCTTTCCCCTCCTCTTCCCGCGCGGAATTCCCACCCCCTCCCCGCCGCCGAGACCGGGCCCTATCGAACCCTCCCCGCCGACGACCGGCGCGGATAAGAGGGATAGGGACGAGGGGAGGGTCACGGCCGACCTCCGATTCGATCCGAGGCCGGATCCCGGCGGCGGAATCGGTCCAAATAGCGATCCAGAGGCGGGGCGCTCGGCGGAGGCAAACCGGGAGGGGATCACGCGCTTAAAAGAGGGGCGCACGGAGGAGGCGATCACCCTTTTTTTAAAGGCGCGCCTGGGAGATCCCGATAACGCCGCCGTCCGGCACAACCTCGCCGAGGCGCGCGCCCTGCTCGCCTGGAAACGATTGAAAGAAGGGCGCGAGGCGGAGGCGGAACGAGAGGCCCTCGCCGCCGCCACGCTCGACGCAGACGCCCCCTCCGCCCACAAAGTGCTCGGGGAGATCCACTACCGCCGCAACGACCTTGCCGCCGCGCTCTCCTCGTGGGAATCCGCCCTGCGCCTCGCTCCCGAGGACGCCGAGCTCCCTCTTTTGATCTCGAAGGTCCGCAAAGAGGCCCAGGTCGAGGGGGGATTCGACCGCCGGGAGACTCCCCACTTCACCGTTTCGTTTGAAGGGAGGGAGGACCGCGAAGCGGCGCGGCTCGCCTTGGAATTTCTGGAATCGGCTCATCGCGATGTCGGCCGCGCCCTTCAATTCTTCCCTACTGAGAGCTTCGCCGTGATACTCTACCCGCGCGAGACCTTCCGCGATGTGACCGCCGCTCCAACCTGGATGGAGGGGCTGTTTGACGGAAAGATCCGGCTGCCGTCGGGAAACTCGTCGAACCGGCCCGAGGAGTTTCGCAAGGTTCTCTATCATGAATATATGCACGCCGCCATCCACCGGATGGCTGGAGGGAAAAGCGTCCCCGCCTGGGTCCACGAGGGGTTGGCGCAGTACGCCGAGACGCTGGCGGGGCGGCGCTGGGGAGAGCGGGGGCGGCGAAGTCCGATTCCGCTGGAAACGCTTCATGAACCGTTCGCGCGGATGGACGCCGTAGCCGCCGCAGCTGCCTATGAGGAGAGCCGGCTGGCGGCCGCCGAACTCATTTCCGTCTACGGCCTCTCCCGCGTGCGCGAGCTCCTTGAAAGAATCGGGGCCGGGCTGGCCTTCGAGGCCGCTTTCGAACAGGCCTTCCTGATCTCCTACGACTCTTTCGAGCGACGGCGGGAGCGATCGTGAGGCGGATTCCGGCAGCGCTCTTGGCCTCCGCTCTGCTGCTGCTCGGCGCGCTCCCCGCGCTCGCCCGGGAGCGGGTCCGGGACCTGTCGGTCCGGGTCGATCAGGGAGAGATTAAGGTCTCCGCGCGCCTGACCGGAGGGTTCCCCCGCTCCATCGAAAAAGACATCTTCAAGGGAATCGAAAAGGATTATTACTACTATCTTGTCTTAAAGAAAAAACAGCGCGGATGGTTTGATGAAGAGGTCACGGAGAAGACGCTCCGATACACGGTCCGATACGATCCCGCCAAAGGGCAGTTCACCGTCCGCCGCTCCATCGGCGCGGCCGCGACCGAAGAGATCGTCCGTGATTTTGAGCAGGTGAAAAATTTGCTCTCGACGGTGAACGATGTTACAATTTCGGCCACTGAACACCTTAAACGGAAACGCCGATATTCGGTGAGCGTGAAGGTGCAGATGCGAGCCACGAAGGTTCCCCTCCACTTAGACGACCTTCTCTTTTTCTTCCCGTTCCTGGAGTTAAACACCCCCTGGGCGCAAGCCCCCGTGCCGCCGTGGTGAGCCGATCCGGGCGCTCCTCGCGGCTCACGCCGATCTGGTTTACGCTCGCAGCCCTTGCGACGACCGTCGCCGCGACGCTCGCAGTCAGCCGGGGAAGAACGCCCCCCACGGCGGTCTCAAACAATATCCTGGTTCTTACGCTCGTCAACGTGAATGCCATTCTCGTCCTCCTCCTTGTCCTCCTTCTTTCACGAAACCTGATCAAATTCTATTTTGAACGAGGCAAGCCGGGGGCCGGCTTCCGCAAACGGCTGATCGCCTCGTTCGTCGGTTTTTCCCTCGTGCCGTCGCTCCTCCTGTTCCTCGTCGCCAGCGGCCTTTTGACCTCCAGCATCGAGAACTGGTTCTCGATCGCGGTCGACCGCTCGCTGGAAAACGCCCTGACGGTCGCAAAGGGACACTACATCCGGACCGAGGGGGAGAATCTGAAATGGGCGGGTGAGATCGCGCGAGACGTCGCTCCCTTCATCGTCCCCACGGAATCCTCTGGGCCGGGCGGGGCGGTGGGAACGGACGGCTCGGGGAAAACGAGCGATCCTCGCCTGCTCCAATCCCTCCTCGCATCCAGGCAGGAATTGCTGGGGGCGTCGTCGATCGCGACAGCGGTTCCTTCCGGCGGGAGGTGGATTGAAGTCGCGCGCGCGCCTGGAGGCGGAGGCGCCCGCAGCCGGACGGACGAGGAGGCGCTGCTCGCCCGCGCCGCAAAGGGAGAGGCCCTCACGATGATCCGGCCGGGGAAGGAGGGAGATTCGATCCGGGCGGCCGCTCCGGTCAAGGGCGCCGGCGGTCAAGTCTTCGGAATCGTGACCGTGGAGACGCTGATCCCGGCGGCCGAGGTGGCGAGGATCGAGGAGATCACAAAATCGTATGAAGATTATATGCAGCTGAAGGCCTTCAAGAATCCGATTAAGAGCTCCTACATCATCTCGTTTTTAATTATCGTCCTGCTGATCATCTTCTCCGCCACCTGGTTCGGTTTTTACATCGCGCGGGGGATCACCGTCCCTCTCGTCAAGCTGGCGGAAGGAACTCAGGCGGTCGCCTCCGGAGACCTCTCCTTCCGAATCGAGGAGCCCGCGTCCGATGAGCTCGGCGTCCTCGTACAATCTTTCAACATGATGACGGAAGATCTGCGCAGCGCCCAGCAGACCCTCCAGGCCAGACGGGCATACATAGAAAAGGTCCTCGAGACGGTCGGAACAGGGGTCGTCTCCATCGACACAGAAGGGGCGATCACGACCTTCAACCGCGCCGCCGAGCGGATCCTCGGCCTCCCGGCAAACGCCGCCCCCGGAAAAAATTACAAGGAATTCTTCACGCAGACCGTGTCTCCGATGAAGACCGAGCCGATTGCTCTCCTCTTCGAACGTCTCGCCGACAGCGGGCAGGCAGCCCTGGAGGGAGATCTTCACCTCGAAGGGAGCAAACGCTCCGCCGTCCTTAGGTTCCACGTCTCTCGCCTCTTTTCCGAGGGGGGCGGCGCCCCCGGAGCGGTGCTCGTCTTCGATGATCTCTCGGAGCTGATCCGGGCGCAAAAAGCGGCCACCTGGCAGGAGGTGGCCCAGCGGATCGCGCACGAGATCAAGAACCCGCTGACTCCGATTCAGCTTTCCGCCGAACGTCTTCGAAAAAAATTCTTCGAGCGCTCTTCCGATTTTCCCGTCGTCTTCGACGAAGGGACGCAGATCATTATCAACGAGGTGAACAGCCTCAAGATGCTGGTGGACGAGTTCTCCAACTTCGCGCGGATGCCTCCGGCCATCCACCGGCCGGAGCGGCTTGAAGAGATCCTGAACGATGTGGTTGCGCTTTATGAGGGGGCCCACCGCGGGATAACGTTCGTCAAAAACTTCAACGGCGCTCTTCCGACGATGCGGCTGGATCGGCAGCAGATCAAACGGCTTCTGGTCAACCTTTTCGAAAACGCCGTCGCAGCGACCGAGGGGAAAGGAGAGATCGTCGTTGCGGCGTGGCACGACGCGCCGCGCGACCGGGTCGTTCTGGAGGTCTCCGACGACGGGGTCGGAATCGCCCCGGAGGATGCGGACAAGCTCTTTCTCCCGACCTTCTCGAAAAAGACAAGCGGGACGGGACTGGGGCTGGCGATCGTCTCGCGGATCGTCTCCGAACATAACGGACAGATCCGGGCCGCTCCCCGCTCCCCGCGCGGGACAACCTTCACCATCGAGTTGCCGGGATGAGCCGCGAACTCCTCCTGGTCGTCGACGATGAGCCGGCGATCCTGACCACGCTCGCCGGCGTCCTCTCGGATGAGGGGTTCAACGTCCGAACCGCATCCAGCGGAAACGAGGGATTGGAGGCGATCTCGCAATCGCTTCCGGCTCTGGTGCTTCTCGATATCTGGATGCCGGGCCTCGACGGGATCGAGACGCTCAAAAAAATCAGAGAGCAGTATCCGAATCTCCTGGTGATCATGATGTCGGGGCACGGCTCGATCGAGACCGCGGTGAAGGCGATCAAGCTGGGGGCGTACGACTATATCGAAAAGCCGCTGACGACCCAGAAGGTCCTCTTGGTGGTGCGCCACGCACTCAACGAGCAGCGGCTGGCGCGGGAGAACCTGACGCTCCGCGAAGAGGTGGAGCGAAGGTTCGAGATGGTGGGAGAGGGGCCGGCGATGCGCCGTCTTAAGGAGCAGATCCTCACCGCCGGCCCAAGCAACTCCCGCGTTCTGATCTCAGGGGAGAACGGGACCGGAAAGGAGCTGGTCGCGCGGGCCATCCATCTCTCCTCCCCCCGCCACGCCGCCCCCTTCGTGGAGATCAATTGCGCCGCGATCCCCGAGTCTCTGATCGAGAACGAACTCTTCGGCCACGAGCGCGGGGCATTCACCGGCGCCTTGGCGGTCAAGAAGGGGAAATTCGAGGGCGCCGAAGGGGGAACCCTCTTTCTCGACGAGATCGGCGACATGAGCCTGCCGACGCAGGCTCGGGTCCTGCGCGTTCTCCAGGAACAGGAGTTTCATCGGGTCGGAGGGACCGGATCGATCCGCGTGGATGCTCGCGTCATCGCGGCCTCCAACAAGAATCTGCAGGAGGAGATCAAACGGGGGGCCTTCCGGGAGGATCTCTTTTACCGATTGAATGTCATCCCGCTCGCCATCCCGCCCCTTCGGGAGCGGAAGGAGGACATCCCGCTGCTCGTTTGCCATTTTATCTCCGAGACCGCGCGCGAACAGCGCCTCCCGCCGAAGGAGATCGCGGCGGACGCCCTCGAGATCTTCAACGACTATGCCTGGCCGGGCAACATCCGGGAGCTGAAAAATATCGTGGAGCGTCTGATGATCATGGTCCCCCGGCCGGTCATCACGGCGGGCGATCTTCCCCTCTTCTTGGAAATGGAACTGGGGGAGACCGGCATTCCGGCCGAGAGCTCGGGGCCCGGCCGCTCCCTGCGGGAGGCCCGCGCGGCCTTCGAAAAAAACCTCATCATGGAGCGTCTGCGGGAGAACGGATGGAACGTCAACCGGGCCGCCGAGGATCTCGGTATTGAGCGGACCTATCTGTATCGAAAGATGAAAGCCCTCGGGATCGATTCCCCTCCCGACCGGTCCGGATGAACTCCGCAATCCCTGCGGATCTCTCGCCGAAGAGCGGGGATCTTGTTACCGCCCGGATCGAGAAATTGATCTATGGGGGAGACGGCCTCGCCAGGATCGAGCGCCTCCCCGTCTTCCTCCCGGGGACCCTGCCTGGTGAGGAGGCGGAGGTCGAGATCACCGCGCGGGCGAAAGATTACGCCGAAGGGCGGGTCGTCCGGGTCCTCCTCCCCTCGCCGGACCGGCGCGACGCGCCCTGCCCCATCTATTCCGAGTGCGGCGGCTGCCAGCTCCAGCATGTCATCGACGAACGGCAGCCGGAATACAAACTCCCGACGCTCCGCGAGGCACTGACTCGAATCGGCGGTCTTCGCGAGGTCGACCTCCTTCCGATCGTCCCCTCTTTAGCGCCTTTCGGCTATCGGAGCCGCGTGCAGTTCAAGGTCGCCGGGGGAAAGATCGGATTTTTCAAGAAGCGGAGTCACGAACTGGTCGAAGCGGAGCAATGCCCCCTGTTGGTCCCGGTCCTTAATGAGGCGTTGGCGGTTTTGCGGGATCGGCTGACGGAGGCCGGCCTGCTCGTCTCGATCGAGAAGATCGATATTTTAGGGTCCGAATCAAAACGGGAGGTGATCGTCACTCTTCTGTTGCGGGGCGGGAAAGAGGAGGAGATCGCCCGGCTCTATGAAAGACTTCAGGAGAGTCGGCCGGGGCTGTTCGCAGGAGTCTCCGCCTACCTTGGAAAGAAACGGATTCTTTTGGGCCGCGACCACCTCTTCTTTGATCTGAACGACATTCCTTTTCGGGTCTCCGAGCGGGCGTTCCTGCAGCCGAATCTTGGTGTGAATCGGCGGATGATCGAGGCGGTCGTGGAGGCGGCGCGGCCGGAGCCGGAAGAGCGGGTGCTGGAGCTCTACTGCGGAGGAGGAAATTTTACGATCCCGCTCGCCCGCCGATGCAAGGATCTGATCGCGATCGAGGGGAACCGGCACGCGGTCCGCGACGCTCGGGAGAATCTCCGCGCCGCCGGCCTATCAAACGTGAGGCTGATCGCCCAGCCTGTGGAGTTCGCAATGTCGCGGATTGAGCGGAGGCGGGAGATCTTCGATCTCGTCTTCCTCGATCCCCCGCGCGCCGGGGCAGGACCGGGCGTCCTACAGAGGGTCGTCGCCTGCCGCCCCCGCCGGATCATCTATCTCTCTTGCAGCGGTCCGACCCTCGCGCGCGACCTCGCCATCCTCAAGAGGGCGGGCTACCGGATCGGCCCGATCCAGCCGTTCGATCCTCTTCCGCAGACCGGGCATATCGAGGCGCTGGCACGGGCCGCCATTTCAACCTAGGAGGAAACCAATGGAAAGCCGACTGAAATTTCTGGGACATCCCGTCCATCCGATGGTCGTCGCATATCCGATCGCGCTCTACACGGTGTCGATCGTCACCGACCTGATCTACGTCGGAGTAGGAGACCCCTTCTGGTACCGGGTCTCGTTCTGGCTGATCCTCTTCGGAGTCGTCACGAATGTCAGCGCCGGCTTCACCGGGATTTTCGATTTTCTGGCGCTGAATAACCAGCATCCGGCCTACAGAGCGGCGGTCGTCCATCTCACCTTCGGATCGATGATCTTCGTGGTCTATCTGATCGGCCTTTTTTTGCGGAGTTGGGGGATGCCGCCCGAGGAGACCCCCTGGTTCCCGATCATCCTGAATCTCGTCGGGGGCGGGATGCTCGGGATTCAGGGATGGTACGGGGGCGAGCTCGTCTACCGCCATGGGATCGGAGTCGAGCGGCTCGATTAAAGGGGCTCACGTCGCCCCCTCCACCGGCGAAGCCGGATGGAGCCTCCCCCTCTCGCTCGCCTTGCTCGCTGGGGAGCGAGCGTCGGGCTTTGATTGCCCCAAAGACGCGGTCTTTGGGGACCCCGGAATCCGCGCGAGCGCTTGAGGTCTAGGGGATGGCTCGGAAGGGGACAAGTCCCCTTCCGCTCTATTATAGGGGCTCACGTCGCCCCCTCCACCGGCGAAGCCGGATGGAGCCTCCCCCTCACGCTCGCGTTGCTCGCTGGGGAGATCCCTCTATAGGGGCTCACGTCGCGGCTATCACCTGTGGGGGCCCGTGCGGTTCGCTTCGCGCTCCTCCGATGCCCCCACACCCCGCGCTCGGACCGGCAAAGCCAGATCCTCGCTTTCCACCGGCGAAGCCTCATTTCGCCTCCCCCTCACGCTCGCGTTGCTCGCTGGGGTATCTATCTCGAC
>CAZSHZ010000078.1:0-2277 GCA_964606955.1 uncultured Nitrospirota bacterium
TCGCTCTCGTTCCCGATGCGTCCGCGACGATCCTGCCGGCGGGGGGCGCAGCCCTCTTCCTTGGGTGATTCTCGAACGCGCGGCGGGCCGCTCTCATCCGCATGTCTTCTCATCGGCCTCGCGGTTTTCTCCCTGTCGGGATGCGCCTCGATCGATTCCCCGCACGCGCGCAGTGCGTTTCCTCAGCGCGGGACGGCGTCGTGGTACGGGATCGACTTTCATGGACGGCCGACGGCCAGCGGCGAGATCTACGACATGTTCGGGATCTCCGCAGCACACCGCACCCTCCCTTTGGGGACGATCCTGTCGGTGACCAACCTTGAGAACGGCCGGAAAATTTCGGTGAAGGTGAACGACCGTGGACCGTTCGTGCGCAACCGGATTTTAGACCTCTCTTTCGGGGCGGCCCACCGGCTGGACATGACCCAGAAGGGGGTGGCGAGGGTGGAGATCGTCCCGATCGGCAAGGCGGCGGTTCCCCGGGGAAGCCGAAAAGGATTTACGATTCAGATCGGCTCCTTCGCCGAGCGGCAGAATGCGCAGGCGCTGGTCCGGCGGCTCTCCGCTCGTTACCCCTCGGTCCGTATCGAACCGTTCAGGACGAACAGCGGCGTCCTCCACCGAGTGCGGGTCGGCCGATTCTCCGAGGAATTGCAGGCGGAGAATACGGCCAAGAGGATCGAGCGGGAGCTCGGCTCGCCAGCCTTGATCTTGGGGCTTGACGGATGATCCGTAATTCCGCCTCGTCCCGGAGGCCTCTCAACGCAGGCTTCACGCTGATCGAGTTGCTGATCGTCATGACGATCATCGGGATCCTGGTGACGATCGCCGAACCCTCCTACCATACCGCGACGATCAAGGCTCGGGAGGCGGCCTTGAAGCGCGATCTTTTCATCTTTCGTGACGTGATCGACCAGTTCCACGCCGACCAGAGGCGTTATCCGGCATCCCTTTCCGAGTTGACTGGAAGGGGATATCTCCGCAGCATTCCGAACGATCCATTTACCGGGAGCAGCACAACTTGGATCGAGGTCTTCGCGGGGGAGGGGGAGGAGTCGGGAATCTTCGACATCCACAGTGGAAGCGATCTGGTCGGGACGGACGGCACTCCCTATAATCAGTGGTGATTTTCTGGGACAATCATGTCTTCAACCCTTTGACGTATTTGATCTTTTCATCTAACCTCTTCTATTAGTTCGTCCAAATGTCGGGGAAATTCTATATTGCTGTTTTTGCGGTGGTCTGCCTTGCCTCCTGTGGTAAAAGGGACTCCAATGTCGGGGACCAGAAACCCCTCTTAAAACCCGCGGTATGGGCGCAGAGCAACGGTACCCATAAGGGATTTTTTTATACCTTGGCGGGGTCTCCGACCGATCCTTCTACCCTCTACGCGGGGATCTCCCGCGGCGGGATTATCCGTACAGACGATTCCGGGGCGACCTGGAAGACGATCAACATTGGTCTCCCGGCGCTGGAGGTCCGTTCTCTCGCCGTTGATCCGAAAAACCCCTCTCTCCTCTACGCGGCGGTTCCCGGGGACGGGGGGGGTGTCTTTAGGAGCACCGACGGCGGCTCGGCATGGTCCGGGATCAATGAAAACCTGCCGAAACAGGTCACCGCGGTTGCCTACAATCCGAACTCCATCGTCGTCGGGGTGAAGATCGTCGCGCAGGATAAGGTGAACGCCCTGACCTGGGAGTCATTCTCCGGCGCGGTCAGATACGAAATCGATCGCAACCCTCCGGAAGATAAATTCCCCCTGCGGGTCGTTCCCGATCCGTCTGATCAGCCCCCTCCCACCTCTTTCTCAGACAAGGAACTGATAAACGGGACGGAATATTTCTACACGGTCACCGCCTTTTTCGGGGATGGAACAGCCGCCGAGGCCTCTTCGGAGGTCGGTGGGATGCCGACAGGTCCGTCGCTGACCGTGACTCCACAGCCGGCGATTGCGCCGGGAAACAGTCAGAATCTTCTCTCCTGGCCGACCGTCGTCGGCGCAGTGACCTATAATCTTTATCGCCGCGAGGGGACGCAATGCCCTCTGCCGATCGATTTAGCCGGCCTGAAGAAAGCGCCGGTCGTGCCGCGCTCTCTCAATACGGCGCAGGCGACCGACGGCGGGCTGAAAAACGGGACCCGCTACTGCTATCGGGTGACCGCCATGTTCGAAAATAACGATGAGAAGGAGCCGAGCGGAGAGGTCACCGCCACTCCCAAGGCGCCCTCCGCCCTTTACGCCGGCACTTCGAAAAATGGGATCTTCGTCAGCGGCGC
>CAZSHZ010000079.1:0-2989 GCA_964606955.1 uncultured Nitrospirota bacterium
ATGGGAAAAACGATTCTTACAGTCGAAGGACGGGTCGGAAAGGAGAGGGGATGGGCGTACGAAGATTTTGACTGTCTCCCGGTGGATTTTAAGATCGAGGATACCGAGAAACTGACCGGTATTCCCGGAACCGGAGTGAAACTCTCCGCGGTCCTCGCCGAGGCCGCGCCCCACGCCTCCGCAGATCACGCGACCTTCCATTCGGAAGATGGAAAGTTCTCCGCCAGCCTCCCGTTAAAAGAGATCGTTTCGTACGGGATTCTGCTCTACAAGAGGGATGGCAGGCCGCTCCCCGATGAAAAAGGGGGACCGATCCGCCTCCTCATCCCCCAGGGAGACGACGCCTGCGCGAACGTCAAATCGGTCTCGCGGATTGAACTGACGCGCGGAAAGGGGCGCGACACGACCGGCGGCTCCGAGGATCATGTCCATGACGGAGAGTTGACCCAGGCAATGGAGAAGCGCGGGGTCCACGACCACGGTGGCGGCGCCCACGATCATGAGCATGGCGAGGAACATCAGCACCCCGGGCACAGGCACAGCCACTAACAATCGTACCCTATCTCCTCTTCATCTCCCTCCTCTGGGGAGGGAACGTCGTCTCGATCAAACTGGCCGCCCAAGCGCTCGCGCCGCTTGCGATGGCGACCCTGCGTTTCATCATCGGCGGCGGCTCCGTCTTCCTCTTCTGCCGCTTCAAACGGATTCCCCTCCGCTTAAACTCCCGGGAATTTCCGCTCCTTGTAATTAACGCTCTCCTCTTCGCCTCGCAGATCGGATTCTTCTATCTGGGGATCTACCGGACCACCGCCTCACACTCCGTCGTTCTGATCAACAGCAATGTCTTCTTTGTCGCATTTTTTGCCCACTTCTTTCTCCTTGATGATCGACTCGCGGCGCGAAAGACGCTCGGCCTTCTCCTCGCTTTTTCCGGTGTCCTCTTCGTCTTTTGGGCCCCGATGCCAAGCGGCCCACTGCGCCGGGCGTCGCTCGTCGGAAACGGGCTGATCCTCCTCTCCGCCGTTATCCTGGCGGCCAAGACGGTCTATATCAAAAGATTGATCGAGTTCATCGAGCCGACGAAGGTCGTCTTTTGGGAGATGGCGATGGGGGTTCCGCTGTTAGGCCTTGCCAGCGGGCTCTTCGATGGGGAACGGGCGGAAACGACCCTTGCGGCACTCGCTTCAACCCAGGTCTTCGGGGCAATCCTCTATCAGGGGGTGATCGTCGGGGGGTTCTGTTTTGTCGCCTCGACAATCCTCCTCGCGCGCCACCCTGCAAGCGCTGTGGTCTCGTTCTCCGCCACCGTGCCGCTCTTCGGGATCATTCTCTCCCACCTGATCCTCGGAGAGGCGCTCCCCGCTTCGCTTCTTCTAGGGGCTGGCCTGGTGGCTATCGGAATCGCGCTGGTCAACTACCGCAACGCCCCGGCGACGGTGCCGGAGTAACCAATCCCCCGGGTGTACGTGTCGGCGCCGACCTCGGCGCGGACCTGATCGACGGACACGATTGGCCCGACGCCGGCCGGAGGCCTCGGAACTCGCCGGTAAATTCGGCGCGGCCGAGCCGGGTTCCGTCCACGGAGAAGAATACAAACTGTCCTAGCGGTCCGGTCCGAAAAGGCGCCGGTATGGAACGGCCCAGATCAAGGAGTCCAACGGTTCCACCTCGCGCCCCTGTGTGACCACAAGGCCGATGCGCCAAGCATTCCGGTTCAAGCCGGGCAGCCGCACATTTTGCAGAAGTTCGCTCAACACCCGGGCGTCCTGGGGATAGGCCCTCCCCCTTGCCCGGGCCTCGATCGCCACAAGGCCGTGGGCATTATAAAGCACAAAATCGACCTCCCGTCCCGTGTGAGTGCGATAAAAATGGAGGGCGGGCGGCTCCGACTGCCAGGACGCCCACCGCAGCAGTTCATCCAAAACGGCCGTCTCAAAAAGGGGGCCGTCCGAAAGGCTCATCCGTTCAGAGAGCAACCGGGCCGGTCCCGGATCCGTCCAGTAGAGCTTGGGGCTCTTGACCAGGCGGGTCGTGATATTGCACAGAAAGGGCCGGATAAGAAAGACCTGATAAGAGATTTCCAGAAACCTGAGATAACGCTTGACCGTGTTGACCGCCACCCCCAAATCCCGCGAAACCTCACTGTACGAGAGAAGCTGACCGGTGCGGGCCGCCAGGAGATTTTGAGCATGAGCAAACTGGTTTAGATCCGCGACTCGCCCCAGGTCGGCCAGCAGCTTGACGGCATCCAGGAGGCCCGGTTGCTTCTGGACTTCATCCAGAATCACCAGCCGGGTTCCATGATCGAGACGACGTACGGGATCGGCCGCCAGACGCAGACGTTCATCCGGATCGTCCAGTTTTTAAGTATATTTTGCAATGCCGCTGAATTTAATATTAGGGGTGCGCAGGCAATTGCGTCGTACTCGTCTTCGGTACGGGCAAGGATTAAACCGTCTAACCCACAGTGGTATATCCTAAAGGAGGTGGTGCCTGATCGACGGACACGAGAAATGCCGCCCGCCCACGCTCCTGCTCTTTACGGGAAATTTCTAGAACTCATGATATTTGGCGCGAAAATCAAGATAATACCGGAGCCACTTCCTATAATCGGCGCGGAGAGAGAACGGAACCGCATTTTTTTCAAGGTCGGTGTCAAATTGTTTTAAAATATCGGGCGAAATACTCAGCATATGGCAGCGAATCAACCGTGCCTAATCCGCGGACCGCATATTAGGCTTTTCAAATTGGATATTCCGTGAATTGCATATTAGTCATTTGTTAAATGTAATGAAATCTTATAGTTTACGCCAAGTTATTTTTTCGTCTTGGCAATATATAAAAAATCTGTGCTATATATTCGTCCATCTAATAACTGGTTCGGCAGCAGCCGGCGAGAGGAGATTTTGTGGCACAACAACAAACGGCCGGTTCATACGAGTTGGAAGTCGTGATCGCCGCCCCGCCCGCGCGTGTTTGGCAGGCTCTT
>CAZSHZ010000080.1:0-2108 GCA_964606955.1 uncultured Nitrospirota bacterium
CGAGATCGAGGCCGAAAACATGAAAGTGGGGTTGATCATCTCGCCGCCATGAGAAGAGCGATCCGAAGCGCTTTAGCGGTTTTCACCCTCGTCGGGCTCATCTTCCGGGCGATCCCGGCTCGTTCTGCCGACTGGAGTCTCGACCTGCAAGCGTTGACCGCCGATCCGGCGGCCGCCGGCGGCTATGCCAGTACCGACCTCTCGGCCGGGACCGATCCGACTGCGACCGACAGGTTCGACTTTAGATGGGACGCGGAGTCCTTCTCACAGCCGGCCGGGGGCGCAGTGGCGATTTCGGCCTATTTTGATCATCCCGAAGATCTCTCGAATCCGGTACTCTGGCGCGATTTTCGCGCCCCGGTCGGTTCGCTCGCCCCCACGGAGTGGGAGTTCCGGGTCGCCGGAACCCTCAATCAGGACATTATATTAAGATGGCGTCTCCTCTCCGCAGGATGCGAGAGCCGCCGGTTTGTCCTGATCGATCGGCGGGATGGGATCAAGATCGATATAAGCGATGGGGGCGCCTACGCTTACCTCAACGCGACAAACGAGCGGGCGTTCACACTCCACGTGACCGTTCTCGGTTTGTCCACGGTCCCCGCGGCCCCCTTTTCCTTCTGGAGCCCTCGCTCAATCGGCGGATCGGTCCTCCTCTCCTGGAGCGGCAGCGGGCCTTTCGCAATCTACCGGAGCCTGACGGCCGGGAGCGGCTACGAGAAGATCGGGAGGGTTGAGGATTCATTCTATCTCGACTCGGTCTCCCCGGGGACCTATCACTACGCTGTTACAGCCGTCGGTCCCGACGGCTGCGAGAGCGACTTCTCCGAGGATCTGACGGTCCAAGTCGAATGATATGGCTTCTTCTTCTCCTCCTTCCATTCGCCGCGGGGTGCCAGGGGAGAGGAGAGCCGAAGATCGCGGTTATTGAACTTACCCCCGCAGGCATGGTGCTGGCGGTCGGGGAGGCGATTCAGTTTACGGCAACGCCCCTCGACCCCTCCGGCCGGCCCGTCTCGGAGGTCAAGTTTCTCTGGGCCTCTTCAGACCCCTCGATTGTGACGGTCGATGCTGATGGGGTCGCGCGCGGGATCTTCCCCGGAACGGCGACCGTCACCGCCGCGGTCGGGGAGACGAAGAGCAACCCCGCGACCATTCTGGTGGAACAGGCGATCAGCTCGATCTCGGTTTCTCCCCCGGTGGGGGTCGCCCGGGCCTGCGTCGCCCCCCCTTGCGGCGCAGACTCGGTCCAGTTCGTTGCAACGGCCTCCGACCCCCTCGGTAATCCGATCCTGGGGATTCAATTTTCCTTTAGCGCACGCGATCCCTCGGTGACGATCGACCCTCTGACCGGGCTTGCCTCCGGAAGTCTGGCAGGGGAGTTTGGCATCACCGCTTCAGCAGGGGGGGTCAGTGGGTCGGCCCTCCTGAAGATCGATATCGGCTGCGCGGCGGATAACAGCGTTGCATCGGTTGAGCTATTCCCATCCGAGGCATTCACGGGACGCCCCGGTTCCCAGCAGTTCACCGCACAGGCGCGCAACGCGGCTGAAGAGCCTCTCTGCGGCGTCTCGTTTAATTGGTCTTCAGATCCCCCAGGTATCTCTATCGACTCTACCGGCCTGGTAACGGTCGTGCCGGAGTCCCCTTTCGGCCGGTATGACATCCTGGCAGATGCGATCCCCTCTCTCCCCGAGGGGCGGGGAAAAGCTCTCCTCTCTGTCCGGCTCTTTGCCAATCCCCGGTCGTTCCCGACAGGGGATCTCCCGCAGGCAGCGGCCGTCGCCGATTTCAACGCCGATGGGGCGCCGGATCTCGCTGTGGCCAACTTTTCCGACAACTCGATCTCTATTCTTCTGCAGGCCTCCGGCCCGACGTTCGTCCAACCGAACCCCCCAGTCTCGGTCGGGATCTCTCCGATCGCACTGGCGGCGGCATCGTTCAACCCAAAGGTCGATCAGACCATTGATCTGGTCGTCGCGAATCTCTCCTCCAATTCACTCTTTCTTTTAATCAACGATGGGAGCGGGAGGTTCGGAGTTTTAAGCCAGGCCCCGGTCAACGGCCCCTTTCTCCTCTCGGCCGATGATTTCGATAGGGACGGAAAGGAG
>CAZSHZ010000081.1:0-13933 GCA_964606955.1 uncultured Nitrospirota bacterium
CCTCCTTGCTGTCCATATATTGCGTTTTTCCTTAGTTGGTGTCCACATAAAAATACACCGAAATTTCGCCCGAATCCCAGCCTCAAGCTGATGGACCAGGTGCGCGAGGTGCTCCGCTATTATCACTACGCCTACCGCACCGAGCAGACCTATGGCCACTGGATACTTCGCTATATCCATTACTTCGGCGGCAACCATCCGAACAGGCTCGGGGCAAAGGATAGGGCAAGGTGTCGGCCTCCACCCAGCGGCAGGCCCTGAACGCCCTGGTGTTCCTCTACAAGCGCGTCCTCAACCACTCCTTGCAGGGCAGCATCAATGCCGTTCGCGCCGATAAGAAGGTCAATGTCCCCGTAGTGATGACCCGCGAGGAAGTCGCCGCCATCATCTCGCTGATGGACGGGACTGCCCAACTGGTTGCCAAGCTCCTCTATGGGAGCGGGTTGCGCATCACGGAAGCCGTCCGAATCAGGGTCAAGGACATCGATTTCCAGATGAAGCAGGTTACCGTGCGTTCGGGCAAAGGCGACAAAGACCGCATCACTACTTTTCCCGCCACTCTGACGCCTCTCCTTCAAAATCACCTCGGTAAAGTCAAGACGCTCCACCAGCAGGATCTGGGTCAGGGCCACGGCGAGGTCTACCTTCCTCATGCCCTGGCCCGCAAGTATCCAAATGCCGCCAAGGAGTGGGGCTGGGCGTGACCCGCCGCCACCACGTCGACCCCAGCCTCATCAACAAGACCATCAAGGTGGCTGTGCGTCGGGACGGACATCCGCACCATTCAGCAACTTCTCGGGCACAACGATCTCGCCACCACCATGATCTATACCCATATCCTGCAACAAGGCGGACAGGGCGTTCCAAGCCCTCTTGACGATCTCGGCGTTTGATCCACGATAGGAATGTAAAGTATGCGGATGTGCCATATTGTAAATTCAGACCGCAAGCAGTTCGAATCTCTCGGTTTGGGCGCATTCTAAAAGCCGCCGGTCGGCGCAAGCGAACACAATCTTGGACTTCAGGCGTTGCTGTAAGGACTTGGCGGAGGCGAGATGGACAGCATCATATGCGCGAAGAGCGTAACGGATCACAAGATCTTTTGAAACGCGCAGGATCTCATCGTTGAGGCCAATGGTCAGAAACGTCGGCCAATCCCGTTCAAATGATCGGCAGGCCTGCTTAAACCTCGCCTCGGTGAGGTCTCCCGCGCGCTTGCGGCGCGAAAACGCGGAATACACCTCGATATAGGCAATTTTGGCGATGACAATCTCGCCGCCTTTTCTCAGCAGCCGATACACCTCGGACGTTCCGGGCTCCTGTACATAACGCTTGATCAATACGCTGGTATCAAGATAGGTCAGCGACGCCCCTCAAGCACCGTTTTGGAAATGGGCGGGCCCGAAATCTTGACCGGCCTTGTCTTGGAACGCAGCCGCTTTCGCGGCAGCGTAATGAACCCTTGGGAGGCAAGCTCAGCCAATTTTGCTTCCAGGGAGAAGTGGGG
This sequence comes from uncultured Nitrospirota bacterium, assembly GCA_964606955.1. Taxonomy (GTDB): domain Bacteria; phylum Nitrospirota; class Nitrospiria; order SBBL01; family CAZSHZ01; genus CAZSHZ01. The sequence goes on from CAZSHZ010000081.1 coordinate 1,508, forward strand.
GAGAGGTCCTTGGGCCGGCCGAATCACCGCGATCGGCTTCCCACGCTCGGTGACGATCACCTCTTTCCCTTCCTTGGTCTGACGGAGATATTCCGCCAATCGATTCTTAAGTTCCCGTATCCCGACAACGCTCATGTAGCCATTGTAGCCACATCATGATCGGCCGGTCAAGCACCTCTTTTCTCCGGCGGGGGGAGCACGGCTCAATATTTCCGCAAGGGGGGGAGCGGAAGACCGAGGATCTCACGGCGGGCCGCATCCCAGAGAACGGCCTGTACCGATGAGAGGGCGACCGCGTCCTTTGCGACAAGACGAACGGCAAGCCCGGCGACCGCCGGAGTCGAGACCCCTCCGAGGATCCTCCCGGGCATTGACTCCAGAGCCTCCGCGACCTTCCCGACAAGAGCGGGCCAATCGCCGAGCCGGGCCGAGACGACATAAAACGACGCGAAATAGTCCCACCCCTCTCCGAGAGCCGGAGCGGTCGGGTCGGATCTTTGCGGGTCGAGCGCATACTGCTCCAACACCGAAGGTCCCGCCGAGGTGTTGATCTGAATTTTATTCTTAAAATGCGCAAAGGCCCATCGCTCGCCGCGCGCCACGCGCCCGGAACAGAAGGCATCCCAGAGGAAAAGGGTCGCACCCTCTGCCAGCCGAACCTCCAGATTCTGTTCAAAACGCGAACCGGAAAACGGGATCAGGGTGTCGGGCATCCATTCCAGAACCGAATCCGGACCGACCTTTAGATCGACCGTCTGGACCGCCACCTCGCCGAGGGAGCGGTAGATCCGTGTGGCGGAGGAGGTGGTCAGCAGGACATGCGCGCCCTTTCCCACCCGGACCTCGATCCTCAAGAGGTCTCCTCCGACCACTCCTCCGGTCGGATTCAGAATCTGCGTGTAGGCGCAGCCCTCCCCATCCAGTCTGACCGGCGCGAAGGCCTGCAAGGGATTTCGAAAGAAGGACCGCCTCAGAACCGTGCGGTGATCTTGCTGGGCGTACTCCAACAGGAGGTAGCCGTCGCGGCCGACCCGTTCAATCGAGGGGACGGACGCGCTCAAGCGATTCGATCCAAACGATAATTTGATCCAGTCCCTCTCCCGATAAGAGATTGGCAAAGAGGAATGGGCGATCCCCTCTCATCCGGCGCGCATCGCGATCCATCACAGAGAGGTCCGCCCCCACATGCGGGGCAAGATCGATCTTGTTGATCAGAAGAAGGTCCGACCGCGTGATCCCCGGCCCCCCCTTCCGGGGGATCTTGTCCCCCGCCGCCACATCAATCACATAGATGGCGCGATCCACCAGCTCCGGGCTGAAGGTGGCGGCGAGGTTGTCTCCGCCGCTCTCCACGAAGATCAGATCCAGATCTGGAAAGCGTCGCAGGAGCTCGCGGATCGCCTCCTGATTGTGCGAGGCGTCCTCCCGGATCGCGGTGTGCGGGCAGCCCCCCGTCTCGACGCCGATGATCCGCTCCGCCGGCAAGACCCCTCTCCGGGTGAGAAACTCGGCGTCTTCCCTCGTGTAGATGTCGTTTGTCACCACCCCGAGCCGATAGCGATCCCGCAACGCCCTGCAGAGGCGCTCAATGAGCGCGGTCTTCCCGGAACCGACCGGGCCGCCGATTCCAATCTTGAGCGCGTCGTGATTCATGACCGAAACAGCCGAACCTCAAGACGGGGGTGCCGCATCGCCCGGATCTCATGGAGCGGCGTCCAGGACATCATCTCGCCGGGGCCGAGATCCTCCGCTTCTTCGGCGAGCCGCGCGATATCCGGCAGAAGGGAGTGGATGATCCGCTGCCCCTCCTCCTGGCCGACGGGAAAGAGACGCAGGCCGGCGGAGACCCAGCCGACGACCGTCTGATAGAGGAATGCGGCCACAGCAGCGCGCGCGGGCCAGCCGGAGGAGGAAAGGATCAGCCCGATGACGACGGCGTGGTGGCCCGGCGTCTCTCCGCTCTCGGAAAGGGCCTTTAAAGCCCGGACGATTGGGTGATCGATCTGCGCCGCGCCGATCCGCAAGAGCTGCCGCCCCATCTGGCGGCTCGCCTCTCTCAACTCGCGGCAGACTTTCATCGCCTCCAACCGGCGGTCAGCCTCCAGCGCCCGCTCCATTTCATCGATCTGCAGGGCCCGATGCGCGCAGGAGACGGCGACCGCATCGGAACGGCCGACCCCATCAAAGAGCAATCGGCGCAGGTAGCGCTCCAGATCCCCCCCGCTGCCAATCGCGCCATCGTGGGCGGCGACTTCCAGTCCGTACGAGTACGCGTATCCGCCGCTCGGAAAGAAGGCATCGACAAACGGGAGCCCTTTCAAAAAGGAGAGGTCGTCCATCAGAAGAGGAAGTATCGTTGGGCCATCGGCAGTTGCGCCAGCGGCTCGCAGAGCAGCCGCTCGCCGTCCGCCCGGACCTCGTAGGTCTCAGGGTCCACCTCGATCCGGGGAAGCGCGTCGTTCAGTTTCATATCCTTCTTCCCGAGGTTCCGACACCCCGAGACCGCCGCGACCTGTTTCTGAAGCCCAATCTTCCCGATCACGCCGTTCTCCAGGGCCGCCCTGGAGACGAAGGTCAGGGAGGTGTGAAGGGGGGCGCGGCCGAACGCCCCGAACATCGGACGGAGGATGACCGGCTGGGGCGTCGGGATCGACGCATTGGCATCTCCCATCGCGGCGTATGCGATGAATCCCCCCTTGATCACGAGCTCCGGTTTGACGCCGAAAAACGCCGGCTTCCAGATCACCAGATCCGCCAACTTTCCGACCTCGACCGAACCGACGTATCGAGCGACCCCATGGGTCAGGGCCGGGTTGATCGTGTACTTGGCGATGTAGCGGCGAACCCGAAGGTTATCATTCTTGCCCGAATCTCCCGGGAGAGGGCCGCGCTGAAGCTTCATCTTGTGGGCAGTCTGCCAGCTCCGGATGATCACCTCCCCCACCCGCCCCATCGCCTGAGAGTCCGAACTCATGATGCTGATCGCCCCGAGATCGTGCAGGATATCCTCCGCCGCGATCGTCTCCCGGCGGATCCGGGACTCGGCGAACGCAAGATCTTCGGGGACGCGCGGATTCAGATGGTGGCAGACCATCAGCATGTCGAGGTGCTCATCCATCGTGTTGACGGTAAACGGCATGGTCGGGTTCGTGGAGGAGGGGAGGACGTTCGGCTCTCCACAGACCCGGATAATATCCGGCGCGTGACCCCCTCCGGCCCCCTCGGTATGGTAACTGTGGATCGTCCGGCCGGCGAAGGCCCGAATCGAGTCCTCAACAAACCCGGCCTCATTGAGCGTGTCGGTATGGATCGCGACCTGGACGTCATACTGTTCGGCCACGCTCAGGCAGGTATCGATGGCCGCCGGCGTCGTCCCCCAGTCCTCGTGAAGTTTCAGCCCGATTGCCCCGGCCTCAATCTGTTCGGACAGCGCCTCGGGACGGGAGCCGTTCCCCTTCCCGAGAAAGCCGAGATTCATTGGGAAGGCCTCCGCCGCCTCGAGCATCCGAGCGATGTTCCAGGCGCCCGGCGTGCAGGTCGTGGCATTGGTCCCGGTTGCCGGACCGGTCCCCCCACCGATCATCGTCGTGATCCCCGCAGCGATCGCCGTCGTGATCAGCTCCGGACAGATGAAATGGATATGGGTGTCGATCCCCCCGGCCGTGACGATCTTCCCCTCGCCGGCAATCACCTCCGTCCCCGGCCCCACGATCATCCGGGGATGGACCCCCTCCATCAGGTCGGGGTTCCCGGCCTTGCCGATCCCGACAATCGCTCCCTCTCGGATCCCGATATCCGCCTTGAAGACCCCTGAATAGTCGATGATCACCGCATTGGTAATCACCAGATCCAACGCCCCTTCCGCCGCAGTCGCCCGCGGGGACTGTCCCATTCCGTCGCGGAGGACCTTCCCTCCGCCGAATTTCGCCTCATCCCCGTAGGTCGTCAGATCTTTTTCGACCTCGATGATCAGCTCCGTATCGGCCAGGCGGATCCGATCCCCGACGGTCGGCCCGTAAAGGTCGGCATACTGTTTTCGGGGAATCCTCAGACTCATCGCTCTTTCTGGGGCCGGATAAAGCCCCGCTCAGACGCCCGGTTCAGCGCCTCCCGCTTCACCCCCTCCTGATCCAGTTTTCCTTCGGTGAGCCGATTGAGGCCGTATACGGCTCGCGCGCCGCCGAATGCGACGAGTTCCACTTCCTTCTCCTCTCCCGGCTCAAAGCGGACCGCCGTTCCCGCCGGGATGTTGAGCCGCATCCCGAAGGCGCTCGCGCGATCAAATCGCAGGGCGCGGTTGACCTCGAAGAAATGAAAGTGCGAACCGACCTGGATCGGCCGGTCGCCGGTATTCGAAACCCTCAACCGGAGGGTCGGCCGGCCCGCATTGGCAACGATATCCTCGCTCCCCAAAAAATATTCACCGGGAATCATCGTACTCGCGCCCAGGTCTCTAACTGGGCGCTAACCCCCGCCCCCTTATCGAATCGGATCATGAATGGTCACGAGTTTTGTCCCGTCCGGGAAGGTCCCTTCCACCTGGATTTCCGGGATCATCTCGGGAACTCCTTCCATCACATCCTTTCGGGTCAGAAACCTGGCCCCCTCATCCATCAGCTCGGCCACGCTCCTCCCCTCCCGGATCCCCTCCAGGACCGCTGCCGTGATGAAGGCGACCGCCTCGGGGTGATTGAGCGGAAGCCCGCGGGCCTTGCGCTCCCGGGCGAGCTGGGCCGCCAGATAGATCAGAAGTTTTTCCTGCTCCCTCGGCGTGAAATGCATCGACTCTCCTGATCGGCCGTGAACGGATTCTAAACTGCCACGTGCCTTCGGATCAATTCGTCGGTCAGTTTGCCGATCGGTCCCTCCACGGCGACCGACCCCTTCTCCATGATGTAGAAGGAGTCGGCGACCTCTCGGATAAACGCGATGTACTGTTCCACGAGAAGAATCGACATCTCCCCCCCCTCTTTGATCTTCCAAACGACCTGCACGATCTCGTGGATGATGGAGGGCTGGATCCCTTCGGTCGGCTCGTCCAGCAGCAGCAGCCTCGGCCGGGATACCAGGGCCCGGGCGATCGAAAGCTGTTGCTGTTGACCGCCGCTCAAGTCCCCGCCCCGTTTGCCGAGCATCGTCTTCAAGGCCGGGAAGAGATCGAAGATGATCGGAGGGATCGAGCGATTTCCGTTACGGGAGGCCTCCAGTCCGATCAGAAGATTTTCCTCGACCGTCAGGTTGGGGATGATCTCCCTCCCCTGGGGCGCATAGCCGATCCCGCGCTGCGCCCGGGTATAGGGGGGCTCTCTGGTAATCTCCTCTCCGCAGAAGACGATTCGACCGCTTTTCGCGGCCAACAGGCCCATCAACGTTTTCAACAGCGTGCTCTTCCCGACGCCGTTGCGACCCATCAGGGAGACCACGCGCCCCTCGGGGATCGTCAGATCCACATCCCGCAGCACATGGCTGTCGCCGTAAAAGACGTTGAGACCGTGGGCTTCAAGCATGCGCTTCACCGACCTGCGTCTTCGGGGCTGAAAGCCCGACGCTTCGCTCCCGACCGAGGTAGACCTCGATGACACGCGGATCGTTTTGCACCTGATGCATCGGCCCCTCGCAGAGAACGGAGCCTTCATGCAGAACCGTGACCGTCCGGGCGTGAAGACGGACGAATTCCATGTCATGTTCGATGACGAGCACGGAGTGATCGCGGGCAATCGTCTCCAACAGGAGGCCGGTCTGTTCCCGCTCCCTCCCCGTCATGCCGGCGACCGGTTCGTCGATCAACAACAGCTTCGGATCCTGCGCCATCAACATCCCGATCTCCAGCCACTGCTTCTGGCCGTGCGCCAGCGTCCCCGCCGGACGGTCGGCATGTTCAACCAGTCCGATCAATTCCAGGATCGAAAAGATCCGTTCGCGCTCATCCGAGGCGCGCCGCCCGAACAGGGTGGGTGCAACACTTTTCCCTCCCCGCACGGAAAGCGCCAGATTGTCGAAAACGGTGTGATGGGGAAAGACGGTAGGCGTCTGAAGTTTCCTTCCAATCCCTTTATTCGCAATCTGGTGTTCCCGAAGAGGGAGAAGATCGGTCGATTCTTCGAAGATCACGCGCCCTTTGATCGGCTTTACCATGCCGCAGACCACGTCGAGGAGGGTCGTCTTTCCCGCCCCGTTCGGTCCGATCACGAACCGGAGTTCACCTTTTTCCATGATGAAGTTCAGATTCTGCAGCGCCCGAAAACCTTCAAAGCTGACGGTCACCCCTTCCAGGTAGAGGATGGTACCGGTCGCCGCCCGCGGCCGCCCATCCGCAGAGGCCCCACTCCAAAGCGCGCCCGCTCCTTTTTCGGGCGCGTTCGCAAGACCGAGGGTGACACCGCCTGCGACGGCGCCGGTCGTCGCCGGCTGAATACGAACCCGCCGAACGAGCCGCCGGATCTGGCCGGGAAGCCCCGCCAAGCCGGATGGGAAAAGGAGCACCACCCCCACGAAGAGTCCGCCCAGGAAGAACGGCCAGAGGCTCGGGTACCACGTCGTCAGGATGGTTCGGAGGCCATTCACGACAATCGCGCCGAGCGGTCCGCCGAAGAGCGTACCGCGGCCGCCCAAGGCAACCCAGACCACAACCTCCAGCGAGGGGAGAACCCCGATCTGGCTCGGCGTGATGATCCCGACCTGCGGGACGTACAGTGCGCCCGCGACCCCCGCTAGGAGCGCGGAGATGGCGAAAACAAAAACCTTAAAACCGGTGGTTGAGAAACCGGAGAGCCTCAAGCGATTCTCGTTATCCCGGATGGCTTGCAGGATCTTCCCCAACTTCGTTCCGATCATCCAACGGGAGAGGGCGAACGCCCCCACGAGAAAGAGGGCCGTGACCACATACAACCCTCTCTGGGTCGCCGGGCTTAAAAGCGAGAACCCCAACAGGGTTTTGAAATCAGTCAACCCGTTCGTCCCCCCGAGCGCCATTTCGTTTCTGTTGAACAACAGCCAGGCGACGAAGGCGAGCGCCTGGGTCAGGATCGCCACGTAGACCCCGCGGATCCGACTCCGGAATGTGAGATACCCGAAGACGACGGCAAACAGGGTCGGCACAAGGATCACCGCGGCGGAGGCGAACCAGAAACTGTAGAACGGCTTCCAGAACAGAGGGAGTTCTTTGAACTGGTTCCAGACCATAAAGTCGGGTATCGCTTCTCCGTATTTGCTCTGCTCCGTCCCGATCTGGAGCATCAGGTGCATTCCCATCGCGTATCCGCCGAGACCGAAGAAGACCGCCTGACCTAAACTTAAGATCCCGGCATACCCCCAAAGGAGGTTTAACCCCAGAGCGAGCAGCGCGAGCGCGAGATATTTCCCGAACAGGTTCAGATAAAAGTCCGGCAGGTAAAGCGGGGATTCCTGCGGGAGCGCGTTGGCAAGAGGTAATCCGGCGACCAGGATCAAAACCGCCGTCCCGAGCAGCGCCCATTCCCTTTTCCGAAGGGTCACGACGCCTCCGCCGCCCGACCCTTGGCCGGGAAGAGGCCAGAGGGTTTTCGCTGGAGAAACAGGATGATCCCTCCCAAGATGAAGAGTTTGGCGTAGATAGCTCCCCCCGTCCCTCCGATCATCGGCTCCAGGATCTTGTTCAAGATCCCGATCCCCAGCGCGGAGACGACGGCGCCGGCGAGTTTTCCAACGCCTCCGACCACCACCACCATGAACGAGTCGACGATGAAGGTCTTCCCCATCTCCGGATCGACGTTCCCCACCAGGCTCAGCGCGCAGCCCGCCAACCCGGCCAGGCCAGCCCCCAGGGTGAATGTCCATCCGTCGATCTTCCGCGTGGAGATCCCCAGACAGGCGCTCATGTCGCGGTTCTGCGTGACTGCCCGGATCTTCAGCCCCAATCGCGTTCTCGCCAAGAGCAGGTGAATTCCGATCAGGCCGACGGTGCTCAAAAAGATGATGAAGATCCGGTTATATGGAAGGACCAGACCGACCGACGCCTGGACCCCTCCGCGCATCCAGGTGGGGGCGTTGACGCTGGTGAGGTCGCCGAAGTAGACGCGCGCCGCCTGCTGGAGGATCATGCTGACCCCCCAGGTGGCAAGGAGCGTCTCCAGCGGTCGGCCGTAGAGAAAGCGGATCACCGTCTTCTCCAAAAGAAGCCCGACCGCGCCGGTGACGAGGAAAGAGAGGGGCAATGCGGCGATGAAGTAGGAATCGTGAAAGGGAGGGGGGAGGTAGGCGGCGAACAGCTCCTGAAGGACAAAGGCGGTGTAGGCCCCGATCATCATCATCTCCCCGTGCGCCATATTGATCACGCCCATCAGGCCGAACGTGATGGCCAGCCCCAGGCTCATCAACAAGAGGATCGAGCCGAGACTTAAACCGTTGAAGATAACCCCGGCGAACTGCTCCAGGGTCTGATCGTCCTCGATCTGTCGGATCGCGCCGCGAATTGCCAGACGTACGCTCGGGTCTGGCTCGCCGGGCGTGTCTGACAGAAGCGACTTCAAGCGCGAAAGCGCCTGCAGCCCTGTGATCTCTCCCAGGCGCGCGGCCGCCTCTTTTCGAACGGCCGGGTCCGGATCGGAGAGCCGGATCTGCTCGATGGCCTCTTGCATCGCCTGCCGTACCCACCGGTCGCCTTCCCGGGCGAGGGATCGCTCCAACAGGGGTAACGCCGAGGAATCTCCATCATTCCCGATCTTCGTCGCCGCGGATCTGCGGACGTCGGCCGAGGGGTCGAAGAGCTTCAATCGATCCAGGGCGACCTGCAGCCGGCGACGCCCCTGGGCCGATCCGACGGAGATCATCTCCAGGCTCTCCTTCGGATCGACCGCCAGGTCGTCCCACTCCCGAAGCGGATTCCCTGTAAGCGGATCGAGAAGGTAGGTTTTCCCCTCCCCCCCGGGCTCTTCCACCGTGCTGAGGATGACAATCCGGCTCACCCCCTCCACGCTCTTCCAGAGATTGAGGGTCCCTTCGTGGAGGGCATTCAGCAGCGGGAACGCGGCCGGGTCGCCCGCCTCCGACAACGCCTTCAGTGCCCTCTCCTTCACGGCCGGGTCCTCGCTTGCAAGGCTCTGCAGAGTAGAAGAGAGTTCTTCGGATTGAGCAAGGGGAGGAAAGACGAGAAAAAGCAGGAGAGCAAAAAGCCGCAAAACGGAGCGGGGCCGCCCCGCTAGAGGAGCGGCCCCGGGAAACAGCGACTGGGGACGATTACATCGGTTCAATGGGGACAGCGTGTGGATCGAGAAAGATTCTCTCTCCACCGAAGACATCATAGGAGCCCTTCCCGCCCTTACTCCAGTCACAACCACGCTCTGGGAACGTATATTCGCTCCAGGGCTCCGGATCGACCAGACCTTTAGACTGCCAGATGATCTCAAACTGCCCGTTCGCAAGAATCCGCCCGATGTAGACCGGCTTGGCCGTGTGGTGATTTCTCCGATCCACGATGATCTTCCCGGCAGGCGTGGGGATCTCCAGGCCGGGGAGGGCCTTTAACACCGCATCCACATCCGTGGTGCCGGCCTTCTCAACGGCCGCCTTCCAGGTGTAAAGCCCGACGTAGCCCCAGAATATAGGATCATCTGTCACACGGCTCGAACCGCCGGGGAGCTTATTCTTCTTGGCGAATTCCTTGAACCGCTTCACAAACTCCTTGTTCTCAGGCAGATTGACCGACTGAAAGTAGTTCCATGCCGCCAGGTGGCCCACAAGGGTCTTGGTATCCAGCCCGCGCAACTCGTCCTCGGCCACGGAAAAGGACATCACCGGGCACTCATCCGCCGTGATCCCCGAGTTGGCCAGCTCCTTGAAGAAGGGCACATTGCTGTCGCCGTTGATCGTGTTGATGACCGCGGCCTTCCCGCCTGCGCAGAACCGTTTGATCTTGGAAACGATCGTCTGGTAATCTTGGTGGTGGAACGGGGTATACTCCTCCATGATATCTTTTGGGGAAATCCCTTTCGCCAACAGCATGGCGCGCAGGATCTTGTTCGTGGTGCGGGGATAGACATAGTCCGTCCCGAGGAGGTAGAACTTCTTCTTCTCCCCTCCCTCCTGCCTCAGGAAGTACTCCACCGCCGGGGTCGCCTGCTGATTGACCGCCGCCCCGGTGTAGACCACGTTCCTTGAACACTCCTCCCCCTCGTACTGCACCGGATAAAAGAGAAGGCCGTTGTTCTTCTCAAAAACGGGCAGGACCGACTTGCGGCTGACCGAGGTCCAGCAGCCGAAGACGACCGGGACCTTATCCTGAAGCAGGAGCTTCTTCGCCTTTTCCGCAAAAAGGTCCCAGTTGGAAGCGGGGTCTTCGACAACCGGCTTCAGCGGCCTCCCCAACACCCCCCCCTGTGCATTAATCTCCTCCACCCCCATCATCATGACATCTTTGATCGACTGCTCACTGATCGCCATGGTCCCGCTGAGAGAATGAAGGATCCCGATTTTGATGGGAGTCTTCTGCGCTTCTTTGGCGGCATGGGCCCACCGATTTAAACCAAAGTCCGAGAGAAACCCGACCGCAATAACCAACCCGACGGTTACTGCGAGATTTAAAATCGCTTTTTTCTTCAACATCTCTTCCTCCTCCTTTTTCTAGATCTGAAACTGAAGCCCGATTCTAAAGATGCTAGCGCTGGGCTCGCTTCCGGCCGGATCATCGTTGGCATAGAGCAGCGTGATGCGGGCGTTGTGGCCGTTGATGATGTAACTGAGGGCGAGGTCCACACGGTCGTGATCACCGGTGGACTTCCCTCCATTTTCGAACTTCTGGTAACGCAGAAGCGGCTGCAGTTGGCCCTGGAAATTCCCAGACCCGAACTTCCCGGGGAGGAGATCGCTCACCACCACGAAGTAGCCCTTACCTTCCTGCGCGTCATCTGGTGTGGTGACGGCAGCGTCGACCCCATCACGATCATAGTCGTAGTAAGCCGCCTCGAGCGTACCGGCCCCGAGCGACCCGAGATTGCGCTCTAGAAGGAAATCTGCATTCCATCCGGTAAAGTCGCCGGCGGTCGCTGTCGTCCCCGCCGCGTCTTTCTGAGTCATGGCGACCAGGCCGACAGCCAGCACATTCTTCGCCCCATAGTAAGTGCTGCTGTTGTAGTAACCGGGCTCTGGATCCCAGAGATTCAAAGTCAGCCGGCCTGCCCAGAGGAGATTGTCCTTCTGGTTCGGTCCGAGGGCGGTATCCCCCAGTCCTTCGAACGCGCCGACCTGATACTTAAACCAGCCGCCAGCGATCTGACCCCAGAGGGCGGCCCCGTCATCGCGCCCGGTAAAGACGGCCGGATATTTCTGAACAAACGGGAAATCCCAGGAGTTCAGGAAATAAGGGCCGCTTAAGTTCGAGCGATCGCTCGGCGGGAGAAAACGACCGGCCCAGACGTTCACGTACTCATTGAACTCAAACTTCAGGACGCCGTCGAGGACCCGAATATCCTCGCTCCCTGCCGGCACGGTATCGTAATCGGTGTTGAACTCGAACTGCACGGCCTTGTGGAGTTGCCCGCCCAGGTAGAACCGAAAGCTATCGAGGGTAAAGTCTTTTGATCTGTCGGTTCCACTGGGGGCGGCGTCCTCTACCGTATTGAAGCTACTTCGCAGACCCATGCCGATGCTGACAGAGCGGGTGTCGTCGATCTTGATCGTTCCGCCCGCGTAGGCAACCGACGGACCCGTTGTCGGCAATGGTAGCTGGAATGCAAACAATCCCGATAAAATCATGATCCATTGAAGGATTTTCCGAATCGGCTGTCCCGTCATGTTATCGCCCCTCCTCAGTTATCGATTATCGACCGCATAAATCACACTCTTTCGTGTTTCGGAACATATCACAAAAAAAGCGCTACCCGAAAAACCGCGGTAGCGCCGTTGCCACCTGGTGAATGCCGGGCGGACAGGATACACGCCCACCCCTTCTTAGAGCGAGCAAATTCTGCGCCAGATCCTGTATGGGAAAAGCGATCGGTTTAAACCAATGAGATTATTGGACTTACTGAAGGAAGATGACACGACCGATACCTGGTCCAGTTCAATCATCTCGAACAATTTTGTCGGAAGAGCAACATTTTTGTCGCTTTCTTCTCCGGATCGGCACCAGTTACCAGACCACGACCCGATCGTGCCGCAGGATCATCCGGCAGATCTCCTCGTCCGACAAGGCCGGAAAGGGACTCTTCCAGCCGCAGGCCGACAGTTCCCGCTCTGAGACAAACGCGACCCTTTTCCGCTCCCCGAACATCTCTTCGGTCGCCAGCACGGCGTCCTGGATCAACAGGACCGCCGAGCCTGACTCAGCATGCGCCGCCTCGACCGCAAAGCGGTCCGTAAGCCGCCGGATGACATGCAGCGTCCTCATCCGAACGAGACGACCGCGTCGGCGCCGGCGATCATCTGAAGCGCGGCCTCTCGCTCAAGAGCCAT
>CAZSHZ010000082.1:0-3541 GCA_964606955.1 uncultured Nitrospirota bacterium
CTCTCGGATCGAAAGCCGTGTGACCTCGGCAATGTTCTTCCCCCCCACCAAGATCGCGAGCGCCTCCGGCTTCAGGCGCGCCCCCAGGCAGGCGGGACAGGGGTTCATCCCCATATACTCTTCGATCTCCAAGCGGATATAGGGAGAGTCGGTCGCCTTGTAGCGCCGCAGAAGATTCGGAATGACCCCTTCAAACGGGCGGTGGTAATCCTCCCGCGCCCCTTCCCGTTCATACCAGAAGCGGATGACCTCCTCCCCCGATCCATGGAGGAGCACTTTGCGAACCCTCCCGGGGAGATCGGCAAAGGGGGTCTTCAGATCGAAACGGTAATGCGCGGCCAGCGCCTCCAGCAGCTGATAGTAGAATGCCGAGGAGCGCCGCTCCCAGGGACGGATCGCCCCTTCACGGAGCGAGAGGGCGGGGTTGGGGACGACCCGCTGGGGATCAAGATCCATCGCCGTTCCGAGCCCGCCGCAGGAGAGGCAGGCGCCGTGCGGGGAGTTGAAAGAGAAGGTCCGCGGCTCGATCTCGGGATAGGAGACGCCGCAGGAGATGCAGGCAAGCCGTTCCGAAAAGAGGAGATCGTCGGCCCTCCCCCCGTCGGCCCTCCCCCCGTCTCCCCCCTCCCGCGCGACCACCACGAGTCCCTCGGCAAGCTTCGTCGCCATCTCGAGCGAATCGGCCAGCCTCCGAGTGATCCCCTCTTTTACGATCAGCCGGTCAATGACGATCTCGATCGTATGCTGACGTTTCTTATCCAGCGGCGGCTCGGAACCGAGGTCAACCATCTTCCTGTCGATCCGGGCGCGGATGAATCCTTTCTGCCGCATCTCGGCCAGCTCTTTTCGATATTCCCCCTTGCGTCCCCGAACAATCGGGGCCAGGATTGAAACCTTCGTCTGCGCCGGAAAGGCCGCAACCGCATCGGCCATCTGCGTGATCGTCTGGGCGGTAATCGGATTGCCGCAGCGATAACAGTGGGGACGGCCGATCCGGGCAAAGAGGAGCCGGAAGTAGTCATAGATCTCCGTCACGGTCGCCACGGTCGATCTCGGATTCTTGCTGACGCTCTTCTGCTCGATCGAGATCGCGGGGGAAAGCCCTTCAATCGAATCGACGTCCGGCTTGTCCATCTGCTCTAAGAATTGCCGGGCGTAGGCGGAGAGCGACTCGACATAGCGTCTCTGTCCCTCGGCGTAGATGGTGTCGAACGCCAGCGAGGATTTCCCCGATCCCGAAAGTCCGGTGATGACAACGAGCTTATCGCGCGGGATCTCGACGTCGAGATTTTTCAGGTTATGCTCGCGGGCGCCGCGGATAACGATCTTCTGTCCGGATGACATAGAGTTTTTATTCTAACATGGCATGCGCGCCGCCGGAAGATTATACTTTTGGGAATGGGATACGACCTCTCGGAGGGGAAGCAGGAGGCGGTCCAACGGATGTTTACCGCGATCGCGCGGCGCTACGACCTGAACAATACCATCCTCTCCTTCGGCCTCCACCATTTTTGGAAGAGGGCGGCAGTCTGCTGGGCCCAGATCCGGGCGGGCGAAAAGATCGCCGACATCGGCGCGGGGACACTCGATCTCTCCCTCCTCGCCGCCAAGCGGGCCGGGACCGATGGGGCGGTGATCGCGCTCGACCTCAACGAGGCGATGTTGAAGAGGGGACGATCCAAGGGGGGGGCGATCTCTCTTCTTCTGGGAAATGCGGAGGCGCTTCCGCTCAAAGAGGGGTCGATCGACGCGGCCTTAACCGGATTCTGCATCCGTAACCTCGCCGATCCGAGGCAGGGGTTTGAAGAGATCCTTCGAATCTTAAAGCCGGGAGGGCGGGTCGTCTGTCTCGATTTCTCTCGCCCGACTCGAGCCTGGCTCCGCCGGATCTATGATCTCTATTCGTTTACGCTCCTCCCCCGCATCGGCCGCGCGATCGCGCGCGATTCCACAGGGGTGTATCACTACCTCCCCGATTCGATCCGCCGTTTTCCGGACCAGGAGCGGCTGGCAGAGATGATGCGCGCCTCCGGTTTCCATCAGGTGGAGTACCGGAACCTCTCCGGGGGGATCGTCGCCCTTCACCGCGGGGTTCGGGTCTAAATCTTCAGTCTTGGTCGTCCTTCGCCCGCCATGGCATCAATCAGATGGCGCAGGCTCACGAACGTGATGTCCACTTCGCCGTATCGGCGGTGATAACTGCGGTCCACATCACTCGCGACGACGTAACTGCTACCCCTTGGGTACTTCCCGCGGAAAACCTTGATGCCCGACGGGTCAAAATCGGCGGCCGTCCATTTGCATTCGATCGCAACGGGAGCCTGATTCCTTCCGGCGAGAATGAAATCGACCTCGTGTCCCTGTTTGTCACGCCAGTAATGAATCTTCCGCGATTGCAGGTGGGCTTGAAGTTCGTTCAGAACAAAGTGCTCCCAAAGTATGCCCAAGTCTTCGCCTCGGAGTTCATTCCAGCCCCGATAGTAGCAGACAAAACCGGTGTCGAAACCGTAGACCTTGGGAGCCGAAACGATCTCCGTCGGCCGGCGTGTGGAAAACGGCCGTAGAACATGAGCCACGAACGTCGCTTCCAGAACCGACAGGTAATTGGCGATCGTCGTGCGGCTGACCTCGCACGGGCGCGCATAGCGGGAGGCTTCAAAAATCCCCCCGCTGTTGGACAACAGCAGCTCGATGAATTTTTGAAACGAGTGACGGCGCTCCAACCGAAACAGCTCCTGGACGTCTTTGGCCCAGTAGGCGTCCATCCATTCCTGGAAGTCGCTTTCCGGAAATGTCCCGGCCAGAAAAAAAGGCGGCAGCCCGCCGCGAAGGAATCGATGGGGCAACGAAGAACGGCCGAACGCCGCAAGATCCTGCAGAATCATGGGGGTCAACCACAACTCGGCCTTGCGCCCGGCCAGTGTATCCCGGAATTTGGCCGAAGCGCCCAGCGTGGATGAGCCGGTGGCCAGGATTGGAACGTCCTGATAATGATCCGCCGCGATCTTCAGCAACTGAGAGGGATTCCCAAGGCGGTGGATTCCATCCAGCACAACCCGCTTCCCCCGCAGGTCATCCAGAAAGGATTGAGGGTCCTCCATCATCCGTCGCGTGCGCGGCAATTCACAATCAAAATATTCAATCTTGGGCAGGCTTCGGCACAACGTGGTCTTGCCGACGCGCCGCACTCCCGAAAACCAGAGAATGGTACGCCGCCGCCAGGCCTCTTCGATCTGATCCAGCCAGAATGTTCGAAGCTTCATGCCGGTAGGATGGCAGAAAGTACTACCAAATGCAAGTCTGCTTGCATTTGGTAGCCCCGCTTAAATGTTCCATTGCGAGGCCGATCGTGAAAAGTAGCCTGTCCCCTTTTCTTTCCTTCTTGGGTTCAATAATTTAGCGCAACGGCTCTGATATATCCGTATGCAAAAACCACAAAGGAAGTATCGGCGCGTGACCAACGCCGAGCGCGAGGAGATCAGCCGAGGCCTCGCGCAAGGAACAAGTTTCTCGGCCATCGCGCGGCGGTTAGGTCGAGCAC
>CAZSHZ010000083.1:0-10432 GCA_964606955.1 uncultured Nitrospirota bacterium
CCACGTTAGCAATGCGACCCTTTCCCGGTTGCACAAGACGCGGCAGATCGCAATGGGATGGACAGAGAACCCCCTTCACGAATTCGAAGCAGGGGGAAGGCACTTCGGCGAGCCTGATCCGGAGTCGTCGGTGGAGCAAATGAACGAGAAGAGGGTGCGCTTGGCGGAGGTCCTACAGAAGCCAAACGATCAGATGGTCTACGAATACGATTTCGGAGACGGCTGGACGCACGACATTACCCTGGAGAAGGTCCTCGGGCCGGCATTTACGGGGTCGCGGGCTTCTGTTAAGATTCCCACGGTTTGACGGCAGCCCGACTTCTCACTCTCGCTCTCCTCATCGCGCTATCCCTCTTCTTCTCCTCGTGCGGGAGGCGAGAGTTCGTCCCTTCCCAAAAACGGGCGCCGCCCCCATCGACGATGGTCGCTCCGCGCCCCGGGTTCCTCGCGCCCGATTTCAAAGCGCCGAAACTTGAACAGAAAAAAGAGGGCCGGGAGATCACCCTCTCCGATTATCGGGGGAAGATCGTGCTGATCAACTTCTGGGCGACCTGGTGCGCCCCCTGCAAGGCGGAGATGCCGGCCATGGAGGAGCTCTACCGCTCGTTCCCGCGCAAGGATTTCGAGATCCTTGGCGTCTCGATCGATCTGGTCGGGCCGGGCCTCGTCGCAAAATATGTCCGCGATCTCGGCGTCACCTTTCCGATTCTGCTCGATCCTCAAATGGCGATCAACGATCTCTACGAGGTCCGCGTCGTGCCGACAAGCGTCCTGATCGACCGCGAAGGGCGGGTCACGCACCGCCACCTCGGGGCGCGCGACTGGAACGATCGGGAATCGAGAAAATTGATCGCGCAGTTGGTCTCGGCAGGACCTCCGGCCTCTTCGTAAACTACATCCCCGCGGCTTTGACCGCCTCGTTCGCGTGCTTCAGCGCCGACTCGGCGTGCTTGAGCGCGATGTCATCATGCCCGGCGCCCCCATGGTCGAGGGTCGACTCCTGATGCGAGATCGCCTCATCCAGATGGTCCATGGCCGACGGCTTCAGCGCCCCTTTCTTTTTGCACGCCTTCGCACCCTTCAACATCGCCCCGGCGTGCTCCAGAAGCGTGTCGGGATGGTCCTGCTTTCCATGCTTGACCGCCTGCTCGGCGTGCCTCTGCATCTCGGCGCAGGGATCCTCGGATTCGGCGCGGACGCTCGCCGCAAAGGCGAAAGAGGCCACCGTGACAAGGACCGCGGGGATAATTTTCCGGTTCATCGCTCCCTCCCTTTATCAGATTATAGCCGGCGAAATTACCACAGAGCCGCCCGAAAGTCCAACGGATGCGGCTCGTGGTAAACTCCCCCCGTGCCAAAGAGCGAAGAGTGGATTGCGGTCTGGTGGGGATTTCTGATTCTCGCGCTGGTGCTGGCAGGTGTCCGGCCGCCACTCCCGAATTATAAATGGACGGGCGACGCGGCGCTTCTTTCGAATATTTTCTCGGCCGAAAATATCAGCCGTTCCCTTCTGCTCGGACTCTTCTACTGGGCCCTTTCCGCAATTGCGATCCGGCTGATGGGGGGGAGGGTCGCGGCATTCAGCGCCGGCTTCCCGCTCCTCTATCTTCTGGCCTGGCTGGCGCAACTGATCGCGGGCAACTCCACCGTGGCCTACTTTGGGCTTGAATATGTGATCTGGGCGCTTGCGATCGGCCTCTTTATTCGAAACGTCGTCGGCCTCCCGGGCTTTCTCTCCGAAGCGGTCCGGACCGAGTACTACATCAAAACCGGGCTGGTCATCCTCGGAGCTGGAATCCTATTCGGAGAGATCGTCGCGGCCGGCGTGCTCGGGATTGTTCAGGCGCTCCTGGTCGTCACGGTCGTCTGGTATGGCGCGTTCCGGCTTGCCAGACGCCTTCGCGTGGACGACGAGTTTGCCGTGATGCTCTCCACTGCGGTCTCCATCTGCGGCGTCTCTGCGGCGATCGCGGCCTGCGGCGCGATCGGGGGGGACCGAAAGAAACTCTCGTACGTCACATCGCTCGTCCTGATTGTCGCCGTCCCGATGATGGTAATCATGCCCTGGATCGCGAAGAAGTTTTCGATGCCCGAGATCGTCGCCGGCGCCTGGCTCGGCGGCACCCTCGACACCAGCGGATCGGTTGTGGCCGCGGGGGCGCTGATTTCCGAGGCGGCGATGAAGGCCGGAGTCATCGTCAAGTTCTCGCAGAATGTTTTAATCGGGGTCGCCGCGTTTCTCCTATCAATCTGGTGGGCCTACAGGGGGTCACAAAAGGGGGAGAGGCCGAGCGCGAAGGTGATCTGGGAGCGCTTCCCGAAATTCGTGCTCGGTTTTTTGATCGCCTCCCTTCTCTTCTCTTTTGTCCTCAATCCCCGGATCGTGAGGGAGACCAAGGGGCTGCTAGCCGGGCTTCGGACGATCTGGTTCGCCCTGGCGTTCACATCGATCGGGCTTGAGACGCGGCTTTCCGATCTGGTGGGGATGGAAAGGGGGCGGCCCGCGATCGCGTTCATCGGCGCGCAGGCCTTCAATATCATCTGGACCCTTCTTCTCGCCTATCTGCTGTTCGGGGGCGTGATCTTTCCGGTCCCCGCGATCAGCTGATCGCTTTTAGACGGCGAAAGTAACCCGAGATCCGCCGGGCATTCGTCCCGACATCGCTCTTGCCAACGCGCGAGAGCGACCGGACGTCGATCCGGCTCTCGCCCCCCTCAGAGGTCACCCGCACCACCACGTCATCTTTGAAGCCGAACCAGAAGGTCGTGTCGGTCGCCTCGATTCTTCCAGCCGCTGAATCCGCCTCCACGATCTCCCATCCCATCGCGTGCGCGGCGGCCAGCGCCCGGTTGTGGGCCTGATCGGGAGGAAGATTGAGCCGGAGCGGTAAAATCTCTGGGTATGCCTCGCGCTGCTGGTCGGCAATCTCGGGACCTCCATACTTAGCGGGATTAGGAGCATCCGCGCGACGCGGCAGGAGGGCGATAAATGTAGGCGGATTCTCCGTGTCGGTGGTGATGTCGTGAATCATCGGAAGGCTTCGGGCCATCCGGACCCACCGCACCGGTATCCCGAAGACAACCAGCCCGATCAGGACACCCGCAACGGCAAGGGGGAGCCCCGCCCCCTTCTCCCCCCGCGCAACGATGGCCGCAATCAGCGAAATGATCATCGCGGCCAGGCCGCCGAGCGCCCCGAGCGGAAGGATCGCAAAGCCGGCCCTGAAATCCCACCACCCCCAGCGGCTCCCGAGCCCGGAGATCATCGCCGCCAGGGCCGAGAGGAGCGCCAGAGATAATCCGAGATGCGGGAGAATCGCGAGGAGCCGCCTCCAGATGCTAGAGATACCCATGGGCTTTAAACCAGGCAAGCGCGTCGCGGATCGCCGGCTCGATCGGCCCCGGCTCGTACCCGAGTTCGCGGCGGGCCTTGGAGAGATCATAGTGACGCATTTGGCCGACCACTTCAATAAAAAAACCGGGGACCGGAGGGGGACGCCTCAGGAGCGACATGAACAGGAGATCGCCCATCTTGGAGCCGAGGTGGGCGATCTGAAACGGAATCCGGAGGAGGGGGCCGCGGACTTGCGCCTCCCGCGCGATTAGACGGTTGAGTTCCCCCTGAGTTGTATTGACCCCCCCGAGGATGTACCGCTCCCCGATCCTCCCCCGCTCGGCCAGCAGCACGAATCCCCGTGCGGCATCCCGCACATCGACAACATTCGTTTTTCCCTCGATGTAGAACGGCATCCGTCCGCGGGCGATCAGGATGATCTGCTGCCCGCTGGTCGGCTTGACGTCGAACGGGCCGATCAGAACCGTCGGGACACCGATGACCGCCGGGAGATCCCGTTTTGCGACATATTCGAAGACCTCCTCCTCCATCGCTGCCTTGGCAGCAAGGTATGGATTGCCGGGGTACGGTGTCGAAAACGGGCACGACTCGTCCGCCAGACGGCCTTCCGCCGGCGGGCCGATCGTGGTTAGGCTGCTCCCGTAGACCAGCCGCCGGACGCCGGCGGCCAGCGCGGCATCGAGGATCGAACGGATCTCCTCCACGCTGCGGCGGATCGCCTGGGCGGCCGGGATCGGCGCGGTCGGACAATATCCACCCACATGGAAGAGCGCATCACACTTCTGAGCGGCCCGCCGGACCGCCTCCCGATCGCGAAAATCTCCGATCGCATGCTCCACCCCAAGGCCCTCGATCCCGATCATCCGGCTCGTCGGCCGACGGAATGCTCGGACCTGATACCCGCGATCGAGAAGGGTGCGGATCAGATTGGAACCGAAAAAACCGGTTGAACCGAGGACAAGCGCTTTCACGACACCCCTATTGGACCTCCAGGCTCCCCTGCATGGCAAGCCCATGAAGACGGCATGTGTAGCGGCAGCGCGACGGCCGCGTGAAGATCTGGCTGAAGCGCTTCCCCGGCCGGATCTCCTCGGATCGAAAGGCGCAGGGCCCCTCGCGCGATTCCCCCTCCACCGCGTGGGCCACGTTATCGCGATTGATCCAGATCACCGTCCCTCCGACGGGGACGACCGGCATCCCCCAAGAGCTAGTGCGAGCGCCGGCAACAGAGAGAGAATCCGGATCATGGGGATGGCTCGGAAGGGGGCGGATTCGGGGTCCCCAAGCGCCGAGCGCTTGGGGCAAAGCCCCCTTCCGTCCCTATCATATGAAGGCGGCCTGCTTCTGCTTCAGCGTGGCGACCAGTTTCTCGGCGGTCGATTTCGCATCCCCGAAGAGCATGTAGGTCTGCGGCATGACGAAAAGTCCGTTGTCGATCCTGGCGAACCCGGGATTCATGCTCCGCTTGCAGACGATCACCGTCTTGGCCTTGTCCACGTCCAGGATCGGCATCCCGTAGATCGGGCTTGCCGGGTCGTTGCGCGCCGCCGGATTGACGACGTCGTTCGCCCCCATCACCAGCGCCACGTCGGTCTCGGAAAATTCCGGGTTGATGTCGTCCATCTCGACCAGTTCGGTGTAGGGAACATTCGCCTCGGCCAACAGGACGTTCATATGCCCCGGCATCCGGCCCGCCACCGGGTGGATCGCATACTTGATCGACGTCCCGCGTGCCTTCAGCAGATCGGCGAGCTCTCGGATCCCATGCTGCGCCTGCGCGGCCGCCATCCCATATCCGGGGACGATGATGACCGACTTCGCCCTCAGGAAAAGATCGACCGCCTCCTCGACCGTGACCGTCTTCACCGCTCCCCTCTGCGGCTCCGGCCCGGCGGCGGGGGGAGCCACCTTGACCTGACCGAAGGCGCTGAAAAGTACGTTCCAGAGCGAGCGGTTCATCGCGACGCACATCAGGTGCGCGAGGATGATCCCCGAGGAGCCGACCAGCGCCCCGCTAATGATCAGGACATTGTTCGAGATGACGAAGCCGGTCGCGGCGGCCGCGAGCCCGGAAAACGAGTTGAGCAGGGAGATGACGACCGGCATGTCCGCCCCGCCGATCGGAAGGACGAAGAGGACGCCGAGCGCCGCTGAGAGGAGGGCGAGCCAGAGAAATGCGGGGCTGGCGGGCTGAACAATCATCGATCCGAGGAGGAGCACCGCAAGGCCCAGAAAAATGCCGTTGATCCCGTTCTGGAACCGGTAGACGAGCGGCGCGCCGCTCACCAGATCCTGCAATTTCGCAAAGGCGATGACACTCCCCGTGAAGGTCACCCATCCGATCAACAGCGAGAGGCCGATCGTCGTCGCCATATACGCGGAGAGATTCGGAGCAACCCGGTAGTACTCCGCCATGCCGACGAGCGCGGAGGCGCCGCCGCCGAACCCGTTGAGCAGGGCGACCATCTGCGGCATCGCGGTCATCTGGATCCTCGTCGCCAGGACCGCGCCGACCGCCGTTCCGATCACCATCCCCGCGAAAATACCGCTGAAACCGACGATGTCCCGGTGAAGCAGCGTCGCCGCCACCGCGAGAAACATCCCGAAGGCGGCGAGAAAGTTCCCCCGCCGGGCAGTCAGCGGAGAGCTAAGATCCTTCAACCCCCAAATAAAGAGGCCCGACGCGATCAGATAGGAGAGCTCCATGAGCGCCCCCCTCATGCCGGCTTCCGTTTGAACATCTTGAGCATCCGGTCTGTGACCATAAACCCACCCACCACGTTGATCGTCGCAAAGACGACCGCCAGAAATCCGAGGGCCGCGCTGACCGCGCTCGCCTTCGCCCCCCCCGCGGCTAGGGCACCCACCAGCGTGATCCCCGAGATCGCGTTCGCTCCCGACATCAGCGGCGTATGGAGGAGCGGGGGAACCTTCGCGATCACCTCGAAACCGGCGACGGTGGCCAGCAGGAAAATATAAATCAGATACATCAGCTCCATGGCGCTCCTTTGATGGCAGGGTGGACGATCTCCCCCTGGTGCGTGATCAGACTCCCCTTGAGGATCTCGTCGGAAAGGTCGAGTCGCACCGACTTGCCGTCGGGACAGAGCAGCGTGAGGAAGGCCAGGATGTTTCTCGCATACAGGAGGCTGGCGTGCATCGGAAGCATGCCGGGGAGATTGAGGAGGCCGATGATCGTTACGCCGTGCTTGATTGTCTCGGCCCCGCGCTCCGTGAGCGCGCAGTTTCCCCCCTGATCGACCGCAAGGTCGACGATCACAGACCCCGGCTTCATCTCCCGTACCATCTCCTCCGTAATCAGAAGGGGGGCCCGTTTTCCAGGGATCAGGGCCGTCGTGATGATGATGTCGGCATCCTTGGAGTGCTTGCGGATCAGCTCCTGCTCTTTTTTGTAGAACTCGGGGGGGAGCTCCTTGGCATACCCTCCGACATCCTCCGCCTGCTCATGGGGGACCTCCAGGGAGACGAACTCCGCGCCAACGCTCTTAACCTCCTCGCCCGCCGCCGGGCGGGTGTCAAACGCCGTCACGACCGCGCCGAGGCGTTTGGCGGTCGCGATTGCCTGGAGCCCCGCGACGCCGGCGCCGATCACGATTGCCTTGGCGGGAGGGATTGTCCCCGCTGCGGTCATCAGCATCGGGAGAAAGCGCCCGCTCGCATTGGCCGCCAAAAGGACCGCCTTGTACCCCGCCGCCGTGCTCATCGTGGAGAGGGCATCCATCCGCTGCGCCCGCGTGGTCCGGGGGACCAGTTCCATCGCGAAGGCCGTAATCTTCCGGGCCGCCAGCCTTTTGATCAGGTCGGGGCCGGCGAAAGGCTGCAGAAAGCCGATCAGAAGCGCCCCCTCCTTCATCTGATCGACCTCGTCGGCCGTCGGCCGATTGACCTTCAGGAGGAGGTCCGCTTCCGAGAACACCGCGCGGGCGTCGCCGCCGATCTTCGCGCCGACCGCCTCAAACTCCCGATCGGCAATCCCCGCCCCCGCGCCGGCTCCCGCCTCGACGAGGACCTCCATCCCGGACTTGACCATCTTTCCCGCAGTCTCCGGAACAGCCGCGATGCGACGCTCACCCTCTCTCTCTTTGGGAATCCCGACTCTCATTTCAGTCAAAACGGTTGATTATATATAGGCCAACCGGCGCTCGGCAAGAGAATTAAAGGGGTATTTTTTGTGTTATAATCCGCTCCGATGATCACAAAGGATGCCGTAACCGACTATATTCGAAAAGAGATCCCGGACGCGTCGATCGAATTGGCCGACCGGACCGGGACGATGGACCACTTCGCCATCCACGTCGTGTCGGACCTGTTCCGTGGAAAGAACCTGCTCGACCGGCACCGCCTGATCTACCAGGCGCTCTCGGAGCCGATGCGGGACGGGCGGATCCACGCGCTGGAGATCAAGGCGCACACCAGAGAGGAGTCCAATGGCTGATCCGATTGAAGAAGAGGTTAAAGAGGAGATCGCCCAAAACAAGATTTTAATTTACGGCAAGGGAACCAAGTCGATGCCGATGTGCGGCTTTACGAACGAGACGATCCAGTTCTTTCAGAAATACGGCTATCCGTTCGAAGTCATCGACGTCTTGAACAACATGCAGAAGCGCGAGGTCCTTTCGAGGACGACCAACTGGCCGACCCTTCCGAAGGTCTTCATCGACGGGAAGTTCTACGGCGACACCGACGTCTTAGGACCGATGGAGCAGAAGGGCGAACTCGCCCCCCTTTTGAAATCGGTTTTCGAGAAACAGTAGTCGCTCCGCCCCCGGGGAGAATCCCCCCTCGGTCCCCGGCCGTTCTTGACAAGGAAGGAATCCGCCCGTGGGATACGATTCTTCCATAAGGTGCGGCATCGCCGAGAGATCTACGAGCGATAAGCAAGAGAATTTTTAATCTCCGGCCGACGTGCTATGATGGCGGCCCATGCGGCGCTATTTCGAGTTCGTCGTCCGGCACGCCTACCTGACGATCCTCGTAATCGCCGCGCTCACCCTCTTCTTCGCCCTCCAGTTAAAACATCTCACCACCGAACTTGACCCGAAGCGGATCCTCCCGCAGGACCACCCCTACGTAAAGCTGAACAACCGGATCGAAGCCCTCTTCGGGGGGAGCCGGGTCATCATCCTCGGGATCCGGGCCACAGACGGCGAGATCTTCACCCCCTCGCATCTGGCACAGGTCATTCGAATCACGGAGCGGGTCAAAACGATCCCCGGCGTGGTGGCGAACAACGTCCTGTCGATCGCCGACCGGAAGGTCAAGCATCTGACCTTCAATCCCGAGGGGTTCAACGTCCAGCCGGTGATCGACGGGATCCCAAGGACTCAGGCGGATGCGGATACCGTCAAGCACCGCGTCCTCTCAAATCCGCTCTATGTCGGCGCGCTCGTCTCGCGCGACGCCTCTTCCGCGGCCGTGATCATCGACATCACCGACAAGATCGAAAGCCCCCAGGGGTCTACCCCCGCCAGCGACCGGGCGATCTACGAAGAGGTCAAGCGGATTGCCGAGGCGGAGAAGGACAACCGGACGGAGATCCATCTGGGCGGGCTCCCGGTCGCGCTCGCCTTTCTGGAAAAGGACACCGTGGTGATGAATCTACTCGTCTTCCCGATCGCCTTTCTGGTGGTAATGCTCGTCCATTACTATTCGTTTCGGACCCTCCAGGGGATGCTGATCCCGCCGATCACCGCGCTCCTCTCGGTGATCTGGGCGCTCGGGCTCATCGCGTTTTTGGGGATGCCGCTTGATCTCTGGACCAAGGGGCTGACACCGATCTTAATCGTCGCGATGGCGGCGGGGCACTCGGTCCAGATCCTCCGGCGTTTCTACGAAGAACTCGACTACCTGGTTGGCACCGACGTCCCCGATCCGGTGCAGAAGGTCGCCGTCGTCCAGGCGACCTCGAAGATGGCGCCGGTCGTCCTCACCGCGGGGGGGATTGCGGCGGCGAGTTTCGCCTCCCTTGCGACCTTTCGCCTCGGGACCTTCCAGTCGTTCGGGCTGATGACCGCGTTCGGGATCGGAAGCGCCCTGATTTTGGAGATGACCTTCATCCCGGCGATCCGCTCGATGATCCGGCCGCCGTCGGGCGAGGAGCTCGCGCGGATTCTAAAGAAAGGACCGGCCGACCGGCTCCTCGCTGCCTCTGCCCGATGGGCCCTCTCCCCCGCCCAGCCTTGGGTCCTGGCGGCCGGGTTAGGGCTCGCGCTCCTCTCCCTGATCTTCGCCTCCCGGATCCAACTGAACAACTCGCTTCGCGACCTCTTTTTCGAGCGGACCGAACTGCGGCGCGACGACAAGATCCTAAATGAGAAATTCGGCGGGACGTCGACGTTTAACATCCTGATCGAGGCGCCGCGCGCCGACGGATTGAAGGAGCCGGAACTGATGCGGGGGATTGAGGGGCTCCAACGGAGCCTTTCGGAGAACCGCGTCGTCGGCCGGACCGAGTCGTTCGTCGATACCCTGAAGCGGATACGCCGGGCGTTCTACGAGGATGATCCCAAAGCCGAGAGGATCCCGGAGAGCCGCGAGGAGGCCGGACAGTTCCTCTTCCTCTATTCGATTTCCGGAAATCCAGAGGACTTCCGGAGGCTGGTAGACAGCGACTATCGCCAGGCACTTATCCTCGGGTTTTTGAAATCAGACACCACCGAGGAGGCAAAGAAGATGATCGCGGCGGCGCAGGGCTATGCCAAAAGCCGGCTCGACCCGAAGGTCAGCATTGGGTTCGGCGGGAGCGTCCCGGTCACACTCGCGCTCAACGAGGTCGTCGTTCGCGGGAAGATCCTGAACATCCTGCAGATCGCCCTGATTACCTACCTCCTCACCTCGGTCGTATTCCGCTCGTTTGTCGCGGGCCTTTTCGTCGTCGTCCCGCTCGGCGTCGCGCTTCTGGTCAACTTCGGTTTTATGGGGCTCGCCGGCTTTCCGCTCGGCGTCTCAACCGCAGCGATCTCGGCGATGGCGGTCGGCATGGGGGCGGATTACGCCGTCTACATCCTCTTTAGGATGCGTGAGGGGCTTTCGATGAACCGAAATATCTCGCGCGTC
>CAZSHZ010000084.1:0-9012 GCA_964606955.1 uncultured Nitrospirota bacterium
AACGCCTCGTCGTTCTCTTTGTGCACCACCAAGGGATAGGTAAAGAAGGTAATCAGCTCGTAAAAAATGTACAGCGTCAGCAAATTGGCCGAAAAGGCCACCCCCAGGGTGGCCGACAGGGTGATCGCAAAACAGAGATAGTAGCGGGTCTGCGCATGCTCATTAAGGGAGCGCATATAGCCAATGGAGTACAGGATGGTCACGATCCACAAAAAAGAGGCGGTGGTTGCAAACAAAAGCCCCAAGGCATCGACCCGAAACCCAATGGAGATCCCAGGAACAAAAGAAAAGAGGGTATAGTGCAGTGTCTTTCCGGCAAGGACTGCGGGAATCATGGTGAGAACGATGAGAAACTTCAGGATGCCCGCCCCCAGAGAACACCCTTCTCGAATATTCGGATGCTTGCGGGTTGCAACGATGAGCACCGCCCCAAGTAAGGAAATGGCCACGGCTAACCAGGGTGTGATCGATTCAATTTCCATAACGACTCACGCCGGTTTTCAGCCGCCTGTCAGGGTTCAACGGAGACCTTGATCTCTTTGTGCTCGTGCGCCTCGGGCTTGCCGCCGTGCGACCAGGTATGCGCATAAGCGATCGCCTTCCACCGCTCTTCCTCGGCCAACTTATTCTTCCAGGCCGGCATCTTGGTCTTGGGCACCCCTTCGGAGACCCGCCAAAACCAGTAGCTATCCGAAAACTCATTCACCTTCTTCCCGACGCGGAAGTCACGGGCCCCTCTCTGTTTGGGCCGGTCTTTTTTAGAGTCAATGGCATGGCATTCGGAACAACCCTCTTTTATTTCTACCTTCTTACCCTTAAATTCAAATTCCAGTTTCGCTGATTCAAATATTTTTTTTCCTTCTTCGATAATTTTGGGATCGGTCCACCAGCCCTTCGGCATGTGCTTATTTGCATACGCCTTCGGCACCGGCTTTAAGGCCTTCTCCTCTTCCTCCTCGTCCGCAAAGACTAGAACAGGGATCAGAAACAACAACGATAGGGCAGTCAGCAGCGGGCCCTGCTTCATCTCATCTCCTCTTCATCTCCTCTGTCTCGCCTGGCTGTTGAACGGATCCAGGGTATGACATGCAACACAGTTTTTGTCCTTGACGAGCTTCTCTCCTTTCTTGACCCACTCGCTGCTCGGTGACTGGACGATCGACGCCAGGGGCGTCCCAAATGCCCCCTCGGCCGGTGGAAGCGGGCTTGCGAATGGCGCCGGAAAGGGGGCCGAAACGGGAGTCCCTTTGCTCTTCCCCTCCTCAAGGCTTAGAACATATGCGATCAGAGAATAAATCTCGGAGTCGGGAAGGCCAAAGTTGGGCATCGGGCTGTCCGGCCGGATCGCTTGGGGATTTTTCAGCCAGTAATAGACCCATTCCGGCTTCAAGCGCCTGGGCGCCATCGTGAGGTCGGGACCGACGATCCCTCCCTCTTGTCCTCCGGTCCGATGGCACCCCGGACATCCATACTTGTCGACAAACAGCCGTCTCCCCCTTTCGGCCTCCGCCGCCGAACGAACGACCCCCCTTGCTGCAGTCGCCGAGATCCCTCGATCTCTCTGGGTCATCAAAAATTCGGTTAACGCCCGAAGCTCTTCATCGCTGAAATAAAAGTTCGGCATCCTGGCCTTGGTCAAGGGAATGAACCCGACCGGCCTCACGCGCTGAGGGTTTTTGAGAAACTGATAAAGCCACTGGGAATTCAGCTTGCTCCCCGCGTGTCCGAGGTTGGGAGCGATCGGGGGCCCTCCATCTGCTTTGATATGGCAGACCGGGCAGTTCTTTTCCCCTCCGGTCTGCAATTGGAAGAATCTTATCTGCGCCCCTTCCTCCAGGGACGCCTTCGGATTCCCCAGGACCCGAATATACGCGACTAAGACCCTGATCTGCGAAGGGGAGAGCGTTCGGCCCCAAGGAGGCATCTCCACGGAGAGTTCGACCGCGCCCCCCCCTTTCTCAATGACATCGTAGATCTCCTCATCTGAGAGCTTGGTCACCTCGGCACCGGTCAGATCGGAGGGAGGGGGGTCCAGATTGCCGGCATTCACCCCATTCCCCTTGCCGGAGAGGCCATGGCAGACCGCACAATAATGCGTGAAGAGATGCTTCCCGACGCGAAGGCCGGCCCGCAACGAGCCGGCGGCCGATCCCCGGGGGCTCTCCGCATGAACGGCGCAAGGGAACAGCAACCCGGCAAGGAGAATCCCCAACGCCCGCCCAGCAAATTTCACCCGGATTCCTTTCCGCCAGCCGGGCCGGCGTAGGAAAGAGAACCGGTGAGACAACCTCTGCCCGTGGGGGGAGGCGCGCCCCGCCTCCGCTTCTGAATAGACGTCGAGACTCAGACGGCAAACCGATAAGAGAGGCTACTTCGGGACATACTTGGGTTCGGCAATGGTCCGCAGATAAGAGACAAGATTCCAGATATTCTCGTCTGAGATGAAGACCCCCCATGCCGGCATCTGGATCGATTTTTTAATCCCACGTCCCCCCGTCTTAATTGCATTGAAGAGCTGCTCGTCGGTCCGGTCATTCATTCCGTCCCCCGGCTTCTTGCCGACCCCGTCGACATGATTGCGCGGCCGGGTCCCCAGCGTCTCCAGTTTGTCTGCCAGCTGCCCGTCTCCCCTCCCCTGCATCCCGTGACACGGGGTGCAGTAGAAAGCATAAAGCTCTCGGCCCCTCTTCGGGTCGCCCTTTTTAATGATGGGCTGGCCTTTAAATTCCTGCAGTACGAGGGACTCGTCGGCGGTCATAAACTCCTTCTTAGTCGCTCCGTACGCCAGGCCTCCTGCCAGCGCCAGCAAGACACCGAATCCGACCCCTCCTCTGATCGACACCGAAAGCCCCTCCTTTACTCGACTACTCGACGATGAATTTCCCGCGCATCTCCATGTGGACCGAACCACACCAGTGACTGCAATAAAAGTCGTACTCGCCGGTCTTGTCGGCCTTCAACTCCACCGTCGCCGCAACCCCCCGCGGCAGCAGGACATTGGTCCGCTCGCCGTAGGGGCCGTTGATGGTAAACCCATGGACCACATCGGGATTGTCGATGAGGTCCCCCTTTTCGTCGATGTTTTGGATGATGAATCGGATCGTGTCCCCTTTGAAGACGTAGATTTCGTTCGGCGCCCACTGGTGCGAGAAGGCGTTCAGGTAGACCTCCGAGCCCCCCGACATGTCGAAGACTCCCGGCTTGTGCGGCTTTGCGGGCCCGTAGGAGATCTTCACATCCTTCTTCTCCGGGAGGTCCGGCTTGCGCGGGGCCTTCGCGACAAACTCCTTGCCCCCCTTGATCGCCGGGTCCTTGACGCTTGCCGCCGGAACCATCATCGCCCCGAACGGCTCCCCCAGGACCGGGGACTGCGCCACCGTCTGGGCGTATCTACCGCTCGCCGGATCGATGTCAATGATCTGAAAGTTATTCGGGAGGACATCGCCGCCGGACGGGAGAAGGCTGACCTTATGGCTCTCATACAGCCCCGTGGAATATTTGTTGATCACCAGAAGAAACTTGTCGTCCGGAGAGATCGCCAGCCCCCCCGGGCGGGAGTTCACGACAAAGGTATCGACCACCTCCCGTTTGGCCAGATCGATCTTTTTCACCACGTTTCCGAGAAACGCGGATTGGTACGCGAACTTCCCCTTCGAATCAACGACCACATGAGTCGGGACGGCTGAGGTCTTGAGCGTCTTTTCAACCTTCAGACCAGAAAGGTCGATAAACGAGAGGGAAGCTGAAAACTTGTTTGACACCAGCGCTGTCTTGTTGTCCGGAGTTATCGCAATCCCATGAGGTCCGAGGCCGACCGGGATCTCTTTTTCTAGTTTAAAAGGGCTCATCGAGAAGACCGCGACCGCGCCGGCCGAATAATCGGAGACCAAGCAGAACTTCCCGTCCTTGGTCACGGCCGCATAGGCGGGAGAGCGCGGCTTGGGGGAGAGTTTTACAACCTCGACTTTGCCCGAATCGACCTCGACCTTTGCGACCTGACCGGAAAGTTCGCCGGCGACGCAGAGGGTCTTCCCATCGGCCGTATCGAGCGCGTTGGGCCCGAATCGCTCCGGCAGCGCGATCGTCTTCGCGACCTTCGTCGCCGCAAGGTCGAAGACGAGGAGGCTGTTGGCCGCCTTGTCTACGGCGAACGCGAGCCGGCCGTCGGGGCTTCCGCTGCTCCCCCCTTTATTTGTTCCGGAGAGAACCGGACCGCGCAGATCGATGCCGGCGGCGTTCTCCTTATAGAGATTCAGGCTGGGGACGCCGAAGACGAGGAGTTTGCCGTCGTAGCCGCCGGCCGCGTAACCGATGAAGGGGTCTTCCGCAAAAGCCGGAGAGAAAAAGAACAAGAAGAAGAACAATAAAAACGCGCGGAACATTCACCCTCCTCTTGCGTCACCGCTTAAGGAAAAGAGCGACTTTATTAACATACGGCCTCCCCTTTGTCAATACCTGTTTTGCGGACAAGTTGCGGCAAAAACAGGAGATTTTTTGTATCTCGTGCCGAGCCCGTCCGTTGACACCCCCGCGGCCAGCCGATAGAATCTGCGCCGGATGAAGCGGATCGGAATCATCGCCCGACTGATTGATCCCGAAACGAAAAAACTGATCGATCAGATCGTCCAATGGCTTTCAGAGCGTGGAAGAGAGGTCTCGTACGCCGCCGCCGCCACAGGCGAGAGTTCTCGCCTGATCGCTTCCTCCGATCTCGTCATCGTTCTCGGAGGAGACGGAACGCTGATCTCGGCGGCGCGCGACGCTGAGGCGACCGGAGTCCCCCTTCTCGGGGTCAACCTCGGCTTCCTCGGCTTTTTGACCGAGGTCCGGCTGGCAGAGCTCTTCCCAACGCTTGAAATGGTCCTGAAGAACGAGTTCATCGAGGAGCCTCGGATGACCCTCCGATCGATCCTCCGCCGCGATGGGGAGACTCTCCCTCAGCCGACCGTTTTAAACGACGTAGCCGTCACCAAGGGGGGAAGGGGAAGGATGATCCGGCTGGAGGTATCGATCAACGGCCAGTTCGTGACCGCCCTGCGCGCCGACGGCCTGATCGTCTCCACCCCTACCGGCTCCACCGGCTACGCGATGTCCTCCGGAGGTCCGATCGTCAACCCCCAATTGGAGGCGATCATCCTGACTCCGATCTCTCCTCATGTGCTGACGCAGAGGCCGCTCGTGGTCCCTGCAAACGGTGTCGTTCAGATCCGGCATACCACGATCGAAGGGGGCGCGTCGGCCTATTTTGACGGGCAGGTCGTCGTCCCGCTGAAACCGAACGACATCCTCGAGACGACCAAAAACGAGCGGCCGGTCAAACTGATCCGCGCCCCCGATAAAAATTACTACCAGGTCTTAAGGGGAAAATTGAAGTGGGGCGAATAAACAAGGCGGAAGGGGGCCGGCGAAAACTCTCGCTCGCCTGCGCAATCTGGTTTCTCCTCGTGATTGCTCCTTCGGCGATGAGCGCCACGGGGGAGGAGGGGCGATGGACCACATGGCAGATCGGGGACGTGATTGTCCGAACGCTTCATGCCGACGGGCCGTTGATTTGGATCGGGACTTCCAACGGCCTGATCCGCTTTGACCGCAAGAAGGAGGAGCATCGCGTCTTCACGACAAAGGACGGGCTCCTCTCAAACGTGATCGTCTCGATCCACTCCGGCCGTGGAAAGGATCGCTGGGTCGGCACCTACGGAGGGGGGCTGGTCCGGTTCGACGGAAACCGATGGGAACACTTCACCCCCTACGGGCGGGGAGAAAAATCGTTCGGGCCTCGGTGGGCGGCGTACGGGCCGGCACGGGGGCTCGGGGACCTCTGGGTTTACGACCTCCTCTTCGACCGCCGCGGCAGCATGTGGGTGGCGACCTGGAAAGGGGCCAGCCGCTTCGATGGGGAGGGGTTCCGAACGTACACGATGGATGACGGCCTTGTTGATAAATGGGTCTACACAATTGAAGAGGACCGGGACGGGACCCTCTGGTTCGGAACCGAGGGGGGGATCAACTCCTTCGACGGGAGACGATGGCGGGGTTGGACGCATCGCGACGGGCTCGGGGCGGACATCGCCTTTGAAAAAGAGGAAGAGGCTTATCCGGAGGCCCCCTCCTCCGCCCATCACAGCGAGGAGGGGAAGCCGCGCCGTTCCAATCCGAACTACGTCATCTCCTCGGCGATTGACGGGGAAGGGATCAAGTGGTTCGGGACGTGGGGAGGGGGACTCGCGCGATTCGACGGAAAGCGCTTCGTGAACCTCACGACATCGGACGGCCTGGCCGGCAACATCGTCAACTCGCTTGCGATCGACGGAAAAGGGATCTTCTGGATCGGGACAAACGGCGGAGTCTCGCGCTATGATTCCAAATCCGGTTCCTTTAAGAACTTCACGACGGAAGACGGGCTGCTTTCAAACTACGTCTACGCGGTCGCTGTCGATTCCGATGGAGGGAAGTGGTTCGGCACCTTCGGCGGCGTAAGCCGATACACCGGCGGATAAGGAGACCCTGCGATGGACGAGATCGAAAGCGGACGCCAGAAATTCATGGAGTTGGTCAAGGAGATTGATCCGAAGGTGGAAACCGTCATCCCGGTCCGTGCTACCAACAATAATTTCCTGATCTCGCTGACAAAAGGAAAGGCGAGAAAGTTCATTACGGTCTCCGAGGACGACATCGTCGACCTCGTTGAGGACGACGAGATCCGCCAGATGGTGGAGGACATCGTCCGCGAGGCGGTCGAGGCGATAAAGGCGACTTAGGGGGGAGGAAGCCGGTAGCCCCGCGAGGTCCGTCGAGAGAGCATCTTTTGAAGCGTGCGGAGGAGAACCGCGCGGCGCTCTGAAGCGACGCGAACCGACAGTTTCCCCTTCTTTTGGCCCTGGGGTTTCAGTGAGAGAAGTTTAGCACCCGAACGGCCGCCGTCAAGTCGGCGACTCCTCCTTGCGACCCACCACAGTTTCCCGTATAGTTACGCTGAAAGTTGACTGCCTATTACACTCTCCTATTTTTTCTCTCCGGAGCGACCTCGCTTGCGTACGAAATCCTCTGGCTGAGGGAACTGGCCCTCATCTTAGGGGCTCACTCGTTCGCCGTTGCCACGATCCTCACCGCCTTTATGGGGGGGCTCGGCCTCGGGAGCCTTCTGATCGGCCGCTTGGCGCGGCGGATCCGCCGCCCCCTCGCGGCCTACGGCGTTTTTGAAATTGCGATCGGCCTCTATGCGCTTCTCCTCCCGCAGATCCTCCCCCTCGCCCTCCCGATCTACCAGACGCTCGGCGGCGCCGATTTTGCCACGCTCACCGCGGCCCGGATCCTCTTCTCTCTGGTCCTGATTCTCCCCCCCGCCATGCTGATGGGGGGGACCCTCCCCCTTTTGACGGAACGGCTCGCCTCCAATCTTCAAAGGGAGGGGGGGATCCTCTACGGCGCCAACACGCTCGGCGCGGTCGCCGGCACGCTGGTTACGGCGTTTCTCCTCCTTCCCCGGCTCGGACTCTTCAAGACGACCCTGGCGGTCGCCGGGGCCAATATTTTGATCGGAGCGATGGCGCTGTTATGGGGCCTGCGCGATCGGGTTAAGGCCCCTGCAGAGGCCTCTGCGCGCGAGCCGACCCGGGGAGGCGGCCACAGAGAGGCTCCACACCCTCTCCTCTTGGTGTTTGCCCTCTCCGGGTTCTGCGCGATGATCTACGAGGTGGCCTGGACCCGCGTTCTGACCCTCCTGCTCGGCTCCACGATCTACTCTTTTGCCACGATGCTTGCGACCTTCCTTATCGGACTCTCTCTCGGCTCAATCGCCGCGGCGTATCTTAAGCCGGCCGAGCCGAGGAGGGCGCTGGGGCTCCTTCAGATCGGGGTGGCGATCGCCGCCCTCTTCTCGCAGTTCCTCTTTTCCCATCTCCCCACCCTCTATCTTTCGCTGATCGGCCTTTTCCATACCGCCGGGGGAACAGGGATCATTTCAACCGCAAAGTTTTTGATCGCTGGCGCAGTGATGTTCCTCCCGACGTTTCTGCTCGGCGCCGTCCTCCCGCTGGTCCTCGCAACCCTCGGCAAGGGAAAACACGGCGCCGGAGAATCAATCGGGCGGGCCTACGCGGCCAACATGATTGGAACGATCGCCGGAGCCCCCGCAGCCGGCTTTCTCCTCCTCCCGGCTCTCGGAATCTCAAAGACTCTGGCGCTGGCCGCTCTCCTTAATCTGGGAGGGGGGCTTTCCCTGATCTTCCACTCCCGCCGGAGAGGGGCATGGCGCTGGACCGCCTCCGGCGTGGCCGGCTTGGCGGCGGCGCTCACGATCCTCGGGCCCCTTGTCTCACCCGGCTTCAATCCCCTATCGCTTTCAAGCGAGCTCTTCGGACGGGCGTCGGACGCCGATCTGATCTTCTATTCCGAGGGGCTCTCCTCGACGGTCACGGTCTCCCGGCATTTCACCCTTCAGCCGCACCCGCATCTCACCCTGGCGATCGACGGGAAGGCAAACGCCTCCACTGCCGGCGACATGCCGACGCAGATCTTAGTCGGCGAGATCCCGATGCTCCTGGCCCAGCGGGCCGACCGGGTCGCGGTGATCGGGCATGGAAGCGGGATTACCACCGGCTCGGTCGCCCGTCATCCGGTTCGCGAGATCGTGACGATCGAGATCGAACCGGCCGTTCTCGCCGCCTCCCGACTCTTCGACGATTTCTCCGGTCGCGTCCTCGATGATCCGCGCATCCGGCTGGTGCGCGAAGATGCCCGTAACTGGTTTCTCCTCAACGACGAAAAATTCGATGTCATCGTCTCCGAGCCCTCGCACCCCTGGCGGGGAGGTTCCGCCAAACTTTTCACCGAGGAGTTTTTCCGATTGGGCCGCGAGCGGCTGGCACCCGGCGGGATTTTTACGCAGTGGATCCACTTCTACGGGATCCGGCCCGGGCCGCTGAAGGCGCTTCTGAGGACCTTCCATTCCATCTTCCCGGAGGCGATGGCGTTTTATACCGACGCGGGGGATCTGATCCTCATCGGCTCCGA
>CAZSHZ010000085.1:0-2511 GCA_964606955.1 uncultured Nitrospirota bacterium
GAGGCCAAGAAAAATAGGCGTTGCACGATCCGATGAGAATCCCTCCCGTCAAAAGATAGAGGCGCCGGGTCGGCCAGTCGCAGTATCGCCAAATCAGGATGAGCGCAACCGCGGCAAACAGAACAGGACCGAGCGGGGTAAAGATCAGGCTCATGACCAGAAAGAATAAAACGGTTGCGATTCCACTGATCATCACATGCTCTCGATTTTCCAGAGGCCGCGCTCGTCGCGCACGAAGTAGATGAAATAGCCGAAACGGTCGGCCCCCTCCTGCTTTACCATGTAATATTCCGCCCCATCGCTCCCGACCGAATTCAGATGGATCTCCCCGAATCCTCCAATCACCTCGGGAATATGCGGTAAAAGCGCCGTCCATACCTTTCGGTACCTGGGCTGCGAATCGTGTAAAATCGCCCCCAGCGCCTCCTCAAGCGAGCCGCTCGAAAGATCTCCGACAAGTTTCGTCCAGCGCCGCCGAAGCAGGGAGTCAATCTCTCCTACCGTCTCAACAAGAACCCCTCCCGATAACTCGATCCGCTCCCCTCCCCCGCCCAACGCCGACATACGGACCTGATAAAGCCCCGCTTCCTCATATCGATGGTCGACCGCCACCCCCTCCCCCAAAGAGGTCCCGTCGCCGAAATCCCAACTGATTGCGGAAAATAGGGAGGCGAGATCGGCGGCGAAGTGCACGGCGAGCGGCACCGCGCCGGAGGCTGGATTGATCGTAATCCGCGGAATCGGATCGGATGGCCGGACCACGTTCACTGTCAGGGAATCGGTCGCGGTCGTCGAACAGGGATCGGAAGCGACGGCGACGAGTTTATTCTCCCCGTCGGTCAGAGGAACATCCGCCAGAAATCTCCCGCCGCGGACATCTGCCCCGATCCCGTTCACCGTAACCCCGACCTCATCGGATGACGAATTGATGATCCCCTCCACCAGGCGCGCGGCCCCGCTCCTCCCCGACGCCGAGGCGTCCAGGATTGCAATGGAGAGACAGTTCTCGACACAGACAACTGAAACCGAGAGGGAGGAGCCGGGGCGGCTCCGAAGCGTGACGCTGACCTCGTTCTCGCCAAGCAGAGTCGCTGCTGTTTCGATGCGTGAGACGTTCTGATTGAAATCAGACTCGGCGACCACCTCGATCCCATTGAGGACAATACTGGCGCTGCTGACGCGCCCTCCGGGGGCGCCGTTCTCGACGATCAGCCGATAGCGGGCCGCCGGCTCGCAGTTCTTAAAATGATCCGATTCGAGCCGGGGAGCGCCGGGTGATCGGCTATAGATCCGCGGACCGAAGAAGGGTTGAGGGTCCGCCGAATCGGCGGGTGATATCGATGAGGGGGCGAAGAATATCCCGAGGGCCAGCAGGAACAGGAGGCTTCGCGACATCGAAAACCTCGTAGCGGGGAAGCGGAGATTTACGGAGCGACTGGACCTTAGAAGGAGGGAAGGCCGGAGTCAATCCACCCGAACGGGCGGACTCTGATCGGCCGGTTCTTTTCGGGAACCCTCCTGCCTCGATGAGAGGATCGCGACGATGGTACCAATCTTGATCCGGCTCTTCATCATGACGGGAATATGCCGCGGATCGTCCGAAAACCAGACGGTGACGTCCCCTTTATCCAGAAACAACCCCTCATACCGAAGATGCCCCTGGACCTTCAACGCGCCAAACCTCCCCGCGGGGGTCTCGATCTCCTCCCGCGCGACGATCTGCATCTCGACCTGGAAGTTCTTCTCGTTCTCATGCACATCCACCTGGACGCTCTTGCCGACCTCCAGATCATTTCTGGTCCGAAAAAAGTAGAGAGAGGAAAGGGCGTCCTGAACCCCCTGCGGGATCTCGAAGATCCGGGGAGGCTCCCCGTTTTTCTGGAGGATCGCCTGACGGTTCGCCTGATCAAACAGGATCTCCTTGTCCCGCCGCCGCTTCCCCTCCCGCTGACGAACAATGATCTGATGCGAATATAGCCCCTCTACATCGAAATACGAGTCGATCCGATCATCGACCGGGTAGAAGATGGAGATAAAATCGTTGGACTGGGCCGTTGAGGTCAGATGGAAAACTTCGCGCTTTCCGAGAACGATCCGTTCCTTGATCTCCAGAATGGCCGTGCCGGCGCGAAACCCCGCCCAGGTGACGTCATAGACCAGGCGCTCCCCCTCGGCGAATGGGACCCCGGCAGCCGACAAGGGAATCGTTAAAACGAGGGAGGCCAAAAAAAAAGCCGGTCCCGCGGCGGCGGCTCGGAAGGAGAAGAACCTCACAAGCAACAGAGGCTAGCAAAACCGCCGGGGAAAGACAACCGGGGTTAGACCGACGTTCCCGGGCCACAGCCAGATAGGCTGCATCATAGGCGCTCGGGTCGTACTCTCTGCAGTACGAGAAAATTGACGGATAGAACGGGCCCGCGGGGATCAGTTCCACCCCAAGCTCATAGAAATTCCCCATCGCCGCGGTGATCCGCTCATCGTCAATTCGGGCGGAGCGGCGGGCAATTGCGA
>CAZSHZ010000086.1:2500-14438 GCA_964606955.1 uncultured Nitrospirota bacterium
CAAAAAATAATGTCCCCGCCCGCCCTTCAGCGGGAACCCACCGAAGTCTCAGCTTTATCTGAATGTGAAAAAAGAGCGGGGGATTCAGACCCTCAAGATCGAATCCAAGCCTCTTATAACATTTAGAAAATTTCATGTCAACCCCGCCGCGCAACGGCGAATCGCCTCTTGCCGACCTTAATCCGCACGTCGCGTCCGGGGGGGAAAGAGAGACGCTCCTCATAGAGGAGGATCTTCGCTCCGTCCACCTCGACGGCGCCCTGTTCGATCAATCTGCGGGCATCGCTTCTGCTTGCCGCGAGCCTCCCCAAAACAAGTAGATCGACCAGAGGCACCTGTTCGGACTCCACGCATATCACTTCGGCATCCTCAGGAAACTCCCGGCGCCGAAACCTTTTTTCAAAATCGGCCTTCGCGGCGGAAGCCGTCTTCTCGTCATGATAGGTCCGGACGAGAAACTCCGCGAGACCGGCCTTCGCCTCCATCGCCGGAAGGCTGCGGACCGCATCCAGGTCGCGATCGGTCAGCAACTCGTAATACCGGAGCATCAACGCATCGGAGAGACTCATGATCTTTCCAAAGATCTCGCCGGGCGGATCTTCCAAGGCGATCGCATTCCCAAAACTTTTGCTCATCTTTCTTGCCCCGTCGGTTCCCTCCAATAAAGGTAAGGTCATCACCACCTGAGGAGGCTGACCGTAGGCCCGCTGAAGTTCCCGACCCACCAGAAGATTGAATTTCTGATCGGTGCCGCCGAGCTCCATATCGGCCGCCAGCGCAACCGAGTCGAACCCCTGAATCAAGGGATAGAGCAATTCATGCACTCCGATCGGAATCCCCTCGCGAAATCTCTGCTGAAAGTCGTCGCGCTCCAGGAGGCGGGCGACCGAGTACTGCCCCGCCAGCCGAATGAAATCCTCCGGCGTCATCTCCCGCATCCATCGACTGTTGAACTCGATCCGCGTCTTCTTTTTGTCGAGAATCTTGAATACCTGGCGCTCGTAGGTCCGGGCGTTCTCTGCAACCTGCTCGCGGGTCAGCGGCGGACGCGCCTCTGCGCGACCGGAGGGATCTCCAATCATCGCCGTGAAATCCCCGATGAGGAAGATCACCTCATGCCCCAGATCCTGGAACTGGCGCATCTTCTGCAAAAGGACGGTGTGTCCCAGATGCAGGTCGGGCGCCGTCGGATCAAATCCGCACTTGACCCGCAACCGTCTCCCCTCACCCAGGCGGTCGGCGAGTTCCTCTCGTTGGATGACCTCGACCACGCCGCACAG
This sequence comes from uncultured Nitrospirota bacterium, assembly GCA_964606955.1. GTDB lineage: Bacteria > Nitrospirota > Nitrospiria > SBBL01 > CAZSHZ01 > CAZSHZ01. Next base: position 3,781 of record CAZSHZ010000086.1, read on the forward strand.
CAGGATGGAGAGGGGATCACTCTTCATGCGCATTCTCTACCGAAAGATAACGGACCAAACGGGCGTAAGTCTTCGGACCGACGCCGGGAACGTCTCTCAGATCTCCAAGGCCTCTAAACGGGCCGAATCGTTCCCGATAAGCCACGATCTCCCTCGCAAGTTTTGGCCCGACGCCCGGGAGGGTCTCAATCTCTTCAGGTGAGGCCCGATTGAGGTCGAGGAGACGGCTCGGCCCCTCGGCCGGAGAAAAACTCGGAAAAGCGCGAAATGCGAGAATAACGGCCAGGATCGACGAAACAATTAGGAGGCGAAAGATGTTCTAATCCCCGTTTCAGCCTCCCTGCTTAATGAATTCCTGATATTCTTTGGACCCCATGAGGCGCTCCGGCTCGGCCGGGTCGCTCATCTCCACCGTTAAGATCCATCCTGCGCCGTACGGATCCCGGTTGATCAGTTCCGGGGAGTCCTTCAAACGCTCGTTGACCTCGATGATCGTCCCGCTGACCGGAGCGTAGAGAGGCGAGGTGGCTTTCGTCGATTCAATCTCAGTCACCTCCTCGCCGAAACGAATCCTCCTCCCGACTTGCGGCATCTGAAGATAGACAATGTCGCCGAGAGCCTCCTGGGCGTGATGGGAGATGCCGATCCGCACGAGATGTCCCTCGACACGAACCCACTCATGTTCTCTGTGATACCTTAAATCGGCAGGGTACACGTCTCGGATTAAACGGGAGCGCGCGCGGCGTTGTCAAGCGCGATCTTGACCCCCTCCATCGTCCCCACGAGACCGGAGTCGGCCGGCAGAACAGAGATGACCCTCCCCTTGGGGAGAGAAGGAAATTTCTGCCGGCCCGCTGCGGGGATCTGTCGGATCTTTCCTGTTGAAAACGGGAGGAGCGTGCCGAGCCGCCCTTCGAGATCTGGGCGTCGGCCCTCGCTCTCTCGAAAACCCGAGACGGCCAGACCGGTGGAACCTCCGGGGGCCGCGAAGCGCGAGATCCCGATGACGTTGGCCCGGCTCGGCGGGGCATCATCCAGGGTATAAAAGAGATCGCCGGACATCGGCTCCGGAATGACCCTCGACTCGACCTCGAAAAACTCGGACCAGCGCCCGTCGTCACGTTCGACTGCCAGCCCCCTCCCCTCAACCTCAGTCGAGCCGAGCCAGATGCGAACAGTTTTCCGATCCACCGACACCTCTTTGGGCGATCCCCTGATCCTTTCCCCGCGCGACGAAAGGATGATGTTGGTCAGGGCGCTGCGGATCGATACCGCGCCGAGGGGGGCCCGAACCGCTCCCGCCGCAAGGCCCCCGCATAGACGGGCGAGATCGATCGCGCGGTGGGCCGGTTTCCCGGAAATGCCGAGTGAGAGGAGCTGGAGAAACGAGACGAAATCCGGCGGCGCCCCACTCAGGGAACGGTGAGCGCCCGAAAGAACGACCCGGGCCCAATGCACTCTCCGCCTTGTCCTTAGAAGAAGAGTCCGGGGTCTCTCCTCGAGAAGGCGCGCGTCTTCCTCGATCTTTGAGAGGATCGCGACGGCCCTCTCCCCAAACTCCCGTTTGATCTCGTCGTGATACTCCTGTCGGCCGGAAAAAACGGAGATACGGTGCTCGGGGAGGAGTCCCTGGCAGATCGGGACCGGCCGGGTCAGGAGTCCCTCGCTCTTCCACCCTGCCGAGAGGGGAAGGCCGACCTCCCGAAAGAGCGAATCCCCCGGACCCCCGGGACTAAAACCGAAATAGAGGAGGGGGGGGTCGGGGTAAAGTCTTTCCGTCTGCTCGATGACGGCGACCCTCATCCCTCGCCGGGCGGCGACAGCCCCCATTGCAAGAGGGCCGATTCCCCATCCCTGCCCGGCCGGGGCCGCCATCACCAGGAGGTCATACATCAACCGAAGACCTCAAACGCCGAGAAGAAGAAGGGGATCTCAAATTTTGCCGATTCTACAGAATCAGACCCATGGACCACATTCTGGTCGATCGATGCGCCGAAGCTCTCGCGGATCGTCCCGGCCGCCGCCTTTTTCGGATCGGTCGCCCCCATCAGATCCCGCAGGCGGGAGATCGCCCCCTCCCCCTCTAGGACGAGCGCCACCACCCGCCCGGAGGCAATGAAATCTGTAAGATTATTGAAAAACGGCTCCCGGCGGTGAACGGCGTAAAATTCCTCCGCCTGAGTTTTCGTCATCTGGAGCATCTTCATCGCAACGACTTTCAGTTGCGCTTCTTCATAGCGCCGGATGATCTCCCCGACGATATTCTTACCGGTCGCGTCCGGCTTGATCAGCGCCAATGTCCTTTCGATCGCCATGCCGGGCCGTAACATAACCGAAAGGGGAAATGAGGTCAAACAGAGAGGGTTGACCCCCTCTTCCCGCTCTCCTAGTATACCGTCATGGGTTTTCGGCTTCTCCTCTCCGGCCCGGCGGATCCCGATATGAACATGGCGCTCGATGAGGCCATCGCCACGGCCGTCCGCGCCGGAAAATCGCCGCCAACTCTCCGCCTTTATCCCTGGAAGGAGGAGGCGGTCACCATCGGCTACTTCCAGCAGATCGAAAAAGTCCGGCGACATTTTACCTCCCTCCCACATTTCCCCTCCCTACCAATCGTCCGGAGGATTACAGGGGGGCGCGCCGTCCTGCATGGCTCGGATCTGACCTATTCGGTTGCCTGTCGGAGCGACCACCCCCTGGCCAAGGGCAGGGTCATCGGGTCCTATCGAGCAATCGGCCAGGCCCTTCTGCAGGGGATCGAGGAGTTGGGAGAGGAGGCCCTCCTCGTCCCCCCCCACCAGGTCCCCCCCCGCCAGAAAAGTGGGGAACAGTCGCCCCTCTGTTTCGATGCCCCGTCCGCTTACGAGATTACGGTAAAGGGGAGAAAGATCATCGGGAGCGCCCAGAGGCGGTGGCTCGACGGTTTTCTCCAGCAGGGATCGCTCCTCCTGGACGTCCTATCGGAGGGCGTAACGCGGACAATCCCCCTTCCGGAGGCCCTCCGGGCGATCAGACGCGGTTTTGAAATCGTCTTAGAACAGCGGCTGGTGGAAGAGGAGATCACTCCCGAAGAGCGTGAGACGAGCCTCCACCTTGCGCATCGCTACCGTTCGGACGAGTGGAATCTGCAGCGCTGACGTTCATCCGCCCTTCGGCCACTCCATCTTTCGGGCAACCTGCGGCATGGTCATCTCATCCCCCGCGAGATCGATCGCCTGACCGACAAATTTTTCCTCCCTCGCTTAAAAGACGGCGGGCCACGGCACCTCCCTGTTCCCCGGTCGCCCCCGTAACCAAGATTATCGTTTGCGCCATGACCTCCTCCTTAGATTAAGATCATCTCCTCGATCCGGGGGAGCCTCTCCATAACGATCTCCCAATGACGCCCCAGATCGCCTGAGGAGAGGAGCACGCCATCCGTCGTACCGGCGTAGATCTTTCCGCTGATCCGGTCGGCCGCCATCGCCGAAAGCATTCCCCGCAAAGGGAACGGCCCCTCCGTTTCCTCCCAATGGTCGCCGCGATCCAGACTCCGATAGATCGAGGCGTCCGCCCCCTTCGTTCTCCATGCCGGTGGGGGGTTGTTCCCCGCCCCTGCGAGGAGGGCCCCTGATTCCGGAAGGATTAGCATCGGGACCAGATACCCGCGATCGAGCCCCTCTTTTAGATGCCTCCACCGGCCTCCCCGATCCCGCGTAGCGAAGAGACCTCCCCCGGTAAGCGCGAAGATACAATCGGGATCCTCGGGATGAATCACGATAGAGTGAAGATCCTCATCGACCCCCTCGCTCCGGTCTTTGAAGGTCCGCCCAAAGTCCTCGCTTGCAAGGAAGCCCCCCTCTTCAATCCCGACGTAGACCCTCTCCCCATCGGGCTCGGTCGCGATCGCCCGGACGTGTGGCTGCATCGGCCGGAAAAAATGCCATTTCCCGCGGGCCGGGTGCTCCTGAAAATCTCCTCGTAATTCCCACTTCCGCCCGCCATCCTCACTCGCCCAGAGGGAGACCGGCTCGACCCCGCAGTAGAGATGTCCGCTCCTCTTTGGGACGGCGACAAGCGACCAGAGGGATCTTGCGCCAGGGAAGGGGCCGCAGCAGCGATTCCATCTCATCCCGTCGCGGCTTTGGTAAATCTCACCCCGCTCCGACCCGACAAAAAGGACCCCTGCGGCATCAACCGTCACCGCCTCAAGCGCGACGCCCCAGAGGGCCTCTTCCAGGTCGGGGAAACTCAGCACCCCGCGCTCCGTCGCAAGGATCAGACGCATCAGGAAATCTTCCTCTTCCTACGGGAGAAGATGGCCAGAAACCCCCGCCCGTTCCCGTCCGTATCGACCCCTGAAAGCCCCGTCCGCCTTCCCTGCCGCCGAGCGAGCTTCTCCTTTAACTCCTCAAACATCGAATAGGTGACAGGGATGACGAAGAGCGGAAGGAGAGTCGCCGCAAACATCCCCCCGACGACAACCATCGCCATCGGGGCGCGCGATTCGGAGCCGGGCCCGATCCCGAAAGCGGTCGGGACGGCGGCGGCGATCGTGGTGATCGCCGTCATCAGGATCGGCCGGAGCCGGACCGGCGCGGCCGTGAGGATCGCCTCTCTCGCCGAGCCCCCTTTAGAGCGGATCGTGTTCGCGTAGTCGACCAACAGGATCGCGTTCTTCTTTACGATCCCGGTCAGCAGGATGATGCCGATCATCGAAAAGACATTCAGCGTCTGGCCGAACACCCAGAGAAAGACAAACGCGCCGATGGCGGCCAGCGGGAGCGTCAGCATGACGTTTGCGGCCTGCAGGAACGACTCGAACTGCGACGCAAGAATCATGTATGCGATGACGACCGCGAGAGCTAGCGCGAAGAGAAGTTCAGAAGAGGACTCCTGGGAGAGCTCCGCCTGGCCGCCGAACCCGTAACGATAGGGAGGGGTGATGATCGAGGACGCCGCGGCCCGCACGTCCTTAATCGCGGAGCCGAGCCTCTTGCCCCCCTCCAGGTTGGCGAACACCGTCACGGCGCGCTCCCGGTCGCGGCGATTGATTACGCTCGCCGCGCTTCCCTCAACGATCCGAACGAGACTCTCCAGGCGGATCAGTCTCCCGTCCCTGTTTCGAACCAAGATTCGTCCGAGATCCCCGGGCACCGACCGATCCGAGGGGGCGAGTTTCAGTCGGACGTCGTATCGCTTCCCCTGATCTTTAAAGCGCGTGACGTCCTCTCCCCCGACGAGGGACGAGACGGCCGAGGCGATGGTCGAGACCTCCACGCCGAGATCGGCCGCCCGATCCCGGTCGATATAGAGCCGGACCTCCGGAAGGCCGACATCCAGATTCGTGTTGATATCAACAACGCCGGGGATCTGTCGGAGACGATCAACCATCGCGCCCGCAATCGACCCCAACCCCTCCAGCGAAGGCCCCTTGATGTAGAACTCAAGGGGCGAGCCCCGCTGGGCGCCGAATCCGGCCGACGGGTCCTCGACGAAGGCGCGGACCCCGGGGATCCCGGAAAATTCCCTCCTCAAGAGAGTAATGATCTGCGCTTGCGTCATCTTCCTCTCCGTCTTGGGGAGCAGCCGGACGAAGATCATCCCCTTGTTCGACCCCCTTCCTGATGCGGAGAGGCCGACCGCGGCGAAGCGACCCTTAACCTCGGCGCGGCCGGCGAGGACCTTCTCCAGGGCTGCGACCTTTCCGTCGGTGTACTCCAGGGAAGATCCGATCGGCGTCTCAAAACGGACAACGGCCCGCGCGACATCCTCGGATGGGGTGAACTCGCTACCGACCTTCCGGACAAGGAGAAGGGACAAAGCGAATAGGAGAAGCGCGGCGACAAGCACCAGCCCGCGATGACGGAGCGCCGCGGCCAGCCGCCGGGTGTACCAGTTTTCCAGGGCGAGATAGCCGCGTCGAAGCCGGGGCCAGGCCCCTTCCGATACAACCAAAAATCGGGAGCAGAGCATCGGGATCAGAGTAAGCGAGACGAAAAGGGAGACCAGGACGGCGATCGTGACCGTCACGCCGAACTCGTAGAAGAACCGCCCTGAGGCCCCTCGCATAAATGCGACCGGAAGGAAGACCGCGGCGATCGCAAAGGTGGAGGCCATGGCGGCGAAAGTGATCTCGCGCGACCCCTCCAACGCAGCACGGCGGGCACCTTTCCCCTCCTGCCGGTGGCGAAAGATATTCTCCAGGACGACGATTGCGTCGTCTACGACGATTCCGACCGAAAGGGAGAGGGAGAGCAGCGTCATCGTATTCAACGTAAAGCCGAGGAAGTAGATCATCCCGAACGTGGCGATGATCGAGATCGGGATCGCCAACCCGACGAAGAGGGTGCTTCTGAAGTTGAGAAGGAAGAAGAAGACGACCAGGGTGGTCAGCGCCGCGGCAAGGACCAGTGAGAACTCCATTTCCCGAACAGAGTCGGTGATGAAGGTTGAGGAGTCGAAGGAGACGTCGATCGAAAGGCCCGGCGGGAGGAACCGTTTAGCCTCCTCGATCTCTTCCCGTACCCTCTGCGCGATCCGGACGGTATTCGCTCCGGACTGCTTCTGCACCCCCAGCCCGACCGCCGGTTGCCCGTTGTACCGGGCGATCCCGCGGAGATCCTCGAGCCCATCCTCCACGTGCGCGACATTGGACAGTCGGACCAATCTCCCCGCCCTGGAGGCAACGACGATCTCGCCGAAGTCCGTGACCTCCTTAATTTCCCCCTGCGTCCGGACGGAGAACTCGAGGGATCCCCCCTCGATCGTCCCGCCCCCCGCCTCGACATTCTCCCGGCTTAAGGCCTCCCGGATCTCGGAGACGGTCAGTCCGAAGGCCTCCATCCGCTCGCGTGAGAGCCAGATCCGAATGACCCGCTCCCGTTTCCCCCCCAACAGCACGGAGCCGACCCCGGAGATCCGCTCCAGCCGTTTCTTGACCTCCTCTTTGGCGAATTCCGTTACCTCGGCAATCGGCCGATCCCCAAAGACCACTGCCCAGAGGATCGGCTGGGCCTGCAAATCCTGTTTATCGACGATCGGCGGCTCCGCGTCGCGGGGGAGATTCCCCAAGGCGGCGGAGACCTTTTCCCGGATATCGGATGCGGCCTGATCGATATCGCGCGACAGATCGAATTCGATCATGATCATCGAGGCGCCGGGGGCGCTCATCGAGGTCAGGCTCCTGATCCCAGGGATCGTGTTGATCTGCTCCTCCAGGACCGCCGTCACATCCTCCTCCACGACCTCCGGGGAGGCCCCCGGGAGAATCGTCCGAACCGTCACGCGAACCGGATCGACCTTCGGAAAGCGATCGATCCCCAATCGAGAGAGCCCGAGGAACCCGAAGACGAGGAGGGCAGCCGTCATCACCACGGCGGTGACCGGTCTTTGGACGGATATCTCGGAGAGGGTCATCTGCCTCCCACGGCGATCCTCACGCGTGCCTGGTCGGTTAGGACCCGGTTCCCATCAACGGCGACCCGCTCACCCGCTTCGATCCCTTCCACGATTTCAACTCTATCCTCCCTCCGAAGTCCCACCTTGACCCGCCTCCGTTCGGCGCGGTCCTCTCGGATCACAAAGGCGATCGTCTCATCCCCTTTTAAGATCACCGCCCCGGCAGGGACGACAACCCCCTGACGCCTCTCCCCGGTTAGAAGTCTCCCGCGGGCAAAGAGGCCCGCCTTGAGTCTCCCGTCGCGATTCGGGACGCTCCCTTCGAAAGGGAGCGTTCTGGTCGCGGGGTCGAGCGCCGGCGCGACAAAGACGACCTGACCTAAGAAGATCTCATCCGGGAACGGGGGGACGGAAAGGAGGATCTTCTCTCCGCGCCGGACCCTTCCTGCATCCTCCTCCCCCACCGTTCCGAGATAGCGGAGAAGGTCCGTAGCGATCACGATGGCGACGGGACTTCCGATCTTGAGATATTCGCCGGGCGAGACCTCCCGTTTGAGCAGATACCCATCAAGCGGGCTTTTGAGGATAGTTTTATTCAGCCGTTCCTGCGCGAGCTGGTAGGCCACCTCGGCGACCTCCCTTTTCGTCTTGACCTCTTCGAATTGCTGCGGCGAGAGGAGCCCTCCCTCAACCAAGCGCTCCTTCCGTTCCAGCTCTCCTCTGGCCAGCGCCAGCTGGGCCTTCGCCTCCGCAAGTTTTAAAACGTAATCCACCGTCGCAATCCGCGCGATTGCCCCCCCCCTTTTGACCCGATCCCCCTCCTCGACAAAGACGGCATCGACCGTCCCTTCCACCTCGGCGCTGACCGTCACCTCATCATCAGGAGAGAGCGATCCCCGCGTTTCGATCCCCTCTTCGACCGTCTCATGGACGGCGGCGGCGGCAGTCACCAGCACCGCCCCTGGGGAGCCCCCCGGCGCTTCCGGTCCCGGCCTTCGGGGTTCCTGGGCGCTCGGGCCGCGCGTGCAGGCGAAGAGGAGGAGGACCCAGAGGAACCGCGTCGGCTTACTGCGCTTCATCGCGCAGGATCCCCATCGCCCGCTTCAGGCGGATCAGAACCGCCTCCCGATCATAGACGGCGTGCGCCAGTTGCCGCTGGGCCGTCAAAAGGGTCGAGTTTGCATCGAGGATATCGATATTGGTCGCCAGGCCCGCGGCGAACTGCCTGGAGACGAGCGAAAAATTTTCCTCGGCAAAGACCTCTCTGGTTTTCAGATTTTCAATCTCCGACTCAATCGCCTCCAGATCAAGTCGGACCCCCTTTACTTCGACGGCAATCTGTCGGGATAGAAACTCCCAGTCCAGTTCCGCCTCGCGAGAACGAAACTTTGCCTCCCGCAACTCGGCCAGCCTCAGCCCCCCCTCAAAAAAGGGAAAGGTGAGTTTCAGGGTCATGCTCTTGTCCGTCGTCACCGCAAAACTGCTCTGGGGATTTTCGTCCAGCAATCGAAAATATTCCGCTTCCAGCCCCAAGGTGGGGAGGAACCCTCCCCGTGCCGACCGGACATCCTCGCGAGAGATGTCGACAAGGAGGCGTCGGCGCGAGAGATCGGGGCGGCGCTCCCGGGCGCGCCGGACCTCCTCCTCCATCGACTCAACGGGAACGGTCTGGCGGGGCGGATCAACCGGCTCGAACTCCTCTTCGATCCCCGCGAGGAGCCGGATCTGATCGCGCGTGCGCGAGACCGCATTCCTCGTCCGGACGAGATCCGCCTTGGCCCCGGAGAGTTCCGCTTCGGCGCGCAATAGGACCGTCCGGGTGACCTCGCCTACGGTGAGGCGCTTCTCGGCGCCGCGGCGATGCTCCGTGAGACGGCGGACCTCCGCCTCGGCGATCTCGACGTCGCGCTTCGCCTTCAGCAGATCGAGATAGAGGAGCGAGACGTTGAAGATCAGATCCTCTCGCGCAAGCCCTGTCTCCTCCCGGCCTACCAGGGCGCCGGTTCGGGCTCTCTTCAACGCGGCCGTCGCGCGACCGCCCGTGTAGAGCGTCTGGTTCAGACTCAACGAGAATTCACTCCTCTCCTCGGGCCTTACCACAAAGCCGCCGGGGGAGGTGAGGGAATCGGGCCGGCGCGTATAGCGTCCTTCCGCTGTGAGACGCGGGGCAAGAAAACTCCGTGCCTTTACCACCTCCTCGTCCGCCTCCCGCATCCGCTCAAGGGCTCCCAAGAAGCGCTCGTTCCGCTCCAGAGCAGAGCGGATCACCTCGGGGAGTGAAAGGACCGGCCTCTCCTGTTCCTGCGCAGCGCCGGGCCGGAGGAATGCCAAAAGAAGAACGACCGAGATACTCCACACCCGCCGGCGACCCCCCACTAGAGCGTCCTTTTAAAAGTGACAAGAGAGAGGCCCAGCATGATGAGAGCGAAAAAGATCAGGAAGAGGAGGTCCGGGAGGATTTCGATCAGACGGACCCCTTTAAATAGGATCGACTTCAACGCGTGCACCGCATATCTCTCAGGATTCACCCGCGAGAGGACCGCAAGCCAATTCGGAAAGCTTTCCACCGGATAAACTGCTCCGCTGGGAAAGTAAAAAATGACGTTTAAAAAACCTCCGAGGACGCCGACGATTCGCGGATGATCGACCCGGCCGAGAAGAGTAAACATCAGCGAAAGGAGCGCGGCCGCTGAAAGTATGATGACGACGATCAGCATCCCGAAGGCCCGGATTCCGCCGATCGTGACGATCCCGGTCAACCTGATCCCCACGCCGAGGACCAACAGGGCAACGAAGGTCGTGACCGTGATCCCCGAAACGAGGATCCCGGCGATGATATCCCCCTTCGTGAGCGGCGTGGCAAGGTAACTCTCGTGGATGCCCAAAAATCGGTCCATCACAAGGTTGAACGCGCCGGTGATCATCGTCCCCATAAAGATCGCCATCACCACGGCGCCTGGAACAAGCCACGCGTCATAATCGATCCGCCGGTAGAGATCCACCGCTCTTAATCGCACAATCCGCGGGTCTTCCCGGATCGGGACAAAATCGCGGCGGACCGGGGCCCCCGAACCCATGGGCTTGGGGTTCAGCTCGGCGAGCGCCCGCGCCGTGATCTCCCAGATCGCTCCAGAGGAGATCAGATCGCTGTTGTCGAGAAAAAGACCCAGTTCCGGGCGGTTCCCCCGGGAAACGTCTCGAGAAAAATCGGGCGGAATGACCAGGGCGGCTTTGTACATGCCGTTCATCACGTCCCGCTTCGCCTCGCTTAAGTCGGA
>CAZSHZ010000087.1:0-3968 GCA_964606955.1 uncultured Nitrospirota bacterium
CGATAAAGGGCGAATCGCCGGACCGCCGCCGTTAGGAGAAACGAGACGAACGAGGAGAAGAGGAGGATATACAACCATCGGAGACCGGTGGCAAAGAGAGCCGCCCGGACCGGAAGGGCGATCAAAAGGAGCATCAGCAAACCGACTCCCCAATAGAGCGAGGGGGCGAACGGGGAGGAGACCTTCAGCGCGGCGCCTGAGATCTCCGGGGCGCTTTTTTCGGCCGCATGGTTCATCAGACGAGAACCTCGCGGAGCGCTTGGACCACGCGGTCGCGTTCGTTGTCGGTCAAGGAGGGATAGATCGGGATGGAGAGAGCGCTCCGGTAGGCCTCGTCGGCGCCGGGACAGCGCCCGCCGGTCCAGCGGTGAAGCGGGAGGAAGATCGGCCGCTCGGCGGCGATCCCCCGCTCTTTGAGGAGGGATTGATTGCGGGCAAGGCGCGAAACGCGCAGGACGAACCGATAAAAATGATGCTCCCGGTCGGGCGGAGGGAGCGGCAGACGAGCGCGGACTCCGTCGAGCGTGCGGAGATAGAAACCGGCAAGCGCCTGGCGCCGGTCGAGGAACTCCTTTAATCGGCCGGCCTGCACAATCCCGATCGCCGCCGCCGTCTCGCTCATCTGATAATTAAACTTGAGACCTTTCTTTAGAACCTTGTCGTACCGGCCCAGAGCGCGGGCCTTCTCAAGAAGCCGGCGATCCGAGGAGAGGATCATCCCCCCCTGGCCTGTCGTGATCAGTTTAGTGGCATAAAACGAGCAGATCGCCATCCTTCCTGCGCGGCCGACCGATCTCCCCCGGTAGGAGGCGGTGAGCGTATGGGCAAGATCCTCGACCAACGGCGGCCCCAGTTCGGACAGCGGAGCGATATCGGCCGGAAGGCCGAAAAGATGCGGGACGATGATGGCGCGGGTTTGGCGCGAGAGCCTCTTGCGCGCTGAAGTGGGATCGAGGTTGAAGGTCTGCGGGTCGATGTCCGCGACGACCGGCTTGGCGCCCGTCATCGAGACCGCATGAAAGAGGGCGGCGCAGACATACGATGGGAGGATGACCTCGTCTTTCGGGCCGACCCCTAGTGCAAGGAGCGCAAGATGGAGAGCGGCGGTTCCGGAGGAGACCGCTGCCCCTCCTCCCACGCCGACGAGCCCGGCGATCGCCGCCTCGAACGCGGGGACCCGTTCCCCCTCGCCGATCATGCCGGAGCGGATCGTGTCGGCGACCGCATTTGCCTCGGCGGCCGACAGGGTTGGTCGGGAGTGAGGGATCATCGAAAGAGAGGTCATCAGATGTTGACGAAGAGCCGTTGGGGAACGAACCCCTCCGCATTCTTCGCCCGTCCCTGGATGCCGCGAAAATGGGCCGCAGATCTGGCGATGGCGAGAATCGAGAGCCCCTCGATATGGGTCTTCTTGATCTGTGAGCGGTGCGCCTCGAGCGTTGCGATCTTTTTGTCCAGAATTTCGTCGATGTCGACGAAAACGGTCGGGACGAAGTTCTGCGTGGTAGGGGTCTCGTAGAATAAGACGTTGCGCACGTAGCGGGTGGCGGTGATCGTGCCGGTGGCCAGGTGCCGGTGGTCCTGATGGGTGTCGTCCTGAAAAGGGGCGAAGATGAGCGTCGGCTCGACCTTCTCGATGATATCCTCGATCTTTTTGATCAGCCCGCGGTCGCACGGCACCTCGGTATCGGCGTATCCGCCCCAGTGGACCTCTTCGGCTCCGATGATCCTGGCCGAACGCGCCTGCTCTCTTCGGCGCATCTGAGCGTTTCCCCCTTTCGAACCATCGCTTAAGACCATGAGGAAGGCCTGGTGCCCCCGCGTGATGTATTTGATCAGCGTACCGCCGCAGCCGAACTCGATGTCGTCGGGGTGGGCGCCGAGCGCGAGGATCTTCATCGACTCCTCGGGCCGAGGAGGCTCGGCGAATCGGGCCCGCAGTTAAAGAGGAGATCAAGGGCCGAGAGGGCCGGAACGAAAGGCTCAAAGCGCTGGGGGTAGATGGGATGGACAAAATCCTGGAACGTCACCCGGATCTTCGCCGTCTCGAATTTTTCCATCTCCATGTAGTCGGCCCCGCCGGCCCCTGCCAGATATTCGTCCGCTCCGACCGCGCGGCAGAGGGCGACCAGCCGGTCGGTCGCGGCCAGGCCGTTGCTCGAAAGTTCCGAGGCGAGCAGGGTTTTCGGTTTAAGACCGAACCCCTCAAGTAGGATCTGCACGCTGGCCAGATTCAAATGGAGCAGATCATCCCAGGCCCGGTCGTACAGGAGCGCAACCGACTTGAAGGTGCGATCGAAAAAGGGGGCCCGCCCGTAGCTCGCCTCCAGCGCCCCGAGGTGCTTCTTCTTCCAGTCGACCCCCTCCGCGATCTGCACCTCTCGGATCGTCTGGGGAAATCGTTGGCGGATCGGAACCGTCAGCCAGATCCAGCCGTCGGCCGATCGGATCCGATTTCGGTTCTGCCATTCGTTCTTTTTGAATTGGACGTTGTCCAGGAAGATGAAGAGATCCGCCGATGCGATCTTGTCGAGGTAGCCGAGCCAGGGGAAGAACTGCGGCTGATGGATCGCAACGCGCATTCTATCTTTTGAGCCGGAGCCCCGTGTAGAGGATCACGCCGGAGATCGTATCGAGCGCCAGGAGATTGGTGAGGTGGAACCACTCGTCCCCCGTTGAGGTATACCCCAGAAAATGGAGAATCACAAACAGGGCCGTTGCCACGTTTCACCTCCCGGTTTGAATCTGGTGGATTTTACTACTGAATCTCTTTTTGGGCAAGAATTTCCCGGTATAGGGCGGCGATTTTACCGACCATCTCCGCCTCTGAAAATCCCCCCTCTTCAACCCGGCGTCTCCCCTCGTTCCCCATCCGCTCCCGGACCTCCGGATGCTCCAAAAGATAGAGGATCGACGACGCAAGGGAGTCGGTGTCTTGGCTCGGCACGAGGATCCCGGTCCGGCCGTCGAGCACGATGTCGGGGATCCCTCCGGCGCGCGTCGCGGTGCAGGCCTTTCCCAGGGCCATCGCCTCCAGCAGAACCCGTCCCATCCCCTCATTTAACGAGGGGAGGACGAAGAGATCCATCGCAGCGATCGCGGCGGGAAGGTTGTCGGTGGCCGGCCGGATCTTGAAATTCTTTGAAATCCCGATCCGCTCGATCTCGCGCAGGAGCGACGCCCGTTCTGGACCGTCCCCGAAAATGATGAAGTAGGTCTCCGGTCGGGAACGGAGCAGCTTTGCAGCGGCATGAACAAGGTAGAGATATCCCTTGACCGGGACCAGCCGCCCCGCCGAGCCGACAAGGAGGGCGTCGGCCGGTATGCCGAGTGTCTCGCGCAGAAGCGGTTTTTCCCCTCTCCTTTGGACCTCTTCCAGATCGATCCCGCTGGCGATCGGAACGAACTTCCCCGGCGGGCCGATCCCGAAATCGATATGCTCCTGCGCCCCCCGGGCGGTCAGGGTGATGATCCGATCGGTAAACCGCGCAAGAAACCGCTCGACCACAATGAAGAGGGTAGTTTTGATCCGTCCGAAGTGTCCGTAGAAGACATGCCCGTGTGGCGTATGGACGATGACCGGAACGCCGGCCAGGCGCGCGGCCGCTCGGCCGAGGGCCCCGGCCTTTGAGGTGTGGGTATGAACGATCGTGGGGCGGATTCTTAAGATCAGCCGGTAGAGATGGAGAAAGGCGGGGAGGTCATTTAGGAGCGAAACGGCCGGTACAAGCCTCGGGATTAAGACGGTTGGAATCACAACCTCCTTCCGGATGACGGAGTCCGGGCCATGGACCAAGAGGGTCTGGAAACTCTCCCTGACCAACCCTCGGGCGGAGAGATAGGTGTTCTCCGCCGACCCCCCTCGATCCAGCCGGGTAATGATATGGAGCACGGTGTGGCGCGGGGTCGGTTTGCGTCCGATCGCCAGGAGCGAGCTTGCGAGAAGGAGACGGCCGCCGCTGATTCGT
>CAZSHZ010000088.1:0-10071 GCA_964606955.1 uncultured Nitrospirota bacterium
GAGACGTTAAACGCCTGTGGAGGGGTTGTAAGACCTGGTGAGTGCAGGCCGACCCCAGGGAAGCAGGAACCGAACGCCATTTTAGGCAGTGTCCTAAATGGGTAAGTTTCGGGCAACGGAACCTGGTCAGGTGCTCTTGGCGCAGCGAAGGCCGAGGTCGGCGTACGACTCCTCGGGCGGGACCGAGGAGCGATAGGCGGCGCGGTAAAAGAGCGGGAGGGAGTAGTGGCCGCCGGGCCCGCCCCAACCGCCGCCCCGGAAGATTTTCTCTTTCTGGCCGAACCGCTCCGAGTCGACATAGTCTGAGCCGGGGTAGGGCTGGTACCAGTCGGCCGTCCACTCCCAGACATTTCCGACGGCGTCCATCAGGCCGAAGGGGCTTGCCCCTTGCGGATAGGAGCCGACCGGCGCCAGATCGCCACGGCCCGAGTCTCCGGTGTTCGCCCTCTTCGGATCAAAATCATTCCCCCATGGGAACTCGCGGCCGTCGGTTCCTCGCGCCGCCTTCTCCCACTCCCCCTCGGTCGGGAGCCGCTTTCCGGCCCAGATGCAGTAGCGCTCCGCGTCGTACCAGTTCACGTCGGTGACGGGAAAGGTCTCGCGCCTCGGAGGCGGGCGGCGGCCGAACCAGTAGATCGGCGGGCGCGACTCGGTCGCGAGGACGAACTGTTCGTAGTCGCCGTTGGTCACCTCAAACTTGTCTATATAAAAAGCCAGGAGGACGACGCTCCGCTGGGGATGCTCATCCAGGTACCAAGGCTTGGCCGCACCGAATTCTGCCCCCTGTCGCTCTTTGTCGATCTTGTTGCTCCCCATGAGGAACGGCCCGGCGGGGATCAGGATCATGCCGGACGGAGCGGGGGCGGGGCCGGTCGCTTTCAGACAGCCGCAGAGGAGGGCGACGGCGAGCGGCGGGAGGATGGACTTTTTCACGGCCCGATTATAACATTAGAAAATTCCTTCGGGGATGTGGCGGAACGGCAGACGCAGCGGACTCAAAATCCGCCGGGGGTAACCCCATGAGAGTTCAAGTCTCTCCATCCCCACCAAGGAATTTCAAAGACTGAGTGACCGACCACCTCTGCCTCAACGCGGCTTGACGGCTGATAACTAGTATGTTATCACTTCGAAGTGGGTCGGGAGGTCTTCTACTATCAGACGGGGCGCTTCTGATCGCCCAGTTGAAGATTTCCTAAACGCACTTTCTACGAAGGCGCGGGCAAAATGTCTCTCCTACATCGATTTGCTGGAAGAGTTCGGTTTCGATCTCCCGAGTTCTTTTATTGCCAAGGTACGGGGAGAGATAATGGGAGTTGCGGCCGGAGTGGGCTGGGACAGAGTACCGGCTTTTGTATTTCACACTTATCGAAGAGCGGATTGTTATCCTTCATGCTTTCGCCAAAAAGAGGCGAAAACTCAGATCCAGGGACATCGAGTTGGCGGAGGCCCGGATGGAGGATGTCCGCAGGAGGTTTGGACATGAAGGCACATCGCCAATACGTAAAAGAACAGATGAAGCGAGATCCCCGTTTCGTAAAGGAACTCGAGGAGGCAAGAGCTGAAGTCCGACTCGCTCTGGAGATAGCCCGCCTACGGGAAAAGCGGGGTTTATCACAGCGAGAGCTGGCAAGGCTTACAGGGATCAAACAGCCCCAGATCGCTCGAATCGAGAAGGGCGCGCAGATGCCTACCGTTGAGACGCTCTGGCGTCTTGCGGATGCCCTTAACGCCCGGGTGATCATTGGGCCTAAGCAAAGGCTTAAGATCGCCGTGGCCTAACCAAGTAGTTCACTGATGCCTCTGGGGCCCTTTTCCGATTGTCCCCATGAGAGTTCAAGTCTCGGAATCCCCACCAAGGAATTTCAAAGACTTAGGAACCTGCCCCCTCCGCCTCGGTTTCGCCATTTTCAGAAAATTGTGCCCGAACTCTGCCCATTCTCGCTTGGCGCGCCTCGGACATCAGGTAAGACCTGTCGCCTTTATGCTCGGGGAAAGCTGTATTCATAGCCGTGATTCAGGTCGGCGGGATTGACCAACATTACCTGACTTACTTGACAGGAAGAAATACTGCGGTATGTTTCAAGAGAGTGAGGCACCGTGGTGGTGGGGGGGGGAGTACAACCTAGGTGTTTACACCCTGTGGCGCAGGCCATTCTCGCTTAGCACCCCGCTCTCAGGAGTGGTAGACAAGACCAAGAGTTTATGAAAACCATGTCCTTCAAGTTGAGGCCATGAGTAGGGAGAAAAAGAAGAAAAAACGGATCCTGCTCATAGATGATGAGGTGGCTTTTACGCATTTGCTTAAACTTAATCTCGAGACGACCGGGGCCTATGAGGTTCGGGTGGAGAATTGGGGCCTGGATGGTGTTGCAGCCGTCCGGGAGTTTAAGCCGGATCTGGTTCTGCTTGATATTGTTATGCCGGACATAGACGGCCGAGAAGTCGCAGCACAGATCAAGGCCGATGAGATCCTCAAGCACACCCCCATTGTGTTCTTCACCGCTACGGTCTTAAGAGGCGAAGTGGACACAGAGGGTGGCGCCATTGACGGCTACCCCTTCCTCGTTAAGCCGGTCAGCGCGAGGAATGTGCTGGATTCTATCAGCCGACATCTCGGGTAATTGCTCAGGCTCGAGGGCCCCAGGGAAAGACAGCGGGCTGATGAAATTGACTGAGGGCAAGCACCGGAGTGGAAGGATGTATGTTGAATCGGGATGATAGGGCGCTAACAACCGCAGGGCTCGTCCAACACGATTGGCAGTTATGGTGGATGACGGTCCTTGTCATCCTGGCATTAACCACCACCTTGGTCGGGGTCTATGCCCCTCAGTTGACCGGTGCGCCTAGCGACCTCAATCTCCAGCATCGACTGTATCTCTTCGGGCTTTCTTGTCTGGTGATCCTCTTCTGTATCTATGTCTTACATACCCGACACACCCTGGGGCGTCTCAACGGGATCCTCCTCGCGAAGATGGAGAACTCTGCCAGAGAGCTGGCCGAGACCAACGCCGCACTGGAAAAGGAGGTCGCCGAGCATCAACGAGCGAAAGAGGAGCTGAGGAGGTTGTACGAGGAACTTAAGGCCTCCCAATGGCAGTTGATCCAAGCAGAGAAAATGGAATCGGTTGGCCGATTGGCCTCCGGGGTTGCCCACGAGGTAAAGAATCCCCTCGCGACAATTCTCATGGGCGTTCATTATCTGTCGCAACATCTGGCGGGCAGTGACGACAATGTGACGGTCGCCTTGAAAGAGATGGATACGGCCATCAAACGCGCTGACTCGGTTGTCAAAGGCCTATTGGACTTCTCGGTTGCAAGACAGCTCGAGATGACCCTTGAGGATGTGAACGCGATCGTGGAGCAGGCCCTCCTGCTCGTCCGGCACGAGCTGGCAAGAGGCCACATCACCCTGGTCAAGGCCCTGGAGGAGGCCCTCCCCCGCCTCCAGCTGGACCGAAACAAGATCGAGCAGCTCTTGATCAACCTCTTGATCAACGCGATCCATTCCATGCCCGGCGGAGGCACGCTCACCGTCCGGACCTCTCTGAAACAGCTTACGACAGAGGATCCGAACGAGGGCCACAGACACTCGGGTCGGTTCCGGCCTGGGGAGACCGTCCTCATAGTCGAGGTGGAGGACACCGGAGTGGGCATCCCCGAAGACCACCTCCACAAGATCTTCGACCCCTTCTTCACGACCAAGCCGCGAGGGGTCGGGACCGGCCTGGGCCTCACCGTCGCCCGCTCCATCATCGAGCTTCACGGCGGCGACATCGCCATCCGAAACCGGCCCGAAGGGGGTGTTCGGGCGACTACCTGGTTTCGGGCCAAGGGAGGAGGATAGGATGCCAAAGAAGCGGATCCTGCTCATTGATGATGAGGCGGCCTTCACCCGCCTCTTAAAGCTTAACCTCGAGCAGACCGGCCACTACGAGGTGCGGATCGAGAACCGGGCAAAGAAGGCCCTGGCTGCCGCCCGGCAGTTTCGGCCGGACCTGATCTTTCTCGACATCGTCATGCCGGGCATGGATGGGAGCGCCGTCGCTGCCGAGATCAAGGCCGATGCGATGAGCAAACATGTTCCCATTGTGTTCTTGACGGCCGCGGTGTTAAAAGAGGAAGTGGATCGGGAAGGGGGCATCATCGGAGGCCATCCTTTCCTCGCAAAACCGATCAGTGGCGAGGATATCATCGAGTATCTTAAGAAACACCTGAAAGGAGATTTCCCATGAAAAAATTCCTATTGGCGTCACTCTTCGCTACGATCGCGCTCTCAGCCCCGGCTGAATCTCAGGTGTTTTCCGGATTGATCACGGACGATCTATCTGATAATTTGGGCTCGTGCATTTTACGATCGCGTCCGGGCCGTTTGCAGGCCACCGGCTGGTAGTCGATTCCGCGAGCCAGACCGTTGCCCTTGAGAATGAAAATGGTACCGTACTCGCTGAGTCCTCCTGGGAAGAGGTGATCCGGGAGGGGCTCCACTACCGCGACCACAAATTCGGCGAATTTAAACCGGAGAAGCGGGGCTATGTCCGGGTGCCGCTGGCGGCCGCCGTTAAATGCCGGGGGAAAGCGCTCCAGATCACGAGCGTGACCTGCAACGTCAGCGGAGGAGGGCTGTTTCTGGAAGTGGTTGACCCTCCCCCATTAGGAACGGTTCTTGATCTTCATATCTCTGTTCCGATGGTCGGCGAGGTCCAGACCCGCGGCGAAGTGGTCTGGGTCGGCGAGGGGGTCAAGAGGCTCTCCAACCGGGGAATCGGGATCCGCTTTACCGATATCAACGAGACGGACCGGACTCGGGTGCTCGACGCCCTGAGCGCGATCCTCCTCCAACGGGCGTAAGCCGCTCTCTTTTCCCCTCAATGACTAGCGTGATCTCCCCCTTCAGGCGGCGCTGGGCGATCTTTGCACAGATCTCAGAAAGTGTCCCCCGGATAATCTCCTCATGCAACTTCGTCATCTCGCGCGCGAGGACTGCCCGGCGCCCTCCTCCGAATGCCTCCGCGATCTCGGCCAGAATCTTCTGGATCCGGAACGGGGACTCAAAGAAGACCAGCGTCCGCGCCTCCTCCGCCAATTTCGAGAGCCGGGCCGCCCGCTGCCCTGATTTTTTCGACAGAAAACCCTCGAAGACAAACCGGTCGGTCGGGAGGCCGGAGACCGCAAGGGCGGCAATGGCTGCCGAGGGGCCGGGGATCGGGATGACCGGGATTCCCGCCTCAATCGCCCGGTTGATTAGATAGTAGCCGGGGTCGGAGATCGTCGGCGTTCCGGCATCGCAGACGAGCGCGACCGATTCTCCTTGCCGCATTCGTTCCACTAGAACAGGCGCCTTCTCCTCCTTGTTGAAATCGTGATATGAGGTCATCGGGACATGGATCTCGAAGCGGGCGAGGATCTTTCCGCTCTCCCGCGTGTCCTCCGCCGCGATGATCGAGCAGGATCCCAAGACCTCCAGCGCGCGCAGGGTGATGTCCTTAAGATTGCCGATCGGCGTTGAGACGACGTAGAGGGAGGACACGGCAGGTTCTATGTAACAGAAAAACGTTTGATTGTCGCTCCCCCACAGTTTATACTCGGCCCCGATGAACATCGCGGTGATCGGCGCGGGATACGTCGGCCTGGTGACGGGGGCCTGTTTCGCCGAGTTCGGCGTGAAGGTCACGGTGGCGGACAGCAATGCCGAAAAGATCGCCGCGTTGAAGAGTGGAACCGTCCCCATCTATGAGCCCGGCCTCGAGGAGATGCTGAAGAAAAATGTCCGGGAGGGGCGGCTTGCGTTCACCGCCGATGCGGCCGCGGCGATCAAAGGCTCGCTCGTCGTCTTCATCGCCGTCGGTACCCCGAACCGGGGGGATGGGCACGCAGACCTCTCCTACATAGAGAAGGTGGCCCGGACGATCGCCGAGAACATGGACAGCTACAAGGTGATCGTCACGAAGAGCACGGTCCCGGTCGGCACCGGAGAGAGGCTGAAGGAGATCATCGGAGGGGGGTTGAAGGAGTCGATCGACTTCGACGTGGTCTCGAACCCAGAGTTTCTCCGCGAGGGGGCGGCGATCGAGGATTTCCTTAGGCCCAACCGGGTGGTGATCGGGGCGGAGAGCCAGCAGGCAGTCGCGATCCTAAAAGATCTTTACCGGCCGCTCTATCTGATTGAGACCCCGACGGTGATCACCGACGTGAAGACGGCCGAGATGATCAAGTACGCTTCCAACGCCTTTCTTGCGACGAAGGTCTCCTTCATCAACGAGATCGCCAACCTCTGCGAGCGGGTCGGCGCGGACGTCCAGATGGTTGCGAAGGGGATGGGTCTTGACGGCCGGATCGGATCGAAATTCCTCCATCCCGGACCGGGATTCGGCGGCTCCTGCTTTCCCAAGGATCTTCTGGCGCTGGCGCGGATCGCGGCGGAGACGGGGTACGATTTCAAGATCCTGGAGGCGGTGCTCGCGGTGAACCTCCGCCAGCGGGAATTCGCGCTCGCCAAAATCAAAACCGCACTCGGCGGCCTCTCCGGGAAGCGGGTTGCTGTTCTCGGTCTGGCCTTCAAACCGAATACCGATGACATCCGCGAGTCTCCTGCCGTCGCCATTGTCCAGGCGCTCCAGCGCGAGGGGGCAACCGTCTCGGCCTACGATCCGGCCGCGATGGAGGAGGCGGGAAGAGTCCTTGAGCATGTCTCTTGGGCGAGCGGCCCGTACGAGGCCGCGAAGGGGGCCGACGCGCTCGTGCTCGCCACTGAATGGAACCAGTTTCGAAGCCTCGACTTAAACCAGCTTAAGCAGAGCCTGAAGCGGCCGATCTTCATCGATCTTCGAAACGTCTACGATCCGCAACGGATGGCCGAGGCCGGGTTCGT
Source organism: uncultured Nitrospirota bacterium (assembly GCA_964606955.1). Taxonomy (GTDB): domain Bacteria; phylum Nitrospirota; class Nitrospiria; order SBBL01; family CAZSHZ01; genus CAZSHZ01. The sequence continues at coordinate 6,869 of CAZSHZ010000088.1, forward strand.
CTATGAGAGTTTCGGAAGACCGCTCCATTGCACCATCCCCTCCAGTTGAGAGAATTTGAAATTGCGGTCATCGGGGCCGGGACGGCGGGGCTGACCGTCGCCGCCGGCGCCGCGAGGCTCGGCGTCTCGACCGCGATCATCGAGCGGAGCCGCTTCGGTGGAGAATGTCTCTGGACCGGCTGCGTCCCGAGCAAGACGATGATCCGCTCCGGCATGGTCGCGCGGCTTGCACGGGGCGCCTCCGCCTTCGGCGTCAAATCCGCTGGCACCGAAGTCGATTTCCAGGCGGTGATCGATCGGATCGCGGATGTGATCTCTCGCGTAGGGGTGCGCGACGACCCGGAGCGATTCTCCCGGCTCGGGGTGGCGAACTTTTCCGGGGAGGCGTCGATTTCGGCGAAGGATCGGCGGGGGTGGCGCCTCTCCATTCGGTCCCCCGGGGGAGGGGAGGAGATCCGGGCTGACAAGGTGGTCATCGCCACGGGTTCGCGGACCCGGATCCCTGAGATCCCGGGGCTGCGCGAGGCCGGCTTTATTACCCATGTCGAGGTTTTCTCGCTGAAGCGTCTCCCGGAAAGTCTCCTGATCCTCGGCGGGGGGCCGATCGGGATCGAGTTTGCGCAGCTCTTTTCCAGACTCGGATCCAGAGTGACCGTCCTGGAGCGCGGCCGAACGATCCTGGGAAACGACGATCCGGAGATGTCCCTCCTTCTGGAGGAGATCCTCAAGTCCGAGGGGATCGCGCTTGAGAAGGAGGTCGAGGCGGTCTCGGTCCGGCAGTTGGGCGAGAGGAAGATCGTCACCTGCCGGCATCGGGATGGGGGGAGAGAGGAGTATGCGGGGGCCGAAATTCTGGTCGCCACCGGACGGCGCCCGAATGTCGAGGGGCTCGGATTGGCCGAGGCCGGCGTCGCGTTCGACACGCAAGGGGTGATTGTCGACCGGAGACTGCGGACGTCCGCGAAGGGGATCTGGGCGGCCGGCGACGTGACTCCCGGACCGCAGTTCACCCATGTGGCGGAGTACGCGGGACGGATCGTGGTCGCCAACGCCGCGATCGGGATCCCCTGGAAGGCCGATTACGAGCGGGTTCCCTGGTGCACCTTCACCGATCCTGAGATCGCGAAGGTCGGTCTGACGGAGCCGGCGGCTAGAGAACGATTCGGCGACGGCTTCGAGCTCTACCGCTTCGATCTTTCGGAACTGGATCGCGCGCTCTGCGATTCCGACGCGGCCGGGCGGGTCAAAATCCTGGTGCGGCGGGGGAGGCTGATCGGGGCGCATCTCCTCGCACCGCGGGCGGGGGATCTGATCGCCCAATTCGTCCTTGCGATGGAGCACAACCTTCCGCTTCGCGCCGTCGCGTCCGCGATTTACATCTATCCGACGTACGCCGAGGCGCTGCGCCGGGCGGCGGACGCCTACGTCGCCGCAAGACTCTTTTCGCCGGCGGGGCGGCGGATCATCAATCTGTTGCGGAGATTACGGCTGTCGGGATGACGTGAAGGCGGAAGGGGCGTCCCTTCCGCCTTACCCCTTCGGTTTCACGTGGCAGCGGGTGCAGTTTGCGATCGGGAAGGCGACTCGGCCGTGGCAGCGGCCGCAGAACTCCCCGTTGACAATCTTCACCATCGAGATCGGGTTAGCCCCCTTTTTCATGATGAAGATCCCAGGGTGGCAGTTTCCGCAGTCCAGCCAGAAGGTGTGCGGGAAGTGGGGAAAGATCACGTTCGGCATCGCGCCGATCGCCGGGATCTCGATGTCGAAGTTGAACGGCGGGACCAGGGGCTTGGTGAGATCTAGCGACTCATGCGGCTTGATCATGTTCTCCTTGACCATCTTCACCCAGTCGTCCGAGCCGACCGCATCCTTTGGAAACTCCTTGAGGACGACGTCGCCATCTTTGTTCTCCCTCCCGAACGGGGCCCCCGGGATTGGGAGCTTGGTCGGGTCCTCGAACTCGGGCTCTATCGGTAGCGGCGCCGTGACCTCGCGCGCCTGGACTGGAGGGGTGATCGGTTTGGGAGGGGTTGCGGATGCGGGCGCGGGGGGGGACGCAGCGGTCGCGGGCGCTGGCGCCGCCGGTGTCCCCTGCGGGGCCGGAGTCCGGGCGACCGCGCAGGCATAGGCCACCGCAAAAGCGAGCGCAAAGAGAAGAAGCGATCGTCTCATCCCACCATCCTCATTGCGGGAAGCCTTCAAGCACACCGGTCTTCATCCCCGGGGTCCCCGAATGGCACCGCGCGCACTGGATCGGTTTCCATGCGATCGTCCCGTTATGGCATTTCCCGCAGAACAGCCCGTCTAGGACGATCTTTTTCATGTCGATGTCGTTGGAGCCGGAGCGCATCTCAAAAATCGCCGGGTGACAGACTTTGCACTTGAATTCGGCGCGATGGTACCAGTGTGGAAAGACCACCGGGGGCATCCCCCGTTTTTCCGCCTTGCTGTTTAGGATCATATCCCCGTAGTAGCCGGCGACGCGATCAGCAAGGAGAAAGGAGCCGACAAGGAGAAGGAAGACGAACAGAAGACTTTTCAGACCTGCCTACCCTCCTAAAAAATCGCGCGTCTTTACCTATCATACCCCCCCTTCTTTGTCAAACTCCCCCCTGGATAAATCCATCGCGCCTTGACTTTTTGTGGTCTCTCCGATAATTTCCGGCAGGATGGCAAAGGGGAGAGCGGGGAGGGGGATACGCCGTTTCGGCGTTGCCGTCCTGCTCCTCTGCTTGCTCCTCTCCGTCTCTGCTCTGGCCGGCTCGATCGTCCGCTCTCGTCACGACCTCTCCGCATTGAACTGGCGCGCCTACCAGGCCGAGACCGGGCCGATGACGGGGGGGACGTTCAACGACTACCGCGAGACCTGCATCTACTGCCACACCCCCCACGACGCCTCTTCCTTTGCGCCTCTCTGGAACCGCAATCTCCCCGACCCGAGCGGATATCAGATGTACTCCTCCCCCAACTTCGACTCGGTCCTCCCGAAATCTCCCGACGGCGTCTCCCTCGCCTGCCTCTCTTGCCACGACGGGACGGTCGCGGTCGACAACGTTCTGCGGCCGCCGAAATTTCACGACTTCGTCGACGCCGGCACACACTACCGGATGAGCCTGGAGGGGGATGTCGGCTCCGATTCCTGCGGGAAGTGCCACAACCGTCAGGAGGGGGCCTTTGCCGGCATCTCCGGCGCGCACGATCTC
>CAZSHZ010000089.1:0-2656 GCA_964606955.1 uncultured Nitrospirota bacterium
CCCCTTGTCATAGCCGATCGCACGGAGGGTCGAGTCGTCCCGCTCCCGGAACTCCTTCAGCGGAATTTCGCGATTCCCCTTCACGTAGGCGGCGTAGTTCTTAAGCATCCTCCGACGCGCGTCGAGAGCGGCCTCCTCGCCCCGTTCCTCTTCCGCGGCGTAATCTGCCATGAAGACCGTGAGCGCCTCGGACCAGTTGCCCGTGTCGGAATCTGGATAGACTCCGTTCCCCCACCAGTTATGGAGGACCTCATGCCGCAGCGATCCCATCGGGATAAAAGGGAGTCGAAGAACGGTCGCGCCGAGCAGGGTGAAGCCGGGAAATCCGAAGCCGGTCGGGTTCGGGTTCTCCACGACTGCGAACTGCGAGAAGGGATAAGGCCCGATGAGGGAGGTATAGCGCTGAAGGTGCTTCTTTGCGGCCTCCATGTAGATCGGGACCAACCCTTCGCTCCCGGAAAGAAAATAGGTGTAGAGGTCGATCCCCCCGGCGCGCTGTTTCGTGATCCGAAAAGGCGCGGCGATAAGCGCGATCCCCTCGGCGGGCCGCTTCATCTCGAAGATCATTACGGTACCCCGCTCGGTCGCCTCGCGGCCGACAAGATTTCCCGAGCCGATCGCCTCCTGCCCCGGTGGAAGGCGGACGGTCAGCCGGAAGGGGACCGGCTCATCCCGGCCCGGGATCGTCGGGTACCACCTGTTTTCCGGTTCAAGAAAAGTGAATTCCGGATTGATCTGCGTGCCCGAGCCTCCGAAATTGACCGAGACCGTCGCGCTCTTGGATGCCTGGCCTCCTCTCCGCCTGGGGAGATGCCGACGGATCTCCCCATTTCTGGCCGGGTCGAGCGCGGGGTCGATCGAAAGGACCAGCGGCCCCTCCCCCTCGACCCGGAACGTGATCGTATCGGTCCCGCGCAGCCGGTGGCGGTCCGGCTCTAGCGTAACCTCAAGGTCGTGCCTCAAAATCTCGTGCGCCCGCGCGCCGGAGGCAGAAAGGAGCAGGATCACGGCTGCGATATTTCCGATGAACCTCATGCCGACTTGATCTACTACGTTATCCCTGCGGCGTCAAAGGCTGCCGGGAACTGCCCGGCGGTCTCGTACACCGGCTTGACAGCCCGCGGGCCGTCTTGCTATCGTCGCACCCTCACAAGGGCCAAGGAGAAAATAGGATGAGAACATCAATCGCCGTTATCATATTCTCCCTGCTTGCCGCCGGGTGCGGAGGGAGCCTGAGCCAGTTCAAACCGGGCACCCGGGTGTCGATGCAGGGAGAGATCGACGAGATCCTTCATCGGGACGTTCAGGACGAAAAGCAGTTGATCTCAGTCACCTCGATCGGCTTTAGGAACGGCCAGGGAATCTCCCTCCTCGGCCTTCAGCCCGGAGCCAGCAAAGGGAAAGCGGTCAAGATCAGCGGCGAGTTCTGGAAAAACATCAGCGGGACCGACGTCTTTCGCTTAATCCAGATCGCGCCGCTGGAAGAGAAGAAAGCAGAAGAGAAAAAAGCGGAGTAGCTCGGGCGGCCGCCGCACCGCCCCACGCTTGCGCGCGTCCCGAACCCTGTGTTAAGCTTTTTTAAGCAAGAGGCGATGGAGTTCGCCTAAACCGCCGGTTTCTCTCGACTGGCTGATAACTCCTACTCGGATGACCGGGTAGGAGTTTTTTATTGCCCGGCAAGGAGGGAGGCGACATGGCGGACGTCTGGTTTCTGGCGGCCCTCTGGCTGGCCCTGGCTCTCATCGCGACACTTGTGGCAATCTGGTTTCACATCTCCACCGCGCTTTCCGAGATCGTGGTCGGAACCGTCGCGCAGCTGTTGATCGGCGCCTTTATCGGCACGGAGACCCTCGGCGCAAAGGCCCCCTGGATCACATTCCTCTCCGGAACCGGCGCTATCGTTCTGACGTTTCTCGCCGGCACCGAACTCGAACCCGAATCCTTACGGTCCAAGCGGAAGGAGGCGCTGGGGATCGGGGTCGTCTCCTTTCTCGCCCCATTCCTCGGCTGCGCCGCGGCCGCCCGCTTCCTGCTTGGATGGTCTACGCCCGCGAGCTGGCTGGCCGGCGTGGCGCTCTCCACCACCTCGGTGGCGGTCGTCTATGCGGTCATGCTCGAACTCGGTTTGAATCAGACCGATTTTGGAAAGGGGATTCTGGCCGCCTGCTTCATAGAATCTTCGGCGCGGAAACCCCGGACTGAAGTCCGGGGAGGGAGCGCAGTCTCCTTGACTTCGTGCGACTATATGGTAGACTATCGCAGATATGGAACTCGGAGTCAAGAGCACCCGCAATGCCGTCTACCAGACCGCCTACCACGCCGTCTGGATTCCGAAATATCGGAAGAAGGTGCTCGTCAAGGACGTGGCCGACAGGCTCCGGGGCGTGCTCCACGAGATCGCGCAGGCCAAGGGCTTCGAGATTCTCACGCTCGAAATCCAGCCGGACCATGTGCATCTCTTCTACTCCGCGCCGCCGGCGATCGCCCCCTCGCTTGCCGTCCAGTGGTTCAAGGGGATCTCGGCCCGGACGCTCTTCTGCGAATTCCCGCATCTCTCCAAGATTCTCAGGAAGGGACATCTGTGGGCTCCGTCGTTCTACGTCGGAACGGCGGGGCAGGTCTCCGCTGCCACCATCAAGCGGTACATCGAGAGGAC
>CAZSHZ010000090.1:0-8867 GCA_964606955.1 uncultured Nitrospirota bacterium
GGATGCGGCGCGGTCGTCCTGAAATCTAAAGAGGAACGGGTCCATCGCTGTTGGAACTGTGGGCTCATTCTGGATCGGGACGTGAACGCCGCATGTGTAATTTTGGCAAGAGGGCTGGGCAGGCCCATCGGGGAGGGAGCGCGCAGTAAGGCGCTTCCGATGATCCGAGAAACCGTCGGGCTTTAGCCCGTGCGGAGTGTCACCAGGGTGCACTGCGCGATAGCCGGGATCGTTCTCTGCTTGTTTCTCGCGCAACCGACGCTTCTCCAATCTTCCCCGTCGGCTGAGGCGATCATGCGGGCCGTTCATAAACGGATCTACTCAATCCAAGATCAGACCGCGCAACTCACTTTTCGCGTGATCGATGAGAAGGGAATCGAGAAGAAGACGGTCTTCAGGCTCTACTGGAAAAACTATTTTGGGGAGGAGCAACTAAACAGCAAGACGCTCCTCGTCACCGACTTCCCGCCCAATGACAAAGGGATCAAATTTCTCGTCTGGGACTATACCGACGAACAGAAGGTCGATCAGTGGCTCTATCTTCCCGAGTTGCGGCAGGTCCGCAAGATCGTTCCAGGCCGCCACGACCACAGTCAAGAAAAAGAGGAAGAGTCCGATCTGCTGTTTGAGGATATGCGCCAGCGCCCCGCCGACCGGGACGATCATCTCCTCTTGGGCGAAGAGGAGGCGCAGGGAGAACTTTGTTATGTCATTGAGAGCCGGCCGAGAGGGAAAAGCCCCTATGGAAAACGCCGCGTCTTTATTTCAAAGTCGCAGGGGACGATCCGGAGGATCGATTATTTCGGAGAAGCGGGCGAACTTGTAAAAACCCAGTGGATCGATTGGCAGCAGATCGGGCGGGGCTTGGTCTGGAAAAGGTCGCAGGTGACGAACGTCCGTGTCCCGCGAAAGACGTTCATCGAGTTGAGCGAGGTGCGGATCAACGTCGGGCTGACCGATGACCAGTTCTCCGAGCGGGCCCTCCGCCAGTAGGTCCGCCAAATCAAGGCTCCTTCAGGAGGCCTCGGACCCCCGAGCGCCTTAAGAGTTGACCGGATTCGTTGGTGAGGATGAGGTCGTCGCCGTCCCAGGCGATCGCCTCGTCCTGGCCGAAACGGAGGGGGATCTGCAGGACGTGATCGGCGAGGAAATTGTCCCCCTCAGCCGGACGCGCGAAGACCTCAATTGAACTGTAGGTGAGGACCGCCAGGAACCGTCCGTCCGGCGTTAGATCCGCGCCGGTCACCCGACTCTCCACCTCCCTCTCCCCAACAAACGTTGCGGTCTGCTTCCGTCCCGGATGGGAGAGGTCGAGCCGGTAGAATTCCGTCTTTCTCCGCTCCTTCGTTAGAACGTAGATCGCCCCCTTCCAGATGAAGCAGGCCTCCGCATTCGGCGCGGCGTCATCCGGAAAGCGGAACGGGAACTTGGCGCTGACCTTTGCGGAACGGATGCGCGCGGGATCAACCTCCGGCACTTGATAGATCGTCAATTCCTTTCGCTCATGCAGATTATTCCCGATGTCGCAGAGAAAGAGATGCCCGTCATCGTCGATCGCGATGTCCTCCCAGTCGATGTTCTGCGCGCCGGCGATCTCCACTCCCCCGACGACGCTCCCATCGGAGCGGACGGCGAAGATCCGGGGCCGGTCGCCCGAATCGTTATGCGTCCAGAAGAGCTCCGGGAGACGGCGGCTCTTTACGATCCCTGAGGACTCATCGATCGCGGGGTCGGCGAAACTCGCGTCTGCGGCCGCCCAGACCCCCGGAATGCCGAAATGGGTACACGCCGGCAGCGTCATCCAGATGCCGAGCAGCCCGGCGAAATATCGAAAGCGGCTCATTGGAGAGATGATAGAGGAAACCCGCCTCTGTTGACAGCGGCCGCTCTTTCAATAGACTTTCTCTATGATCTCCGAGCGGGAGGCGGCAAGGCTTCTCACCGCGGTTGAGAACGGAAGGCGGGTCCGGCTGCCGAAAACAGCAGGCCGCGCCTTTCGCGTTGGCGTCACCGGGCCTGCGGGCGCCGGAAAGAGCACCCTGATCGACCGGCTGACCACGGAGTTCCGAAAGCGGCGAGCCAAGGTCGGCATCCTGACCGTCGATCCGACCAGCCCGATCACCGGGGGAGCGATCCTGGGAGATCGGATCCGGATGCGGGATCATTTCACAGACCGCGGCGTCTTCATCCGGAGCCTCGCAACCCGCGGGGCATCGGGCGGGATCTCCTCGGCCGTCGCGGATGCCGCGCGCGTGCTCGATCTGCTTGGTGCTAAAATCATCTTTATCGAAACGGTCGGCGCCGGGCAGGACCAGGTTCAGATCCGAAAGGTGACCGATCTTCTCCTCGTCCTCGTCGTTCCGCAGATGGGGGATGAGGTGCAGGCGCTTAAGGCCGGGCTTCTGGAGGTCGCGGACCTGCTGCTGGTAAATAAGGCCGACCTTTTTGCGCGCTCGGGCGCTCGGTTAGAGACCCGGGCGCTCTCGGATGCCGCGGAGCGGACCCTCCAGCAATTGTCGCATCTTCCGGAGGTGATAAAGATCTCGGCGGCCCGGGGTGATGGCGTTGCCGATCTGGCGGACAAAATATGGGCTCGAATGAGAAAATTGTAAGCGCCCACCGCACCGACATTCCTGGGATGCTCGGGGAGTGCCCGGAGACCTTTTCCCTCCTCTACGCCAATATCGGCGATCTTCTAATTGAGCGGGCGGCGCTTGCGCCGGAGAAGGCCATCCTCACCTTTTTCGACGACGACCTTAAAACCCGGGCGGATTACACCGCTGCCCAACTCCTCTCCCGCGTCCGCAAGGCCGCCAACCTGATCGCAGATCGCGGAGTCTCCCCCGGCGAGACGATCTCCACAATCGACGAGTTCAACCATGCCGACACGCTTGTCCTCCTCTACGCCGCCTGGCTCTCGGGGCTGCGGGTGGCCCCGATCAATCTGAAGGAGAGCGACGAGAGGGTCCTCTATGTGCTGGAGCATTCGGAGTCGCGCGCCGCCTTTATCCGGGACGAGGCGCTCGATCGGATGCAGCCGATCCTCGCGCGGGCGAAGATTAGCCGGATCGTCTCGATGAGCGCTTTCGACGAGGAGATTGCGAAGAGGTCGGATCGCTTTGAGCCTTTGCGCTTCGGGATCGATCAGGAGGCGCTTTTGGTCTACACGTCGGGGACGACCGGCCCTCCGAAAGGGGTCCTGCTGACACAGGAGATGCTCTTCGACTGCGACGGGATCGCCCACTGGCATGGCTTCACCGATCGGGATGTCTTCATGACGGCGATGCCGCTCTTTCATGTGAACGCGATCGTGACTTCGGCCTTGACCTCGCTCTATGTGGGAGGACGGCTGGTCCTCAACCGGAAGTGGAAGCCGGCGCTGTTCTGGCGGCGCGTGGCCGAGGAGAAGGTCACGGCGACCAGCGTGGTCCCGGCGATGCTGAAATCGCTCTCCACCGTCGGGGAGCCGATCGACCGGCTCTATCCGCGACTGAAGGAGCATTTCAAAACCCTGATCTGCGGGGCGGGCCAGTTGTATATCGATGTCGCCGAGGAGTTTTCCGGCAAATTCGGAATCAAGATCCGGCACGGGTGGGGGATGTCGGAGACGACCTGCTACTCCTGCTTTCTCCCCCGTGACCTGACCGATGAGGAGTACCGCCGCTGGATCTCGGCATACGGCTTTCCCTCGATCGGGGTCCCGATCCGCCACAACAAGATGGCGATCATCGATCCCGGCGGGAGATTTCTCGGCCCAAGCGAGCGGGGCGAGATCGTGGTGGCGGGGCGGACGATCATGAAAGGGTATTTCAAAAACCTGGAGGCGAACGAGAAGACGTTTAATTTCGGCGTTCTGCAGACCGGGGACGAGGGATTTTACCGGCTCGACGATCGGGGCCGCCCCTTCTTCTTCATCACGAGCCGGATCAAGGAACTGATCGAGCGGGGAGGGGAAAAGTACTCCACGTTCGAGATCGACCAGGCCTTGAGGGGGATGCACGGCGTGGAGCATGCGCTTGCGTTCGGGTTCTCCAATCGGAAGATGGGAGAGGAGATCGGGGCCGTGGTCCAGTTGAAAGCGGGCGCCGACTTGACGGAAGAGGAGATGTTCCGCTACTTTCAACGGCTAGGGTGGCCTTGGGAGAAGACTCCTAAGGTCTTAAGGGTCGTCAAGGAGATCCCGCAGACAGCGACGGGGAAAGACCAGCGGCTCAAGTTCGCGTCGCTGTTCGATGGCTATTACACCAAGGAGTTCAGGCGATGAAGCATCTTCGATTCGAGCGGAGCGGCCGGGAGCCGTACCAGGTCGTCTTTTACGCGGGAGAGTACTACTATCCTGTCGAGCGCGAGCTCCTTGATAGCCTCAAGGGGATCGCGCCTGAGGCGCTGGAAGCGAGCCTCATGGAGAAGCTCGGATTCACGTCGTACCTGAAGCGTCTCTTGTCGGAGGAATTTTCAAAGTCGGAAGATCGCCGGGCGGATCTCTCTCGCTTGGCACGTGAGATCAAGGAGGTTGCGCGATAATGGAAAAGATCAAGCCGTTGCACGACTGGGCCCTCATCGAACCCTCCGAGGCGGACGAGAAATCTGCCGGAGGGATCTACCTCCCCGACGTGGCGAAGGAGCGGCCCCATGAGGGGAAGGTGATCGCCATCGGCCAGGGCCGGATGAAGGAGGAGAAAGATAAGGAGGGGAAGATCAAGGAGAAGAAGTTTGTGCCGACGACCCTCAAGCCGGGTGCCCATATCCTCTACGAAAAATACATGGAGCGGAAAGTCGAACTCGACGGCAAGGAATACGTGATGGTCCGTGAAGAGGACATCCTCGGGACGCTCGATTGAAAGTCCTCAAGATTAGGAGTTGGGAGGTCACCGAAGGGGCGGACCGCGCTCCGCATCGCGCGCTGTTCCGCGCCATGGGCCACACGGATGAGAGCCTGGCCAAGCCGCATATCGGGGTGGCGAGTTCCTGGAATGAGGTGACCCCCTGCAACATCCACCTGAACCGACTGGCCCAGAAGGCCAAGGAGGGGGTGCGCGAGGCGGGGGGGACGCCGATCGAGTTCGGCACCATCGCGGTCTCCGACGGGATCGCGATGGGACATGAGGGGATGAAGGCCTCGCTTGTCTCCCGCGAAGTGATCGCCGACTCGGTCGAACTGATGATGATCGCCCAGCGGATGGATGGATTGGTGACGATTGCAGGCTGCGACAAAAGCCTCCCCGGGATGGTCATGGCGGCCGCGCGACTGAACCTCCCGTCGATATTCATCTACGGCGGAACGATCCTCCCCGGCATCTACCGCGATAAAAAGGTCACGATCCAGGATGTCTTTGAGGCGGTCGGCTCCCACGCCGCCGGGAAGATCTCCCTTGCCGAACTCTCCGTGCTGGAGGGGGTGGCCTGTCCCGGCCCCGGTTCGTGCGCCGGGATGTACACGGCCAATACGATGGCGAGCGCGATCGAGGCGCTCGGCCTGTCGCTCCCCGGAAGCGCCTCCGTTCCGGCCGTCGATCCCCGGCGCGAGCAGATCTGCGTAGAGAGCGGCCGGGCCATCCTCCGTCTGCTTGAAAACGAGATCAGGCCGAGAGACATCCTCAAGCGGAAGGCCTTCGAGAACGCGATTGCGGTCTGCGTCGCGATCGGGGGATCGACGAATTCGGTCCTTCACCTCCTGGCCATGGCGCATGAGGCGCAGGTCAAATTGAACATCGACGACTTTAACCGGATCTCCAAAAAGACGCCGCACATTGCCGACATGCGGCCCGGCGGGCGCTACGTGATGGCCGAACTCGACCAGGTCGGCGGCATTCCGGTGGTGATGAAGGAGTTACTGGAGGCGGGCTTACTCCATGGGGATGCGCTGACGGTGACCGGCAAGACGGTGAAGGAAAATCTGCGCGACGTCAGATTTCCCGAGGGGCAGGATGTCCTTCATCCGGCCAAGTCTCCGATCAATCCGCGAGGCACGATCGTCATCTTGAAGGGAAATCTCGCGCCGGAGGGGGCGGTCGTGAAGACGGCTGGGGTGAAACGGCTGGCGCACCGGGGGCCGGCGCGCGTCTTCGACTGTGAGGAGGACGCGTTCGCGGCCGCGAAGGAGAAGAAGATCAAGGCGGGGGATGTCGTGGTCATCCGGTACGAGGGGCCCCGCGGAGGACCGGGGATGCGCGAGATGCTGGCGCTGACCGCGGTCCTCGTTGGCGAGGGCCTGGGAGACCAGGTTGCCCTTTTGACCGACGGGCGTTTCTCCGGCGCCACGCATGGGCTGATGGCCGGCCATGTCGCTCCGGAGGCGGCGGTCGGCGGTCCCATCGCCGCGGTCCGAAACGGCGATATCATCGTTTTCGACGCGGAGCGGCGGCGGCTCGACATCGAACTCTCGGCCGCAGAACTCAAGCGGCGGTTGAAGGGGTGGAAGGCCCCGCGCTCCAAGTACACGCAAGGGGTTCTGGCGAAATACGCCCGGAGCGTCCAATCGGCGTCCCGGGGAGCAATCTGCCACTAAGGAGGGGAATATGGCGAAGGCTGCCAAGTCCGATATATCGGAATTCATGACGCGGGATTTGATGAGGGTCGATGCCGGCGCCTCGCTGCTGGACGCGGCCAAAGAGATGCGTGAGGGTCGTGTCAGTTACGTGCTGGTCGAAGAGCGGGGAGAGGCGGTCGGGATTATTACGGAGGCCGATCTGGCCCGCCGAGCCATCCCCGACCGGATCGACCCGTTGCAGGGGAAAGTGAGGGACCTGATGAGCCGGCCGCTGATCTCCGTCGATGTCGGTACTCTGATGAGCAAAGCCGACGGCCTGATGAAGACGAGCCGGATCCGCCATCTGATCATCACCGAAAAGAAGAAGGCGGTCGGGATGCTGACGATGCTCGGCCTGCTCCGCTACTACATCAAGAAGTCCAAGAGATAGAGGAAGAGCGCAGGAGGAAGCGATGTCGGACCTGGACAAATTCATGACGCGGGATGTGCGTATGGCCAAACCGGAGATGACCCTGCGCGAGGCCTGCCTGAAGATGCGGGATTACAAAAGTAGTTATCTGGTGATCGAGGAGGGGGGACGCCCGGTCGGGATCATCACCGAGGCCGATATCGTCCGGCGCGCGATCCCCGGAAATCTGGATCTTGCCACCACGCCGGTCCGCAATCTGATGAGCTCGCCGGTCGCCACCATGGAGGCCGGCGGTACGGTGGAGGAGGCGAACCAGATAATGAAGACGCGCGGCTTTCGGCACATGGTGATCATGCATGACAACAAGGTCGCCGGGATGCTGACACCGCTCGGCCTTCTCCGCTACTTCGAGCAGCGCAGCCAGCAGTAGGCGACCCGCCTCGGATGGCGACCGAGAGGTGAGGGGAGGACAACGAAGTTCTCACCACCTGATAAATGATCCTGTACTCGCTGACACGCAGGCGAAACAGATCTTCGGTTCCGTAAAGCTTTTTCGTGCCCGACAGAAATGGATTTCCGGCCAGAGCATCGATTCTTCGCGAAATGCGTTTGTGGAGATCCTTAGGGAGCGATGCAAAGGCGCGGGCAGCGGAGGGGAGGAATTCGACCCGGTAGGGCACGACCGGGGATTATAGCCCCAGGCCGGTTTTGATTTTTTTCCAGGGAATCCTCTTCCGATTTTTGGGATCCGCCAGGGCCTTTCGGGCCTCTTCGACGTCCAAGTAGTCCTCCAATTTCTCTAACAGGGCGACATCCTCAACCGGAACGATGGCGGCAAGATCCCTTCCCCGCCGATGTAAAACCAAACGCTCCTTTCCATACGCGGCCCGGTTCATGGTGGCCGAAAAATCCTTTCTCGCCTCGCTTGCAGGGATGCGGATCATGAATCCCTCCAGCATATAAAAGAACTCATTTGTACAAATAGTACGATTAGGGTCTTCTTCGCGTCAAGCCGCCGAGTGCTACTTCCGCTCGTCCAGGGGGACAAACGTCGAATTCTCCGGGCCGGTGTAGAGGGAGCGGGGACGGATCAGGCGGTTGTCGTCGTGCTGCTCGATGATGTGCGCGCACCATCCGGCCACCCGCGAGCAGACAAACAGCGGCGTATAGAGCGGAATCGGGATCCCCAGCAGGTAATAGGTCGAGGCGGTGTAGAAATCGAGGTTCGGGAAGAGCCCCTTCGCCTCGCGCATCAGCCGCTCGATCCGCTCCGAAATTAAAAACCACTTCGTCTCTCCGCGCGCCTCGGAGAGCCTACGCGCATGCTCTTTGATGATGTCGGAGCGGGCATCCCCCTTCTTTAAAACGCGGTGACCGAACCCCATGATCCGCTCCCGGTTGGCGAGCCTCCTCTTGACCCACTCCTCGGCCCGCTCCGGCTCGCCGATCTCAAGGAACATCTCCATCACCCGCTCATTTGCCCCGCCGTGCAGCGGTCCTTTGAGCGATCCGATCGCTGCGGTCACGGCCGAGTGGAGGTCGGAGAGGGAGGAGGCGACGGTCCGAGCGGCGAAGGTCGAGGCGTTGAACTCATGCTCGGCGTAAAGGATCAGCGAGACGTTCATCGCGCGGATCTCTTCTTTGCCCGGATTTTTCCCGGTGATCAGTTTCAAAATATGCTCGGCATGCGAAGTTGAGGGGAGCGGAAGCCGCGAAGGTCCCTTGACGGCAAGCGCCATCATGGTCGGGATCTGGGCGATCAGCCGGATCGACTTTCGCAGATTCGCCTCATGGCCGTTGTCGGCGCGGTCCGGATCCAACGCGCCCAGCAGCGACACTCCGGTCCGCAAGAGATCCATCGGATCGGCGCGGCCTCCGTCTCCCGTCGGAAGCCTTGCTGCAAGATCGGCGACCGGACCGGGGAGCGTGCGGGCCTGCAGCAGCGCGGCGGAAAATTCCTCCACCTCT
>CAZSHZ010000091.1:0-5750 GCA_964606955.1 uncultured Nitrospirota bacterium
TACGCCTTCGGCTTCGACGTGAATCCCTACGGCGTGGACATCTCCCCCGCGATCATTCAGCAATATATCTTCGATTACGAGCCGACCATCATCCAGAAGCGCGTCGACACCGTCCTCGCGCTCTTCGCGCGCAAGGAGTTCGCACATAACGTTTGGGCGACGCAGATTCTTCTGATTTACTTCCCCAGCGAATGTCCGCGGAACCTCGAGAAAGGGCCCTCCGGGTGGTGGGAGCATTTCACCCAGTGCGATTGGCTGATCCGTCCGCGCGCTTATTACAACGTGACCGACCGGATTCGCCTCTCCGGCGGGATGGATATCTTTGAGGGGGATATCGGGAGCGGCCTGCCGGGAGAGTTCCATTTCATCGGATTTTTCACGAACAACGACCGGGTCTATCTGGATGCCACGTTCAGTTTTTAGATGGTTCCTCCCTGCCGGGTTGCTGCTCCTTCTGTTTGCAGCCTGCTCTTCCGACCCTTTTCCAGATACCGCGTCGTGCGCTTTCGAGCCCCAGGGGGATTTTGGGCCTGAGCCGGCCCCAGAATGCGGCCAGCGGGAGGTCCCCTTCGTTCAGACCTTCCTGTTTGATTTTCGGACCGGGCCGGGGCATATCACCCGGGCGAGCCCAGACAGCAATCTGAAGATCATCTCGGCCGCGGACCTCCTGACCCTGTTGAACTCGGCGCAGGACAAACAGGCGAACGGGTTGGGGGTCCTCTCCGGGGCGATGACCTTCGGCGGATCCCCGGTCCAGGATGTCTCCGTCAAAATTACCGATCGGAGCGGGCGGTTACTGGCAATCCGTGTCGAGGGGAGGACCCTTTCGGCTCAAGGCGGAGTTGTGATGCGTCTCCCGGACGGAACCGACTGCCCGGACGATGCGATCAAACTGGCTCCGACCGGCCGCCCCTTTGATCCGCTGAGCGATTTGGCCGGAATCTGCATCAAGGGAAGCCTCTACTACAACAGCCCCGGAGGGATCCCGGACTTCTCGAACAATCGAGGAACCTCCGACCAGGGGACATTTACCGCGTTCAATCTTCCGCCGGGTGAGGTCTTCGTCTGGGCAATTCGGGGCGCGCGGGGGAATGGACGTTTTCAGGTATTCTCCGATCGGATCTCGATCGGTCGGGTCAACGTCATCCCGGTTCCCCTTCCGACGGTCGGCATTACCGGGAGTCTCGCCGAATGGGAGGATGGGAACATCCTTGTCTCCGATGGGACGATCACCCTCCTCGGAAGCTTCGAACGGCCGCTCACCACCCAGAGCGGCGAGTCTGGGATCTTTCTCTTCGACGCGGTCGGGAGCAATGGCGGCTATCTCTTGCGGGCGAGGAAAGAAGGGCATCTCGACACCCTCTTTCCAATCGATACCGGGGAGGTTCAGACGACCTCCCAGTTCGTCGGCGTCACCAAGACGATCAATATCGTCTCCGAGTCGTTCTTCCAGAATGTAGTGAAGAAGACCGGCCCCCCCGCGATCGCGGGGCGGGCGATCTTGACCGGGCGATTAACCGCGCCCGATGGGACGCCGCAGCATTGCGCGAAGGCAAGGGTTGTCAACGACGCCGGGACAGACCTCCTCTCGTCGACCGGTGGGGCCTCGATCCACTATGCCGTGGGATCCCGTCCCGGCTGCGCCAATCCGGCCGACCCCCAGCAGACATCCACCAGCGGCGAGTTCCTCATCTATAATCTCCCGCCGGGAGACATCCATCTCCGTTTCACCGCGCGGACGGCGACCGGCTCGATCTCCGGCGCAGATGTCGCGACCGCCTCGGGCGCCTTCTTCCTGCGGATTTTTTCCGACTCCATCCTCGTGCAGAACGCCACCTCCACCGGCCGCGGAGAGCGGGTCACCCTTTCGGGAAAGATCCTTTTCGAGGGGACTACGATCCCCGCAGGAGCTGTTTCGGTGTCGGTGTTGGGGGTCCCAGGCGGCTTTTCGTACACGGCGGTAACCGGCCAAGACGCCGACGGGAAGGATATCGTCTCCTCCGTGAGCCTCCCGGCAAAGAGCGACGCCTCCGGGGCGTTTAAGATCTTGGCGAACTCCGCCTCGGGTTCCATTGATCCGTTCATCGGGGGAGGGAGCTACGTCCTCCGCCTCTCGGGTTCCGGATCTTTCGATACCTATCAGCCGATCTCCACCGATACTCAAGAGACGATCCGAAATCTCTCCTACATCGATACCCTCTCGCGGAATCCCGCCTGCGTCGCTCCCCGGGGAAACTGTACGCCCCCCGGCCCGGGACTGGGCGCCATCTCCGGAACAGTCTTCGACCGTGTAACGGGGAAAGCGACCGGGGTCCGCTTCAACATCTTCCCGGAGTCCAACGGCGGCGGCCCGCGCGAGCCGTTTCTCGGCCCCCCTGTCGGCGGCGGGGAGTTCAAGGTGGAATCGGATGGACGTTTTTATCTCTGCTGTTTTCCTCCAGGCTGGATCAATTTTAACGTGGTATCGGAAGATGACTCCGGAAACATTATCATTCCTATCTACCCAGACGGCGTTACGGTTGCGCAGGTCCCGGTAACGAAATCGCTGCCGCAACGGGTCCAACTGAAGGGGAGCGCCTTTGATCTGGTGCAAGAGACGGCCGGAATCGAGGGGGGCCATCTTGCCCTGCTCGGGAAAACGAACGGGATCGATACCGGATCGGGGGGGAAATTCACCGAGTCTTTAGAGACGGCGGGACGTTTTGTCGTTCGGGCGACCAGGCCGGGATACCTCGATACCTATAACTATAGCCTGCGAACCGGTATTGCCGACGGGGAGGGGGAGATCCGCCTTGCCTCTGAGGCGGATATCCGCCGCCTCGCGTCATCGGCTGGCCTGGATTCCGTCGCGCTTTTCGGCGCGGGGACCGGGATCGTCTCGGGCCAGATCATTGAGAACAATCTCAGCACCTTTGAGAGTTGCAGGTGCGGTGGAATCGGCCCGGCGGCGGGGATCCACAGGCTCGACACTGCCTTTATCTCCGATGACACCATCCTCGACCTCGTGGAGTTGGGGGCGCTCACCGGAGCCAACGCCGGCAAATCCGGCGTGGCGGTCTATTTCGGCGGGAAAGGAGGGACATTCGCAAAGTCGGCCGAGTACCCGACGGTTGGTTCCCCGGTGGCGATGGTTCTTTCGGATTTTGATCTCAAGGGGAATCTCGACATCGCGGTAATCGGAGGGGCGGTGGACAATGGGCTGTCGGTCCTGATCGGAGGGCAGGACGGGAAGTTTGCCGAGCTTGCCGGACCGATTCTGTTCAACGCCGACAACGAGGAGATCCCGACGACGGGACTGATCACCGCGCCCGTCGCCGCCACGACCGGAGATTTCAACAACGACCGGAGGCCGGACCTTGCCGTCGTCAACGGAGACTCAACGCTGGTGATCCTCGACGGGCGGGGTGACGGGACGTTTACCCCTCATGTGGACGCCAACAGAGCCGTCGTCCGGGGCCAGACCGGAGAAGGTCCCCGCGCCATTGTCATTGCCGATTTCAACCAAGACGGCTTGCTTGATCTCGCGGTGACGAACTCCGGGGAAGGGACCATCACCGTCCTGATGGGGGGGACGGACGGGACATTCCAGCCGCTGAGCGACCCGAACACCAACTCCCCCGTGGCGGTGGATGTCGGGGGGAGCCCGACGTTTTTGACTGGAGGGGATTTCAACGGCGATGGGAGATTCGACCTCGCGGTTGTGAAAAACGGGGAAGGGATCGTGCAGATCCTCGCTGGCGAAGGGAACGGCGCTTTTACGGCGAGCGGTTCCCCCATCTTCGTAGGGGGGGAGCCGGTGAACTTGGTGACGGGGGAGTTCAACAGCGACGCGCGAATCGATCTTGCCGTTCCACGGGAGGACGGGAACCTTCTGATCCTTCTGGGGAACGGAGACGGCACCTTCGGAGGGAGTAACGTGATTCCGATCGGGCCGGGCGTTGACGCCGTGGTGACAAGCGATTTTGACCGGAACGGACTGTTTGATCTCGCGGTGGCCGTCGGAACCGATCTGGGAGTCGTATTCGGCCGGGAGATCCCGCTGGCCGGCGTGAGCGTCGAGGTGCGAAGCCTGCGCGGAAACCCGATCGGAGCGGTGCGCTACTTCGCTGATATCCGCAAGGACTCGGGAACCGGAGTGGCCTGCGTCTGGGGCACCGAGTTGAAACCGGCCGAGTCAAACCTCACCGACTGCAGCGGGCGGTTCATCATCTTCAACGTCGAGGCAGAGAAGGCGGGGACGGCGATCACCGATTCGGGGATCGTGCTGCTGCGCGCCTCGAGAGGGGCGGCCGGCAACGGTATCGTCAGCGTCTTTCCCGACAGCCTCACCTACACCAAGCTCCGGACCACGACGCTGCAGCCGTTTGTTGTGTCGGTCACCGGCGTGACGTTCGATCCGGTCGGTCCCCTCCCGGCCGGGACCATCGTCGGATCGGTCCAGATCAATCTTTTAGGGACCGATGTCCGGACTGTTTCCGACCCGGCGACCGGAGAGTACAGTATCGCCACCGACGCGAACGGCGAATATATCGTAGAGATGAACTGGACTCCCCGCAGGAGCCGCTGAGATCAAGCGGAAGGGACGCCCCTTCCGCTTACATCATTACCGGCAGGGGGCCGGGCAGAGCCGGATCTCGTAGGTCCCGTAGACTCCGGCGGATGGGGGGGCGTCCGGGGAGCGACGGACGCGGGCCTCAAAGGTTCCGGCGATGGGAGGGGAAAAGAGGATCCGCGAAGAGAGCGTCGTGGCGTCGTTCGGAGGGCAACTGCTCCTTCCCGTAAACCCGTTCAGCCCGCATTCTTTCGAATAATGCCGCCCGTCCCGGTTGTCGTTTGCGGTGATCTGCCGCCCATCCCCATCGACGATCTCAAGAAACGTATCCGCCCCGTCGGAAAGATTCCGCGTCTCGACGATCCAGTCGCCCAGACCGACCGTGAACGGAAACGGATCGACATCGTCCATGGGGAAAAGCGTATGCGTCTGTGGGATGGCAGCGACCAGCGGTTTTGGCGTCGCCCCCTTGGTAAGATCGATCTGTCGCTGCCGCGTTACCAGAAGGAGATCCCCCTCGGCAAGCGCGGGATTCTGGAGGCGAAGCGTGTCCCAGAAGAGCTCAAAACTGACGGTCCGCAGGGGGAACGGATCTTTGCCGAGAGAGCGGAACGCCTGCCAGAGGAGCGAAAAATCGAGCCGGACCGGATCGGCCCCCTCCTGGGGGGAGAGATCCAAGAAATCCCAGAGGACTGAAGCGACGGCGATTTCACTGGTCGTGTAGAGGGCCTGTTCGGCTAGCGAAGGGGAGACCGGCGAGGCGAGGGTCTCCAGATCAAATGAGAGGCGGCTTGCCCCGTTCCCGTTTGTGTCGACGTAGAGGGGGCTGTTTTGGGCGGCGCTTCCGAAGAAGTCGCCCCACCCTTCCGACCAGGAGAGACGGATGTCCTGCGCGTTATCCGTGATGACGTGGTCCCCTCCGGGCGTGTCGTCGTGCGAGAAATGATGCGCCAGAAAATGGCCGTATTCATGCAGGATGACGGCGTCGTCGTTTTCGTCCGGGTCGAGAGGGGAGCCGGAGATATAGATCCGATCTTCACTGTCCTCGTAGAAAGTTCCTTGTCCCCCCGGCTCCCAATACGCCACGGCGATCGGAATGGAGGACTCGACCGCACGCACGGTCTGGGCCCCTTGCTGTAGGACGGAAAAGATATTGAAGGCCTGCCCCGAGACGGTCTGCTGGGAGGCAATGAGGCGT
>CAZSHZ010000092.1:0-9140 GCA_964606955.1 uncultured Nitrospirota bacterium
GTGCCGCTTCCGTTGAATGCCAGGCCGTTTAAATTGCTTCTGACGTGGGGGCCATCGAATTCGCTCCAGCCTGCTGAAGAGGCATCGGTGGTGGCAAGGAGGAGTCCTTTGTCTCCGACGGAGACCGCGGCAGGGCCGCCCGGCTTGAAAGCGATCCCTGCCAGGCCGAGCCGTGTTACCCGGAAGCCCGATTGATCCTGATCTGTCGGGAGGACGGCCGCAGGTGTCTGATCGCTCCAGATCAAGTCTCCGTCGAAGCGCCAGAGGGAGAGTGCTGCCCCCGCCGGGGTTGGAGGGCTGCCGCCGCCGAACCAGGCGGAGGAGCCGGAGAGTGCTACGGAGCGGATCGGAATCTCGCCGAGCCGGACCGATCCGGCGCATGGGTCGCTCGGGTCGGTTTCCACCGACCAGGAGGCGCCGTCGAAGTGAAGGATCGCGCCGTTCAATCCTCTGGCGGAGCCGCTGAACCCGCCCGGGTCCGAGGCGACGATCCACCCATTCGATCCGCTTTCAAAGACGATTCGGACAAACGGGGGGAGATCGCTCACCGGCGAGCAGTTTTGGTCGAGTTTGGAGGGGAGAGTCAAGGTTTCGAGAGGGACCGGATTTTGAAGAACCCATTTGCCCCCGCCGCTCTGTGTGAATATCACACCGAAGTTGCAGGAGCCGGGGGTCCCTCGGCATCCGGCCGCCCAGACCTCCGATGTCCCGGGACGGGGGTGGATCGAGTTGACCTCATATCTCTGGTTAGCGTCCAACCCTTCAAATGCGGTCTGGATGCTCCAGGTCTCCCCGTCGACCGTCCGCGCAATCGCGGGTTGCCGTCCGTTGTTATCAGTTCCGCGGCCGGCGGCCCATCCGTCGGTCGCCGAGTTCAGAAATAATCCGACAAATGCATCGACTCCGCTCCAGCCGGTCGGGAGGGCGACCGTGGCGCTCTGCCATGAGGCCCCGCCGTCGATCGTCTTAAGGAGAACTTTCGGATCCGATGGGGAGAAGGTCGCCGCGATCCAGCCGGTTGTTCCGTCTGAGGCGAATCGGGCCGCGTTTAGACTGTTCTTTGTCCCGCTTGCGGTCTGCTTCCAACTGTTCCCCCCGTCGATTGTCCTCAAGATCGTCCCTGCCGCGCCGACAGCCCATCCACGATTCGCATCGAGGAACTGGACGTCCGCCAGGTCATTTCCCGTAGGCTTCGGATTGACGAAGGTCCACCCGCTCGGAACGTTGAGGCCGACCTGAAACGAGCCGATCAGCGGGTTCCCTCCGACGCCGGTGTCGGCGATCTCCACGATGACGGCCTGTTGCGTATTGCAGGCGATCGAAGAGGGGGTCAGAACAAGCGTAACAACCTGATTTTGGCCTTCCAAAATTATTCCTGATGGGGGATCGAGCGAGAGCCAGGGGGGGAGCGCGCTTGTAACCCCCCACGTGACCGAATTGTCCCCCTGATTTGTCAGGGTAAAGGTATTGCCGTTCGGGGTGCTCGGAGTGACGGTCTCCCTCTTACAGCTCGCGGCGAAAAATCCGAACGCCCCTGCGGGAGAGAGGGCCACAGGGCTTGCCGGGCCTGAGATAGTTAGCGTGACACGGACGGTTGCGGGTGAGCCGTCCGCCCCCTCTGAGGCAATTGAGAGATCAACGGCAAAACTCTTTGAGCAGTCGGCGGCATCTCCGGTCAGGATTGTTCTTACGGTCACAGTGAGGCTCTCTGTCCCCGACGTTGACGATATTGCAAGCCAGGGGGGAATTCCATTGATGCTCCAGTTCCCGCCGCCCGACAGGGAAATATCGATCGTCGCAGATTCGGGAGAGGAGACGGTCCCCTTGCAGGGAGCGGTGAATGCAATCGTTGTGGGGGAGACGGAAAGTGATCGAGACCCGTCCGGCGGTGGCGGAGGGGGGGGCGGCGGAGGGGGAGGAGATGAGGCAGCCGGAACCTCGACAGTCACGCTGATGCTCTGGGGGCTATTGTCGGCGCCCGACGCCTCGATGAGGATCACCCCGCTGTGCGTCTTGCCGCACTCGAGGAGACCGGCGTTGATCGTCACCGAAATCTCCTCCGTTATAGTCCCGACATTTCCGGTCTGTGGAGAGGGTTGGATCCAGGGAAAACCGGTGGTCGCCGACCAGGGGACGCTCCGGCCGGACACGGAAATCCCGATTTTCTGTGTGGGCGGATTCTCCCCGCAGGCCGGGGCTGAGAATGTCAGCGTCGTAGTGGAGAGGAGAAGTTCGGTTCTGGGCTCGTGTCTCCTGCCGCAACCGGCTGAAATCAGCAGGAGAAGCAGAAACAACCGGCGCAGCGGCATATATTAAATAATACCTTATTATGAGGATCGTGGAGAAGGCCGGCTAGTTCGGTTGACTGAGAGGAGAGGGCACGGTAGGATGCGGCCGCCTTGCCCTCGCTCCTGCTGATCAAGCCGAGCGCGCTGGGGGATATTGTTCAGACCCTTCCGGCGCTCAATCTTCTCCGCTCTGCGCTCCCCGACCTGAAGATCTCGTGGGTCGTGAAGCCCCAATGGGCGCCGCTCCTTTCGGGTCACCCGGCGATCGATCGGCTCTTCCTGCTGAAATGGCCGCGGATCGCTGCGATCCTTCGCCGGGAGCGATTCGACCTTGCGGTCGATTATCAGGGGCTTTTCCGAAGCGGCCTGATCGCTCTGATCTCCGGAGCCCCGCGGCGGATCGGCTTCGCCTCGGCGCGCGAGGGGGGAGGGCTCTTCTATACTGATCGAGTCGTCGTCCCGCGGGCGCCGATCCACGCGGTCGATCGCTATCGGATTCTGACCCAGAGGGTCATCGAGGCACTCTCCCAAAGAACCGTGGCGCCCCGAAGCGCGGATGCTCTTCCACTCTTTCCGATCGACGGTGAGGCGAGCCGGATTGCGGATCGGCTGCCGCCCAGATTCGTCTCAATCCACCCGAGCCCCGGAGCGAGATGGAAGAGCAAGCGGTGGCCGCCTGAATATTTTGCCGTTGTGGCCGACCATCTCATTGAACGGGGATGGCCGGTTGTTTTTATCGGGGGAACGGAACAGGCGGCGAGCACGGCGGAGATTCGTCGGCGGATGAGGTCCGAAGCGATCGATCTTTCCGGGCGGACAACCCTCCCCGAGACGGCCGCCCTCCTGACCCGGTCAAGCCTTCTGATCACCGTCGACTCAGGGCCGATGCATCTTGCATCTTTATTAGGCCGCCCCCTGATCGCCCTCTTCGGCTCGACCGATCCACGACGAACAGGGCCGTATCCCTTCACAAGCGCGCCCGCGTCGGTGATCTCGACCGGCATCGGCTGCAGCCCATGCCTGCTGAAGCGCTGTCCGATCGGCCACCCCTGTATGAAAGGGCTTCTCCCTGAGCGGGTGATCGCCGAGGCGGAGCGGATCTTATCAACAACGGAAGGGGGTTAGCGGGATGATCTGGGAGTCCGTCCCTCCGCTCTTGATCGCGCGCTCGCACCCCTCGGCCGCCGCCGTGGGCGGGAAGATTTACGTCTTCGGCGGAGGGGGGCCCGGTTTCTCAAGCCTCGATTCGGTCGAGTGTTATGATCCCGCGCTGAAGCGATGGGAGAAGGCCGCGCCGATGCCGACGAAACGTTCGGGGACGGTGGCGCTTGCCGTTCGGGAGAAGATCTGGGTGATGGGGGGAGGCTTCAAACAACCGGACGGGACCTTTAAATTTTTCAACCTCGTCGAGATCTACGATCCGGCCTCCGACCGCTGGGAGATCGGCTCGCCGCTGGTTCATCCGCACGACTATCCGGCAGCGGTTATCGCAGGGGAAAGGATTTTCCTTTTCGGCGGCCATCACCCGGACGCCAAAGGGGGGCCGCAGAGCGATCCCGGATTCGACGTGGCCGAACTCTATGATCCCGCGCTCGGGAGATGGGGAGTCATCGCGCCCCTCCCGACTCCGAGATTCGCGCTCGCCGGCGCGGTGCTGGAAGGGAGCGTCCTGGCGATGGGTGGGGTGGCCTTCACCCCCCAAGGATTTCACGACCTCGACATCGTCGAGCGCCTTGATCTGCAGAGGGAGACTTGGGAGCGCGATCCGCGGCTGAAATTGCCCTGGCCGGTCGCCGCACATTCGGTGGCGTTCTATCGCGGGGGGATCTATCTCTTCGGCGGCTTCGGCCCGGAGGGGATCTGGGCTCGCTCGGCCTCGTTCGATCCGGTCCGGGGGAGATGGGAGGAGATCGCGTCGATGGCGACCGCCCGCGCCGCCACCGCAGCGGTGGCGAGTGACGAGGGGATCTATGTCATCGGCGGCTGGGCGAAGGACGGGCGGGTGCCCCTTGCCGATGTCGCTCTGCTAATCGCCTGAAAGGTCGGGTGCTTGAAGCTCGGCCGGCTCCTCGCCGGTCAGGCGGATGACCACCCCCGAGTAGTGGCTCAGGTGGCCCTGGGCGGTCGAAAAAGCGTCTTGCGCCTTCTGTAGTTTCTGTCCGATCTCATCGAACTGTTTCTGAAAATTTCCGAAATGCCGCTGCGCCTTGCGGATCTCCTCGATCGTCTTCTCCACGCCTTTCGCCATCTCGTAATAGTCGTAGGAGAGAGAGATCCCCTTGAGGGTGACGGCCAACGTGTTTGGCGAGACCGGGAAGACCTTTTCCTTCACCAGAAATCCCCAGAGTTCAAGGTCCCGGATCACTTCAAAGTAGAGGGTCTCGCTCGGGAGGAACATCAGCGCCAGATCGGTCGTCCCGTCCTCGGGGCTGATATATTTTTGCGCGATGCTTTTTGCTTGTGCCTTGACGATCTGGGAAAGGGTCTTGCGCGCCTCCGCCAGCCCGTTCCCTTCCGAACTCTCGAAGAGTGGCAGGACCTGTTCACGCGGGAATTTGCTGTCGATCGGCAGGCGGGCGCGTGGGAGGAGAACGACGGCGTCGACCCGCTCCTGCGAACCCTTTTTGACTTGCGCCTTCAGTTCGTACAGGTCGGCAGGGAGAAAGTCGGCCAGAAGTCTCTCGAGGCTTGCTTCCCCGAACCCGCCCCGGAGGTGGGGAAGTTTCAACAGGCTGTTTAGTTCTCCGATAGAGGCGCCGACCGCGCCGAGCGTCACCAGCTGCGCCTCGGCGGCCTTCAGATGCTCCTGAACCTTTTCGAAGTGCTTGAAGCCTTCGCGGAGGTTCTCGTCCAGCTTGCCCTGGACCTCTTTTCCGATGAGGAGGAGCCGGTCGTCCACGGTTTTTCGGATCCCTTCGAGCCGTTGCTCCGTTTTGTCTTCCAGCCGCGCGAATCTCCCCTCCAGCCGATCGCCGAAAAGATTGATCCGGTCCGCGTTCCGCTCGTGGGCCTGAGAGAGATCCGAAAGGCGGGTTTCGATCGTGATGAGCCTTAAGAAACAGAGGGCGGTAACGAGCAATGCCCCGCAGGTGATGATGACCAGGGTGGTGAGAAGAATGATCATGATGCGGCAGGCTAACAGAAGGGGCCTGGGGTGTCAAAAACGGCTACTTAAGGGGCTTTCAGCGCACTCCCTTCGATCGACAGAAGCCGCTCTTTCAACTCTACTCCGCCGTTCGCGGAAAATCCGACAAGCGCGCCTTTTGAGCCGATGACCCTATGGCAAGGAATGATGATCAGAATTGGATTGCGGGAGAGCGCGGCGCCGACGGCCCGGGCCGCTTTTGGGCGGCCGATCCGTCGAGCGACCTCTCCATACGTTGCCGTATTCCCCGGCAGGATCTCCCGCGCGGCCTGAAATACCGACCGATCGAACTTGCCCACCCCCTCTAGGTCGACCCGGACATCTGAGAATGGGTCTTTCCCTCTTTCCAGATGACGGGTGATCCGACGGATCAGTCGGGCGATCTCCTTCGGGGCTTGGAGAGGGTGGAGGTCTCCCTTCACGGAGAGGTCAAGCGCCCGGACCCCCCGCTCCCCCCAGGCGATCCGGCATAGGCCGATCGCCGTGGGGAAGAGAAGGCTTTCCGGGTTAGAGCGGCCGGCCGACACCGCTTTCTCACAGAGCGGACAGCCGGCCTGAAGACCTCGACTTTTTTCTTCATCTTTCTCACCCCCTTTCCCAAGGAAGACGGACTCGATCAAGCCGGCTGATCGTAAGCCCGTTCATGAGGCGATCCTAACCCTGCCCCAAGGGGAAGGATCAAGCGATAAATACCGTTGACATTTTTTAGACTTGATCCAGAACTTGCCTTACTTTCCAGGCGAGCTCCTGGGTGCGATAGGGCTTCGGGATAAAATCGAGGCCGGGGAACTCCCTCAATTTTTTCTCGTCCGTGGCCGTGTGATGCCCGCTGGATACGATCACCTTCACGGTCGGATTGAGTTCCCGCAGACGTCGGAGCACCTCCCGTCCCGAC
The DNA here is from genome assembly GCA_964606955.1 of uncultured Nitrospirota bacterium. Taxonomy (GTDB): domain Bacteria; phylum Nitrospirota; class Nitrospiria; order SBBL01; family CAZSHZ01; genus CAZSHZ01. The sequence goes on from CAZSHZ010000092.1 coordinate 6,329, forward strand.
TGGCGGGGCATGGTGAGGTCCAGGATCACCAGTGCGATTCGGTCCCAGGAACGGGAAAAGAGATCGAGCGCTTCTATTCCGTCCCTCGCCAACAGAACGGTGTACCCCTCTTCTTCCAGGATTCTCTGTCCCAATCGGCGAATGGTAGGCTCGTCATCTACGAGAAGGATTGTTTCGCTCCCGCGGACGGTCGGCTGTTCCAAAGCCGGCTGAACCATCGGGACCGGGGGGCGGTCGGTGCGTGGAAGATAGACCCGAAACGTGCTCCCTTCATTGATGACCGTGTCGAATTCGATCCATCCTTGATGCTGCCGGGTGATTCCGTAGGCCGATGCCAATCCGAGCCCTGTTCCGCGCCCGACCTCTTTCGTCGTGAAGAAGGGTTCGAAGATCCGGTGGCGGATCTGCTCGTCGATCCCGCATCCGTTATCGGATACGGACAGGGAGACGTACTCCCCCGGCCTGGCGTCGAGACTCCGGCAGAGAGACGCATCGAGATGAACGTTCTCTGCCTTCACCGTGATCCTCGGCTCCCAGTCGGGACCCCGGTCGGCCTCGTTTTCCATCCGCTCGAGCAGGGCGTCGCGCGCATTGACACCCAGGTTCATCATGACCTGATTCATCTGTGCGACGTCCGCCAGGACGGCCCAGAGTTCCTCCTGGCTCTCGGACTCAATCTCGATGCGGCGATCGATCGTCTGGCGGAGGAGTCCCACGACGTCTCTGGCGACGGCGCCGAGGTCCAGCGGATGAAGGTCGATCGGGGCCTGGCGGCCGAAGGTCAGCAACTGGCGGGTGAGGGCCGCCGCGCGCTCCGCGGCGTCGCGCGCCGTGGACAGGACGGATTGGCGGTCCGGCTCGGAGAGCGTTCGGCGGGTCACAAGGTCGAGATTCCCGAGGATGGCCGTAAGGATGTTGTTAAATTCATGGGCGACCCCGCCGGCCAGCTGGCCGATCGCTTCCAGTTTTTGCGCGTGCCGGAGATCCTCCTCCAATTTTCGCCGTTGGGTGACATCCCGGAAGTTCCAGACCCGCCCGACCGGTTGGCCCTCGATCCGCTGCGGCTGTGAAAACCGCTCGAAGACCCTCCCATCCTTGAATTCCAGGACGTCGTAACTTTCGGCCTCGGGTTGCGCGTAGAGTTCTCGGACCTTCCGGAGGAATTGCTCGGGCTCTTTGAGCTGATTTAAGACCCAGGCCAGGGCCTGATCATCGTCTCGGGAGTCGAGGACCTCACTGGGGAGTTCCCACATTCGGACGAACTGTCGATTGAAACTGACGATCTTTCCGGATCGATCGACGACCAGGATTCCGTCGGCTGTGGAGTCCAGGGTCCCCTGCAGGAGCGAGACGGAGACCTTCAAGGCCTCCCGCGCTCCCATCTGTTGGTCGATGTCCTCGATCTGGACGATGAGGTAGAGGGGCTTGCGGCCCGCATCGCGGACCAGAGAGACGTTGACCCGCGCCCAGAAGGAGCCTCCGTCCTTCCGAATGTAGCGCTTTTCGATCTGAAGAGCGCTCGACCGCCCCGCCAGAAGCGTCTCGATCTGCTCCACGTTGCGATTGAGATCCTGCGGCGCGGTGATGCTCTGAAAATCGCGGGCCAGCAGTTCCTCCCGGGAATATCCGGTCATTCGGCAGAATGTCGGATTGGCTTCGAGATATTTGCCCAAGGGTTCGGCCGCGAGGATGGAGATGCCGATCGCGGCGTTTTCAAAAGCCACCCGGAAGAGGTCACGGTCGTTCATGCGGACCCTGGCATTAAGGGCTCTCCCCTGGAGCGCGCTGAAACGAAAAAGGAGATAAATCTATCATAAGTAAAGCCTAAAGCAAAACCGGTTTTTACTTGAAACCCGATAAAAGCCCCCCCGCGATCACTTGTAAATCTTACGCTTCGCGGTCAAGGGGGAAAATGCCGTCCGATCACAAATCGGCCCGCTGAGAGTCAAACCGGGTACGGCGAGGTTTGACAATATTAGAACTCATTTCAAAACCCCTGGTGATGGGGTAAAATAGGCGCCATGAGTCACCGTAGCCAAAGGAGGATGCATGGCGTGGCGCCAGCTGACCGACGCGCAATGGGAACAAGTCCGAAGCCATTTGCCTGCCCCCAAGCGCCGCCCCAAGGGCGGTCGGCCCCCGGCCGACGCCCGGCGCTGCTTCGAGGGGATTCTTTGGATTCTGTGGACCGGGGCCCCGTGGAGCGAGCTGCCCGCCCGGTATGGAAGTCCCACGACCTGCTGGCGGCGACTCCGGCAGTGGGAAGAGACCGGCGTGCTGCTGGCGCTGTGGCGGGCGTTGCTGGCCCAGCTCAATGACGCCCAGAAGATTCGCTGGAACGAGTGTTTTATCGACGGCAGCTTCGTACCGGCGAACAAAGGGGCCTCAAAGTCGGCCCGACCAAGCGCGGCAAGGGAACGAAGTGGATGGTACTGGCCGATGGCGCGGGTACTCCGTTGGGAGCATACTTGGACGCGGCGTCCCCGGCGGAAGTCCGACTCCTGGAAGCGACGCGCGACACGGTCGCCGTCGGCCACGCCCATCGGCCGGGGCGGCCCCGGAAGCGGCCGGAGCGGTTGATCGCGGATCGGGGCGATGATAGCAATGCCGCACGAGCCCTCTTGGTCCGTCGGGGCATCGAGCCCATTATCCCCGCCCGGATCAATAACACCAAGGCCACACACCAAGATGGGCGGAAACTCCGCCGCTATCGACGCCGCTGGATCATCGAGCGCACGATTGGCTGGCTGGGCAATTTCCGGCGCCTGTCGGTCCGCTATGACCGGTTGTTTTAGACGTATGGGGGCTTTTT
>CAZSHZ010000093.1:0-58231 GCA_964606955.1 uncultured Nitrospirota bacterium
GGTCTATGCGATCGCGCGCGATTCCAACGGGACCTTCTGGCTCGGGACCGAGGGGGGGCTGAACCGATTCGACGGCAAACATTGGAGCACATTCACGCATCGCGACGGGCTCGGAGCCGAAGTGCCGGGGGCCGGAAGATCGGCCGAGTCCCCCGGCGGAGATCCGGGCGCCGGTTACGGCCATCACGGAGGTCAGAAACAAATTGTAGCGAATCCGAACTTCATCCTCGACCTCGCAGTCGACCGCCAAGGAGCGGTCTGGATCGGGACCTGGGGCGCCGGCCTCTCGCGCTTCTCACCGAAAAATCGGTCCGGCCGGCAATGGACGAACTACACTACTGCCCAAGGATTGGGGGGAAACTTCGTCCACGCTGTCGAGATCGATCGCGACGGGGTCGTCTGGGCCGCCACGAACGGCGGCGTCTCGCGCCTGACCGGATCGGGTTGGACGACCTACACGACCGCGGACGGTCTTCTAGATAATAACGTCTTCTCCATCGTCTTCGACGAGCGAGGGGGCCGCTGGTTCGGCACCTGGCGGGGCGTCTCCTACATGACCGGAGAATGACGGCGCCCGTTCGGCTCGATTTACCTGAATTGACAGCCGTTAAACCGATGCGGAGAATAGCCCAATGGTGCCGATCGGAAGAAAACCGCTCCCCCTGATCATTTTCCTTACGCTCTCTGCATGCACCCCGTCCGCCCCGCCCCGTCCAAGCCCCCTCTTCCCCCCGGTAGAGTACCTGGTCGGCGACAGCCCCTCATTTCTTGCGGCGGCGGACTTCGACAGCGACGGGTTGATCGATCTCCTCTCCGTGAACGCCGGGAGCAACGACCTCTCGATTCTGACGGGAGATGGTGAGGGGGGCTTTAAAACGGGGGCGCGCATTCCGGTCGGGCAGCACCCGCGCTGGGCCGCGGTGGCCGACTTCAACTCGGACGGCGCGCCGGATATCGCCGTCGTCAATCTCAACAGCGACGATCTCCGCCTCCTCCTCTCCTCCGGAAAGGGGCGGATGCGTCCGGCTCCCCCTATTCCGGTGGGGCGCTCCCCTTTTTCGGTCGCCGCGGGGGATTTCAACGGAGATCGGAAGCCGGATCTGGCGATCACGCTCCGGTTCGACAAGATGATCATTCTCCTTGGAAACGGCAGAGGGGGGTTCACGCAGGGGGCCGGATATGATCCGGGCGACACCCCGACCGGGGTGGTGGCAAGCGACCTGAATTCCGACCAGCGCCTTGACCTTGTTGTCGCCAACAACGGCGGGATGTCGGACGATTTCGTCGTCTTCTTCGGGAAAGGGGACGGCTCCTTCGAGCTTTCGGAAAAGTACAAGACGAAGATGCGCCCCCTCTATCTCGTCTCGGGGGACTTTAACGGGGACGGGAAAATCGACATCGTCGTTGTAAACGGAGTGCGCGACACGCTGAGCATCTTCTTGGGGAACGGGGATGGGACGCTTGTCCGGGGGAGCGACTTCGGCGCGGAGGGGGGACCGGTCTCGGCCGCAGCGGCGGATCTGGACGGGGATGGAAGGCTCGACCTCGCCGTCGTGAACGTCCGGAGCGACAATCTCTCGCTGATTATGGGGGAAGGGGGGGGGCGCTTTCATCACCCCCCCATCAATATCTTCACCGGCGCCGCCCCGTACTCGGTGATCGCCGCCGATTTCAACTCCGACGGACGCTCCGACATCGCAGTGGCGAACAACGGGAGCAACAGCCTCTCGGTCCTGATCGCCCGACGCGGCGGCTGAAATGCGCGAGTGGGCTGTCCTCCTCTTCGCCGGCTTCCTCCTCTTTCTGTTGGTGATCGGATTCGCCTTGCGGATGAGAACCGGCTTCTCCCAGCCGGGGCAGCAGGAGATCGCGGCCCCTCGCCCGGCGGCGGCTGATCCCAACCGCTATGCGCATCTGAAGACCATCGTCGGAAAAGACGGCGTCCCGATGGCGATGATCCCGGCCGGAAAGTTTCTGATGGGGACCAAGGAAGAGGTCGGCGAATTCGACGAGCGCCCGCCGAGGGAGGTCACTCTCAAAGGATACGCCATCGACCTCTACGAGGTGAGCCGCGAATCGTATCTGAAATTCGTCGAGGCGACGCGCCACCGCGACCCCGAGGTGATGGTCTTTTTCGATAATCCGAAAAAACTTGAGGCCTCTCCCCGGCAGCCGGTGGTCGGCGTGTCGTGGGATGACGCCAACGCATACTGCAGATGGGCCGGGAAGAGGCTCCCGACCGAGGCCCAGTGGGAGCGGGCCGCCCGAGGGGAGGATGGCCGCCGTTACCCCTGGGGCGAAGAGTTTCTAGAGGGGCACACCAACGTCCGGGGAGGGGAGGATGGATTCCTCTATACCGCCCCGGTCGGGTCGTTCGAGGCGGGCCGAAGCCCGTACGGTCTGTATGACACCGCGGGGAACGCGGCCGAGTGGGTCTTCGATTGGTACGACGAGTTTTACTACCGGGAGGGGCAGGTCACCCTTCCGAAAGGCCCGGAGAAGGGGATGGCCCGGGTCGTCCGGGGAGGCTCCTGGAACGATCCGAAGGGGGATGCGCGGACGACGAAACGGATGGCGATTGCGCCCTCCCGCTCCGAGGCGATCATCGGGTTCCGCTGCGCGGTTGATCTCCCGGAGGAGAACTGAAGCCGCGACGGCGAAGATCGTTATTGCCTCCGGAGGAATTCGAGCGGCTCGTCGCCGGGGCGATCGAGGGTCTCCCGCCCCAGTTTGCAGATCGTCTGGAGAATATCGCGGTCGTGGTCGAGGAGGAGCCGACCGATGCGGAGCGGACCGAACTGGGTCTTGGACCGGGCGATCTTCTCTGCGGCGTCTATCGGGGGAGCCCCTACCCGGACCGAACCCCCTCGGGATACTTCGGCGCCCTCCCCGATCGGATTGTCCTCTATCGTTCGGAGATTCTCCGCCTCGCCCATGGAAAAGAGCGGATCATCCGCGAGATTCAGCGCACGGTGGTTCACGAGATCGGTCACTACTTCGGCCTGGCCGACCATGAGATGCCTTTTTAGCGTTGACCCGATTACGCCGCCGTGGTATTTTCCTCTAAAATCTTGAGGAGGGGCGCGATGAACAGACAGACGCAGGCGCTAATCGCCGAGGGGATCGGGACCTTCATCTTTTTCACGATCGGAGCAGGGTCGATCATCACCGACCAGATGACGGGGGGAAAGGTCGGTCTCCTCGGGATCGCGGCGGCCCATGGGGTCATCCTGGCAATCATGGTCTCGGCCTTCGGGCATATCTCCGGCGGTCACTTCAACCCGGCCGTCACTACAGGCCTCTGGGCGGGAAATAAGATCGGCGGAGCCCTGGCGGCCCTATACATCGGGGCCCAACTGGTCGGGGCCGTCGCCGCCGGAGTCGCGCTTCGGATCGTCTTTCCGGAAAACGTCTGGCGGCCGGTCCACCTCGGCACGCCCGGGCTGGCGCCCGGAGTCGGGTTCTCCACCGCTGTATTCTTGGAGATTCTGATGACATTCTTTCTGGTCACCGCCGTCTATGGAACGGCCGTGGATGCCAGGGGACCGAAGATCGGAGGGTTCGCGATCGGCCTGACGGTCTTCTGCGACATTCTGTTGGGCGGACCGCTCACCGGCGCTTCAATGAACCCCGCGCGGACGTTCGGTCCCGCCCTGGTTTCAGGCTACTGGGATAACCACCTGGTCTACTGGATCGGGCCGTTGATCGGCGGGGCGCTGGCGGGCCTGGTCTACAACAACTCCTTTCTGGAGACCAGGAGCAGGTAACGGGTTATTATAGGGGCTTTTGCCCCAAGCGCGCGGCGCTCGGGGACCCCCAGCGTCGCCCCCTCCACCGGCAAAGCCTGATTCCACCCCGAAGGCTCGGCCTTCGGGGACCCCGCAAAACGCCTCCCCCTCTCGCTCGCGTTGCTCGCTGGGTAGATCCCCCCGCAAGCCGGTGGGGGGATCTACTTCATCTTCCTGACGTAGCATTTATAGATTTTTCCCTCTTCCACCAGCTGGAGGAGTTCCTGGCCTGAGGTCCTGCACCAGGCCGGCATATCTTTTTTGATCCCAACATCGTCGGAAAGGACCTCGACCACCTGCCCGATCGTCATCTGCTTCATCTTTTTGGAGGTCAGGATGATCGGGATCGGACAGTAGAGACCGAGGGTATCGAGGGTAAGATCCGCGACGATCACCGGAGCCCCCCGCCCGCAGCATAGATCGGAGAGAGACGGCGGAGTTGAGCAACCTCCTTAGGAAAGACCTCCAGGACGTAATCGACCTGGGCATCGTCGGTCCCCCTTCCGAGCGAAAAGACCACCCCGCCGGCGGCGATGTTTGGGGGAAACCCCATTGCGGTGAGGACCGGCGAGATCTTCTGGGCGTGCGAAGCGCAGGAGGAGCCGGAGGCCGCGATGATTCCGCGGCGCTCAAGACTCTTGATCAGAGCCTCCGCCTCGACATATTCAACGCAGACGGAGGCGATCGTCGGGAGGCGGTGCTCCCGCGAACCGGTGACATGGACCAGCGGCGTCCGCTCGGCCAATCCGTCGAGAAGCCGGTCGCGAAGAGCGGCGATCCGCTCCCCGTCCGCCGAAAGTCTTTCGATCGCGACCTCGGCGGCGGCCCCCATTCCGGCGATCGCGGCGACATTCTCAGTTCCGGCGCGTCTCCCCTCTTCCTGGATCCCCCCCTCAATCAGCGGAAGGATCCGCACTCCCCGCCGGACAGTAAGAGCCGCCGCGCCTTTGGGGCCGTAAAAGGTCGGGGCCGCCAGGGTCAGCAGGTCAATGCCAAGACGCTCCAGATCGACCGGAATGACTCCCACGCTCGCCACCGCATCGACATGGAAGCGAATCCCACGCGAGCGTAGGACTGGCGCAATCTGTTCGATCGGCTGGATCGATCCCATCTCGCTGCTCGCATGCTGGAGGGAAGCGAGAATCGTATCGGGCCGGAGGGCCCCTTCGATATTCCTCGGATCGACCCTCCCCTCTCGATCGACGGGGAGGACGGAAACTTCCCACCCCTCCTTTTGAAGGCTTTGGAAGGGGTGGGCAACCGAGTAGTGCTCGACGGCCGAGGTGATCAGGTGCCCCCGTTTTCCGCGCGTGCTCCCGCGGATCGCCCAGTTATTCGCCTCACTCCCGGAGGCGGTGAAAAAAATCTCTTCCGGCGAGGCTCCGATCATTCTTGCGACGGCGGCGCGGGCGTGCGCGAGCGCCTCTTTCGGCTTTTGCCCGAGCGCATGGCGGCTCTGGGCGTTTCCGAAGTCATCGGAGAGAACCGGGAGCATCGCCTCGCGCGCCTCGGGCGCAAGCGGTGTTGCGCCGATATAATCCAAATAAACTTTCATGCCGGCCTATGATACCATAGGCATATGAGGTTCGGCCTTCTCCTCTCCACTCCGCCGGAAGCGCTTGATTGCGAGACCGCCGTCAATCTGGCAAGTCGTGCGATCGAACGGGGAAATGAGGTCTATCTCTATCTTGTCGACGACGGGGTGAAGAACCTCGATCGTCCTGAGATCTCCGATCTTACCCGGCGGGGGGCCCACCTCTTCCTCTGCGCATACGGCGGACAGCGGCGTGGGATTCACGCCTCCGATCCGAAGCATGCCGACTTCTCCGGCGCCTTCGCCGGGCTCGTCGTCCTCTCCGATCTGGTAAAAGGCTGCGACAAGTTCGTCTCCTTTTGAAAGTCGTCGTCCTTATCCGGACCGACCCACGATCCTCTCACCGCCCCTGCGAGGGGGTCCGGATCGCGTTAGGGCTCGCCGCCGGCGACCATGAAGTGGACGTTATCCTCTCGGGGAAGTCCCCGCTGCTGCTCTCCCAGACCGACGATATGGTCGACGGAGAGATGGCCGAGAAATATCTCCCCTCGCTCAAGGAATATGTTCCGAAATTCTACGTGGAGAGGGAGACGGTTGATCCGGCCGATCTGGACGGGACCGATTATGAAATCGAGCCGCTGGGTGCAAAGGAGGTCGCGCAGAGGCTAGCTTCGGCCGATCGCTCGATCATCTTCTGATGCCCCGCAAGATTCTTCATATCGTGCGGCGCACCGACGACCCGCACGCCCTCGCGGTGGCGGCGCGCCAGCGCGAGGCAGGGGAAGAGGTGACGGTGGTGTTGATCCACGAGGCCGCCGGGGTTCCGGTGAGCCCGCCGAAACCTCTGGAGGGGGCGGTCTTTCCGCTGCCCCCCTCCGCCGAGGGTTACGACCGCCTTTTTGAGCTGATCGCGGTCGCCGACTCGATCGTCACCTGGTAAGTCCTAGCGATTGGCGCGGTGCTCTTCGAGCCAGGCCATCTGGATCGCCTCGAGTTTCCCTTCGGTCGAGACCTTCGGGTCGTCTGCGAAATCGGGGAGTTCGGTCACACAGCGGTGGAGGTCGGTAAAGCGTACGGTCAGCGGATCGAGATCCGGAAATTTCTCCGCCAGCGCGATTCCAATCTCTTCGGCGTCCTCCCACATCAGGGCCATCAGTGCTGCTCCGCGACCCGCCAGCTCTGCGTCTCCGGCAGGATCTCGACGGTGACGTCTCCCTCCTTCAGCCGCGCCTGACAACCGAGGCGGGAGGTCAGGGTGAGCCCTTCGGCGGTGTCGAGCCGGTCCTCCTCATCCTCCTGCATCTTGGAAAGATGATCTATGCCCGACTTCACGATGACATGGCAGGTCGTGCAGGCGCAGTTTCCGCCGCAGTTGTGTTCCAGTTCGATGTGATGCTCCAGGGCCACATCCAAAATGCTCTGCCCTTCTTTCCCCTCCACCGTGATGTTCTGGGGAAGAAAGGTGACCTTAGGCATCTTTCTTCTCCAGCGCTTCTTTGACGGCGCGGCTCATCAAGCTCTCGGCCAGCGGCATCGCGGCCGAATCAAGCCTCTCCAGCGCCTGCCGGATCGCCTGATGGTCATTTCCGGCAACCGCCTGCTCGACCCCCTTCCTCGCCTCCCGAATCTCGGCGATCATCTCCGGGGCAGCAACCCCCTCCGCCTGCGCCAGCGCCTTTTCGGCGTGACGCAAGACCCCCTGGGCCTCGGTCCGCGCCTCAATCAGCATCCGCTCGGACATATCGGCGCGGGCGAAATGGATCGACTCCTCGATCATCCGCTCGACCTCGGCGTCCATCAATCCGTAAGACGGCTTCACCTCGATCCCCGCCTCCTTGTTCGTCCGCAGTTCCTTGGCGCGGACCTGGAGGATGCCGTTCGCGTCGATCAGAAACGTCACCTCGATCTTGGGGATCCCCGCCGGCATCGGATCGATCTTAAGATCGAAGCGCGCAAGCGAGCGGCAGTCGCGGACCAGTTCGCGCTCCCCCTGCACCACATGGATCGGCACCCTCGTCTGCCCGTCCATAAAGGTCGTGAACATCTCTTTGGCGGAAGCGGGGATCGTCGTATTGCGCGCGATCAGCTTGCTGACGACGCCCCCCATCGTCTCCATCCCGAGCGACAGCGGCGTCACGTCCAGCAGGAGAAGATCCTTAATGCCGCCGGCGAGGATGTCGGCTTGAACCGCCGCGCCGAGCGCGACGACCTCGTCGGGATTGAGCTCCGAGTGCGGCTTCTTGCCGAAGACCTCCTCGACCCGTCGGCGCACCAGAGGCATCCGGGTAGCCCCGCCCACAAGAATCACCTCATCGAGCTGTTCGGGCGCAAGCCGCGCATCCTCAAGCGCCTGGCGGCAGGGGGGGATCGTCCGCTCGACGATGTCGGACGACCACTCCTCCAACTCGCGCCGGCTCAATACCCGGCGGTAGTCGACGCTGTCCCGGCAGACCGCCATCTCGGCGGTTGCTTCGAACGAGAGGCGGCACTTCGCCTCCTCGGCCGCAAGACGGACCGCCTGCATTAACTCCCGGTCGGCCTCGATCGGGCCTCCCGCCCGCTCGGCGACCTCCCCGGCCACGCGATCGACGATCCGCCGATCGATGTCGTCTCCTCCCAGGTGGGTATCGCCGTTCGTCGCGAGGACCTCAAAGACCCCCTCCTTGATCTTGAGGATTGAGATGTCGAACGTCCCGCCCCCCAGATCGTAGACCGCGATGATCCCTTCCTTCTTCTTCTGAAGCCCGTAGGCGAGGGAGGCCGCCGTCGGTTCATTGACGATCCGCAAGACCTCCAGCCCCGCGATCTTGCCGGCGTCCTTCGTCGCCTGTCTCTGCGCGTCGTTGAAATAGGCCGGGACAGTGATGACCGCCTGGCCGACCAGCTCGCCGAAGAAGAGCTCCGCCCTCCGCTTCAACTCCTGGAGGATCAGCGCGGAGATCTCGGGCGGCGTGTAGATCCGCCCCCCCACTACGATCCGGACGATCTCCCGCCCCGAGCGCTCAGCGCTCGGGGACCCCGACTGCTGGGGCCCCGACTCCTCCGAGAGTCGGAACGGGAAATAGGCCAACTCGCTTTTGACATCGTCGCTCCCTCTCCCCATGAACCGCTTGATCGAGTAGATCGTCTGCTCCGCGTTCACAACGAGCTGCTTTTTGGCCTCGTATCCGATGCTCGCCGAGCCTTCCGGAGAGAAAGTCACCACGGAGGGGAGGAGGGGCCTCCCCTTCTCGTCCGGAATGACGCGCGGCTCCCCCCGATCCATGAAGGCCACCAGGCTGTTGGTCGTTCCGAGATCGATTCCGACCACGCGCGAGCTCATGAACGCCTCCCGATCAGAGCATCCCTGTGCGACAGCGCCGCGTCGATATCGGCGAGAAGGCGGGCGAAGTACCCAGCCTGGCCGAGGATCTGCTTCATCTCCTCGATAATGCGTGGATCCTGGCGGGCATCCCAGTCGCCCTTCATCCTCTCCAACCGTTCGAGCCTCTGCCAATCCCGCTCCCGCCACCGGTCGCGCGCCTTCGCGAGTCTCTCCAAGATCTCGGCAGAGCCACCCCTCGCCTCCTCCATCAGTTCCTGAAGCTCTAGAACCTCCTCAAAAAGGTCGGACGGCGGCTTCTCGGCGCTGTCGGCCACCTCGGAAGGACCCCCAACCAGCCGGACGAGGTAGGCGGTCCGTTCCATAGGATCCCGAAGGGTGCGGTACGCAAGGTTCACCCGCGCCGTATTGGCGAGCGAGATCTCCCGTTCGGTCTCGGAGGCGCGCTGGAAGTAGTCGGGGTGAAACCTCCGCGATAATTCGTGGTAGCGCCGCTCGAGATCCTTCGGGTCCAGATGAAAGCAGCGCGGGAGGCCGAACAGGGCGAAATGATCCCTCTCTGCAAGGGGCTGGATGGCCCCGCAGTGGCCGCAGCGCCCCGCGGTCTCCTCAATCTCTTTTTTGCATCTCCAGCAGGTCATTTAACCCAAAAAAAGAAGAGCCCTGATTCGGGTCGCCTCAGGGCTCTTTCGCGTACAGCGTTTGCGCGGGAGGGGCGGCCGTTTATCTCAGGCCGAGAACGACTCCCCGCACCCGCAACTCCGTTTGGCGTTCGGGTTGCCGAATTTGAAGCCCCCTCCCACCAGCGCATCGGAAAAATCGAGCGTGATGCCGGTGATGTAGAGCGCGCTCTTCGGATCGAGCAGGACCCGCAACCCATCGAACTCAAAGAGCTGGTCGTGCGGCCCCGGTTCGTTCTCAAATGTAAGCGTATAGCTCAGCCCTGAGCACCCTCCTCCTTTGACGCCGACCCTCAACGGTTTTCCAACGGCGTTCTCCGCAACGGCCAGCTCGCGGGCTTTTTTTACGGCCGCCGGGGTCAGCACGATCGGAGGGGCGTCCGAGGCGGGGGACAGGCTCTCTGCCCCCGCATTCATCTGAAGAGGCTTCGTCTCCATGATCCTCCTAGGCCGGCACCTCCTGCGTCGCCGCGGTCTTCTTTTTGTAGTCGGCGATCGCGGCCTTGATCGCGTCCTCCGCCAGGACCGAACAGTGGATCTTCACCGGCGGAAGGGAGAGCTCCTCGACGATCGCGGTATTCCTGATCTTCATCGCCTCATCGATCGTCTTTCCCTTCAGCCATTCGGTCGCCAAAGAAGACGACGCGATCGCGCTGCCGCAGCCGAAGGTCTTGAACTTGGCCCCTTCGATGACGCCGTTGCTGACCTTGATCTGCAGTTTCATCACGTCCCCGCACTCGGGGGCCCCCACGATCCCCGTCCCAACGCTCGGATCGTTCTTGTCGAGGCTCCCGATATTGCGCGGATTGTTGTAATGGTCAATGACTTTTTCGCTGTACGCCATTTATCCCCCCGTTCTGTTTAATCCCGTGTCCACTGGACCGTCTTCAGGTCGATCCCTTCCTTCGCCATCTCGTAAAGCGGGGACATCTCGCGCAGCCGCTTCACAGTCTCGATGACCCTCCCGATCACGTAGTCGATCTCCTCTTCCGTGTTAAACCGCCCTAAGCCGAAGCGGATCGAGGAGTGAGCCAGGTCGTTCCCCACCCCGAGCGCCCGAAGCACGTAAGAGGGCTCCAGGCTGGCGGTCGTGCAGGCGGAACCGGACGAGAGGGCGATCTCATTCAAGCCCATCAAGAGCGATTCCCCTTCCACATAGGCGAAACTAATATTCACGTTGTTTGGCAGCCGCCGCACCGGATCTCCGTTGAGGTAGACCTCGTCCATGCCGGCGAGAATCCTATCCCGAAGTCTGTCCCGCAGGCAGGTCAGGCGCTCGCTCTCTTCCGACATGACCTTCGCGCAGATCGCACAGGCCTCCCCGAACCCGACGATCAGCGGGACCGGGAGCGTCCCCGAGCGCATCCCCCGTTCATGCCCCCCTCCGTCGATGAGCGGCGCGATCCGCACCCGCGGGTTCCTTTTACGGACATAAAGCGCGCCGACCCCCTTGGGGCCGTAGATCTTGTGCGCGGAGAATGACATCACATCGATCCCGGCAGCGTTGACATCCACCGGGATCTTCCCGACTCCCTGCGTGGCGTCACAGTGAAAAATGATCCCCCGCTCCTTGGCCCATTTCCCGATCTCGTTCACCGGATTGATCGTTCCGATCTCATTGTTGGCCAGCATGATCGAGATCAGGATCGTCTTCTCGGTCGTCGCCGCCTTCACGTCGTCGGGGTTGACGACCCCGTCCGGCCCGACGGAGACATAGGTCACCCGATATCCCATCTTCTCCAGCCGCTTGCAGGTGTCCAAGACCGCCTTGTGCTCGGTCACCGCGGTGATGATGTGATCGCCCTTCTCCCGATACATCTCCGCGACGCCTTTGAGGGCCAGGTTGTCCGATTCAGTGGCGCCGGAGGTGAAGATGATCTCCTTCGAATCGCAGTGGATGAGCGCCGCGATCTGCTTGCGGGCATTTTCCACCGCCTCCTCGGCTTGCCACCCGAAGAGATGATTGCGGCTCGCCGCATTCCCGAATTTTTCGGTGAAATACGGCAGCATGGCCTCAACCACCTTGGGATCGGTCGGGGTCGTAGAATGGTTATCCATAAAGATCGGGAACTTCAGCATCATATCTCCTTCAAGGATCCAGACAAGGATCCCGATTCGACGTTCAGGGTCGCGGCCGGGAGCGGCTCATCCTGTCGGTAGAGATCCTCGACCGTCATACTGTCGAGAAAGGCGGTGAGGGAGTCCTGGATCTTCCGAAAAGGGGTGCGGACGGTGCAGAGATCGACGTGCTCGCAGCGCTGGTTCTCGTAGCATGAGGCAATCCGGACCGGCCCCTCGATCGCGCGGATCACCTCGCCGACCGTGATTTCGTCCAGATCCCTGGAGAGCGTGTATCCCCCCTTCGGCCCATTGTGGCTCACGATGATTCCGCCTCTGACCAACTTCTGCAAAATTTTCGCTAACAACTCCGGAGGGAGACGGTAGAACTCCGAAATCATCTTCGCGTTGACATTGACATCAAGCGACCCCATATACTGGATCGCCATCAGGCCATAGTCGATACGTTTCGTAAGTCTCAGCATCTTTAACTCCTGGTAGAAAGCCGACTATTTTTATCGGACTTAGTTAAAAGGAAGATAACATAGGCCTTTAGGGGTGTCAAGTTATTTCCGATGAAAATTGTCGGAGACCCGGGTCAGGCTCTCGCTTGCGCCTTTCTCTTATCTGATTTCATCAATAAAAGCAATGGGCTGGCGATATACCATGAGGAATAAGTCCCGACGATAATCCCAAGGAGAAGGGCAAGCGAAAAATCGTGGATCGTCTCCCCGCCGAACAGATAGAGGGCGATGACCGCCAGCAGCGTGGTCAGCGAGGTGTTCAATGTCCGCGAAAGGACCTGGTTGATGCTGGCGTTGATCGCCTCCTCCAGCGACTCTCTCCTTTTAGTCCGCAGGTTTTCCCGGATCCGGTCAAAGACCACCACCGTGTCTGTCAGAGAATAGCCGGCGATCGTCAAAAGGGCCGTGACGAGAAGGAGCGTGACCTCCTTATTCATCAGAAAGAAGAGGCCGAGGACCGCCAGGACGTCGTGAACGGTAGCGGTCACCGCGGCAAGACCGAAACGAAAGTCGAAACGGACGGCGATGTAGAGGATGATTCCGATCAGGGAGAGGAAGATCGCCACTGTGGCGTCCTTCCGCAATTTCTGGCCGATCATCGGCCCAATCTCGGTTGCGCTCTCGACGACGAAGCGGTTGTCGGGGACCGCCTCCATGAGCGCCACGACGATCCGGTCCGGAGTCCCCTCCCCCACCTCCTGCTTGCGCAGGCGGACCAAAAACCTGTCCCCCCCGGTGAACTCCTGGATCTCCGCGTCGGAAAACCCCTTGGCGCCGAGCGCCTCCCGCACGCGCTCGATCAGAAGGGGCTTGTCGAGTTTCAATTGCAGGGCCATCCCTCCGGAGAAATCGATCCCGAGATTCGCCCGGCCGCGATAGATCTGCACCACGGCGGCCAGGCCGATCAGGACCAGAATCGTCGAGAAGACGAAGAAATATCTCCGCTTTCCGATAAAATCGAAACGGGTATCTTTGAAGATCTCGATCAAATCGACAGCCTCTCGAGGCGCCTCAGATTCACCAGGTCGAAAACCACCTTGGTCCCGATCAGCGACGTAAAAAGATTGATGATCACCCCCAGCGAGAGGGTAACCGCGAACCCCTTGATCGGGCCGGTCCCAAAGAGGAACAGGACAAAGGCGGTGATCAGGGTGGTCACATGGGAGTCGAAGATCGTGACGAACGCCTTAGAGTATCCGGCGTCCACCGCAAGCCGGGGAGGCTTCCCGGATCGCAACTCCTCGCGGATCCGCTCGAAGATGAGGACGTTGGAGTCGACCGACATCCCGATGGTGAGGATGATCCCGGCGATGCCGGGGAGGGTCAGCGTGGCGTTGAGGGCGGCCAGGGCCCCGATCAGAAGAATCATGTTGAACACCAGCGTGAAGTCCGCGATCACTCCGGAGAGACGGTAATAGAAGATCATGAATCCTCCGACCAGCACCGTCCCCACGATCCCCGCTTTCATCCCGTGATCGATCGAGTCGCGCCCGAGCGAAGGACCGACGGTGACGTTCTGGATGATCTTCACCGGAGCCGGGAGGGCGCCCGCCCGCAGCACGATGGCAAGATCGCTCGCCTCCTCGGTCGTAAACGAGCCGCTGATCTGGGCCCGCCCGCCGGAGATCCTGTCCTGAATCACCGGCGCCGAGTAGACCGTGTTGTCCAGAACGATCGCCAGCCGCCGCTTGACGTTCTCTCCGGTCACCCGCTCAAAGATTTTCGCCCCCGTGGCGTCGAACGTGATGGAGACATAGGACTGGTTGAAATTGTCGAAGGCGACCCGCGCATCCGAGAGGAGATCCCCGGTCAATGCGGCCTCCTTTTTCACAAGGAGCGGGGTCTTTGTCACGCGCCCGGTCTCCCGATTCACCCTCCGCTCGAAGAGGATCTGGCCCCCGGCGGGGACTTTCGGCGAGAACTCGTTGAAGACCTTCTCCTCCTCCTCCGGCGGGATCGAGACGGGGAGCTCCCGCCCGACAGGGGACTCCTCATCGATCAGTTTGAATTCGAGCAGCGCCGTCTTGCCGATCAACTCGATCGCCCTCTGGGGGTTCTTCACCCCCGGGAGTTGGACCAGAATCTGCTTGGCCCCCTGCTTTTGAATCAACGGCTCGGCGACGCCGAACTGGTCCACCCGATTCCGGATCGTCTCCAGCGCCTGTGAGGTCGAGGAGTCGAGCACCCGGCTCACCTCGCTCTCCTTGGGGGCGAATACGATCTCGCTTTCGGATTCCCGGACCAATCGAAAGGTCGGGAAATTGTCCGAGACGAGCTTCTCCGCGGCGGTCCGGGTGGAAGCATCGGCGGTCCGGACCCGGATCCCCTCCTCGATGCGATCGACCCCCACGATCCCCGAAACCTTCTTCTCTTCGAGAACCCTCTTCATGGCCGGTGCCGTCCGATCGATCATCCCTGCGATCGCCTTCTCCCCTTCGACCTCCAGGACCAGATGCATCCCTCCCTGCAGATCGAGCCCGAGGTTGACCCCGCGGCTCGGGAGGTATCTCTGCCACCATCCCGGCAGACTCGAATAGAGAGGGGTAGAGGGGAGAAAGAAGATAATCGAGAGAAAGACCGTGGCAAGGATCAGAAGCGCCCGCCGCTGGATCCTCTTTTTCACTCCTCTTCCCCTTCGCCGACCAGTTCCTCAATGTGACTCCTCCGGAACTTCAGCCGGACACCGTCCACATCGACCGTAACGGTATTCTTACCGAGGTTGACAACCCGGCCGACGATTCCTCCGCGGGTGAGGACGCGGTCCCCTTTTTTAAGGTCTGCCAGCGTCTCCCGCCAGCGCCGGCTTTTTTTCTGCTGGGGCAGAATGAGAAGGATATAGAACACGATAAAGATGAGGATAAAAGGAAAGAAAGAGACGATGACCCCCGAAATGCCACCGGACTGCCCAGATGGGCCGGGAGCCTGCGCCCACGCCGTCGAAATCGCTTCCCACTTCAACATCCGCTCATTCCCTCCTCCCCCCTCTGATCAGAACCCTCTCGGGCCGCCCGGAACTCCCTTTGAAATTCCGCCTCGCGTCCGGCCCTAATCGCGGCGCGGATCCCGCGCATCAGCGAGAGATGATAATAGAGATTGTGCAGCGTGAGCAACCGGACCGACAACACCTCGCCCGCGCTGTACAGATGACGGAGGTATGCGCGCGAGAACGTCCGGCAGGTCGGACAGCCGCAGAGCGGATCGATCGGCCGCTTATCCCCCGAGTATGCGGCGTTTTTAATCAGAAGCCTCCCGAAAGAGGTAAACAGAAAACCGTTGCGCGCATGCCGCGTGGGAACCACGCAATCGAAAAGATCAATCCCGCCAAACGCCCCGCAGAGAAGCTCTTCCGGCATCCCGACCCCCATCAGATAGCGGGGACGTCCGACTGGGAGGTGCGGTAACACCGCCTCCAGCATCTCGCGCCTCTGGGCGGGAGGTTCCCCCACCGCAAGACCCCCGATTGCGTATCCATCAAAACCGATCGCCGTGATCTCCTGGGCCGAGCGCCGGCGCAGGTCGGCATAGAATCCCCCCTGCGCGATCCCATAGAGGAACCGGGCCCCACGCCTCGCCTCAAATCGATCTTTGCATCGTCGTCCCCAGGCCGCAGTAAGCGAGACCGCCCTCTCGGCGTCTCCCCGTTCGGAGGGATAAGGAAGACAGAGGTCGAGGGCCATCATGATGTCGGAGCCGAGATTCTCCTGCGCGTCGATCGCGCGCTCGGGCGAGAGGAAGAGGGACGATCCGTCCAGGTGCGAGCGAAAAGAGATCCCGTCGTCGGTTACGTGCACAAGGGGAGAGAGGGACATCGCCTGAAATCCGCCCGAGTCGGTCAGAATCGCTCCGGGCCAGGCCATGAATTCATGGAGCCCGCCGAGGGCCGCGATCTTCTCGTCGCCCGGTCGGAGCATCAGGTGATAGGCGTTGGCAAGCACAATCCGGCAGCCGAGCCCCTCCAGATCCGCCGGCGTCATCCCTTTAACGCTCCCCGCCGTCCCCACCGGGATGAACGCGGGGGTCTCGACGTCGCCGTGAGCCGTGCGAAGCCGTCCGACCCGCGCCCTCCCCGAGCCCCGAGCAAGAATTTCGAAATTCGCTTCGGCCACCACCTCGCCGTTCATGCCGACCCCTTCACATTCGCTCGGGCGCCGAGACCCCAAGGATCGAAAGCGCGTTGGCCAAAACGATCCGGACCGCCTCGACGAGGGCGAGACGGGCAGCGGACAGTTCAATATCGTCCGCGATGACCCGATGCTTGTAGTAGTAATTGTGGAAGATCCCTGCAACCTCCTGCAGGTAGAAGGTCAACCGGTGCGGCTCGCGCGCGCCGGCAGCCGACTCGATCAGTCCCGGGTAAAAGGAGAGATAGCGAAGGAGCGCCCGCTCCTCCGGGAGCGTCAGCCGATGGAAGGCTTCGCCGGGTTCGACGCGATGCTCCTCGGCGAAGCGGATGACGGAACAGACGCGGGCGTGCGCGTACTGAACGTAATAGACCGGATTCTCCAAGGACTGCTTCTTAGCGATCTCGAGGTCGAAGTCGAGCGGGGTGTCGGACCGGCGGGTCAGGAACATGAAGCGGGCCGCATCGACGCCGACCTCATCGACGACATCCGCCAGGGTTACGAATTCGCCCCCCCTCGTCGACATGGCAACCGGCTTTCCGTCCCGCAACAGATTCACCAGTTGAACCAGAATGATGGAGAGACGCTCCGGCGGGATGAGAAACGCCGCAAGGGCGGCCTTCATCCTCGGGACGTAGCCGTGGTGATCGGCCCCCCAAACATCGATGACCTCATCGAATCCCCGATCGAACTTGTTTTTGTGGTAAGCGATGTCGGAGGCGAAGTAGGTCGGGCGGCGGTCCTGCGCGCGGAGCGCCACCCGATCCTTGTCGTCGCCGAACCGGGTCGTCTCGATAAAGAGCGCCCCCTCCCGCTCGTAGGCCAAGCCTCTTTTTTCCAAATCCTCCAGGGAAGAGGCGACCTCCCCCTTCTCATAGAGAGACGATTCAGAAAACCAGTGATCGAAGCGAACTCTGAATTGCTCCAGATCCTTCCGGATCCCCTTCATGATCTCTCCGGCCGCAAAATTTCTTAAGGTTGCGATCCCCTCCGCCTCGTCCGCCAAAAGCCGGTCTCCCTCCCGCCTGTGCGCTTCGCGGGCGATCCGGACGATATACTCCCCCTGGTAATACCCTTCAGGGAGAGGGGAGATCTCTTCCGACCCCGAACCGAGTTTCCCCGCGCAGAGATCTCTGTATCGCAGGAAGACCGATTTTCCAAGGGTCTCCATCTGGTTTCCGATGTCGTTGATGTAATACTCGCGTTCGACGTCGTAGCCCACGGCCTCCAGCAGGCAAGCCAAGGCGTCTCCGAGCGCGGCGCCCCGGCCATGCCCCACATGGAGGGGACCGGTCGGATTTGCCGAGACGAACTCCACCTGAATTCTTTTTCCCTTTCGAGGAGCCCGGCCGAAGCGATCCCCCTTCTCCCGCACCTCCCTCAGCACATCGTGCCAGAAGCCGGAGAAAAGGAAGAAGTTTAAATACCCGCCGCCGGCCACCTCAACCCGTTCTATCGGAGGGGCGACCGCAATCCTCTTCTTGAGGATTTCAGCGACCTGCCGGGGAGATTTCCTCTCGGCGCGTCCGAGGATCATCGCGACCGGAGAGGCAAAATCACCATGACCCTCCCGGCGCGGGATCTCCAGGGTGATCGGCGGAAAAGGCTCCGCCTTCAACTCCCCGCTCTCTTTGCATTGTCGGATCGCCTCCGTCAGGAGGCCGACGAGGGTCTCTCGCATCTTTCCTTATCTAACGGACCGTGGCGCGCGGCGAGCTGGATTTCAGGATCGGCCCGGGAACCGAGGCGAGCCTGGGGGTCAGCAGGATCAAAAGTTCCCTCCCCTCCCGTTGAAAGGAACGATCGGCATGCCAATATTCATACCAATACTGGAAGAAGGGGATGCCGGCCAGCCACGCGCGCACTCCGGAATCGGAGGGAGAGGCTCTGCGCCCGAGCGCGAGGGTGTTCCCCGGCCTCAAGAGAAAGTCCTTTTCCTCGGGAGCGGGAGGGGTCGCCCTGACATGAATCAAAAAATCCCCTTGGAGGGTCATCTGCAAAGTCACATCAATCTTCAATCCCGATGGCGTCCCCTCCCCGCCGAATCCCGCATCGATCCCCTTCTCCCCCGTAATCTCGATTTCTTGATTCTCCTGGGTCCGGAACGTGGCGTCGATGAGAACCTCGGCTCCCTCCCCCGCCGCAGCCCGGAATTCTGTGGCAGAGGGATCGAGGTCTCCGAAGAGGAGCGGAGAACGGGAATCAATCTCTCCGTCCCACTGAAGCCCGAGGGTCTGGAAAAGGAAAGCGGGACCACGAAGGATCGCCGTCTCGATCGCGATCTGGACAGGAGCATCGGCATCGGCAAACGCGAGTGACGCACCGATCAGAATAAGAATTGCCGAGAGGAGAACGCGGCTCATCTGGCGAAAAAGTGTAGCGGCTCGCCGAAGGTGAGTCAATCTTCTTTACATTTCTTGAGCAGGGCCCTAAGATTGCGCGGATGATTTCGGGCCTCTTGATCCTGGCGCTCCTGACCGTTGCGGACAGTCTCCCAGGAAAGCCGGTGCCGATCCTCGGAAACGATCACATCGAGCGACCCGATTCTCCACACCGGCCGTACAACAGCAACCCGCCGACCTCCGGTCCGCACACCCCGTTCATCGCCCGGTGGGGAATCTATCGGGGACCGATCCCGAAGGAGGTGCAGGTCCATAATCTGGAGGATGGAGGGGTGGTCCTGAACTATAATTGCAGCCGTCTTCCAAAAGGCGCTTCCTGCGAGAGTATGCGCCAAGCGCTTGAGAAGGTCGCCGCCGGGTACTTAAGCCGCGCGGATCAGGAAAAGAAAGGAAGGTCCGAGTCGCGCTTTGAGCACCTCCTCCTCGCCCCCTATCCGGAGATGGATAGCGCCATCGCGCTGACCGCCTGGGGCCGGATCGATAAATTCAACGAATTCGAAGAGGGGCGCGTCCGGCGATTCATTGAGGCGTTCATCGGCATCGACCACCATCCCGCGCACGAATAAGATTTTTACGTTCCGCCTTCTCCTCGCTCTCCTCTCCGGCGTTCTTCTCACCCTCTCATTCCCGACGTACGACCTCTGGCCGCTCGCATGGATCTCCCTTGTCCCGCTCCTTTTCGCCCTTCGCGCCTCCGGAGGCGTTCCCAAAAGGGAGGCCTTCCTTCTCGGCTGGGCGGCGGGCACGATCCATTTCGCCTCGACGATCTACTGGGTGACCATCAGCATGATCGATTTTGGCGGGATGCGCCCTCTCGTCGCATACCCCTTGATGCTCCTTTTGGCCGCATACCTTGGGCTCTATCCCGCCCTCTTCTCGATTGCCATGGTCCGGCTCCCCTGGGCGGCCGCCCCTTTTCTCTGGACGGCGCTCGAACTGGCGCGAGGCCGCCTTCTGACGGGATTCCCTTGGGCTTTGATCGGATATTCCCAATACCGGAATCTGACGCTGATTCAGATCGCCGACATCGGAGGGGTCTATCTGGTCGGTTTCATCGTCGTGCTGGTCAACGCCGCCCTCGCGTCCGTCATCGTCCAGCGCCGCCGGCGCGCCGTCACCGCGCCATTGACCTGGGTCGCCCTCTCGCTCCTCCTCGCCACCCTCCTCTACGGCAGAGCCCGGCTGGCCGAGCCGTACGGCGCCGAGCAGCTGCGGGTGGCCGTCATTCAGGGAAATATTCCGCAGGAGCGCAAATGGGACGATCAGTACCGCCGCGAGGCGATCGACATCTACAGCCGGCTGACGCGCGGCTTCGCCGGCAGCGATCTTGTCGTCTGGCCGGAGACGGCTGCGCCCTTCTTTTTCGAAGCGGAGAGCCGCTGGCGGGAGGAACTGATCAACCTTGCACGGCGGGAAAGGGTCCCGCTCCTTTTCGGAAGCCCCGCCATGCGTATCATTCCCGACCAAAAACCCGTTCTCCTCAACTCGGCGTACCTGATCTCTCCTCTCGACGAGGGGGTGAAGATCGCGCGGTACGACAAGATCCATCTCGTCCCGTTCGGCGAGTACGTTCCGATCAAGGCGCTCCTTTTCTTTGTCGACAAAATGGCGGAGGGGATAGGAGATTTCATCCCGGGCTCGCAGATCGTCGTCTTGGAGGGGGCGAAAGAGAAAGTTGGAGTCGTCATCTGTTTTGAGGTGATTTTTCCGGAGCTGGTCCGGCAATTCGTCTTGCAGGGAGCGCGGGTGATGACCACCATCACAAACGACGCATGGTTCGGCCGATCGGCCGGCCCCTATCAACACTTCTCGATGGCCGTCTTCCGCGCGGTCGAAAACCGGGTTCCCTTTGCGCGGGCCGCGAACAGCGGGATCTCCGGGTTGATCGATCCCTACGGCCGCGTTCTCGTTCAGACGGAACTCTTCACCGAGGCGACCGCGAGCGCCACCCTGCGGTCCGCAGGCCGTCCGGCGCTCTATCCCCGAATCGGCGACCTCTTCGCCTGGGCCTGTGCTATAATCGCGCTCGTCGGAACGGCCTTCCGCTTCAAAGGAGAGAGATCCGGATGACGACAGATCCGCAACAGAGACTTGCCGCGATACGCCGGGAACTCGATCGCGTCCGGGGGCACCTTTGACCCCGGCAAAATCAACGAGCGGCTCGAGCGACTCTCGCGAGAGGCCTCCGATCCCGATTTCTGGAAGAATCCAGAAAGCGCAAAGAAAACCCTCGGAGAAAAGTCCCGCCTCGAAAAAGAGCTGAAACGTTTTGAGGAGTTGGACCGGCGGATGAAGAACGCCTCGGAGCTCCTCGACCTCGCCGGCGCAGAGGAGGATCTCCCGCTGATGGAGGAGCTCTCACGAGAACTCTCCCTCCTCTCCGAACAGGTCTCCCGCCTGGCGGTCGAAAAGATCCTTTCGGGGCCGAAGGACGCCAACAACGCGATCGTCACCATCCACCCGGGGGCGGGCGGGACCGAATCGCAGGATTGGGCGCAGATGCTGATGCGGATGTACCTTCGGTGGGCCGAACGGAAAGGATTCAAGACCGACATCCTCGACCTTCAACCGGGGGAGGAGGCCGGAATCAAAAGCGTCACCTTTTCGGTCTCGGGAGAGTTCGCGTACGGATATCTGAAATCCGAATCGGGGGTCCACCGGCTTGTCCGGATTTCCCCCTTCGACGCCAACAAGCGCCGCCATACCTCGTTCGCCTCCGCCTTTGTCTCACCGGAGGTCGGCGAAGAGCCGGAGGTGATGCTCGACGACAAGGATCTTAAAACCGATACCTACCGCGCCTCCTCGGCCGGCGGCCAGCATGTCAACAAAACCTCCTCCGCCGTCAGAATCACGCATCTCCCTACGGGGACAGTGGTCCAGTGCCAGAATGAACGCTCCCAGCACCAGAATCGGGCCGTGGCCTTGAAGGTCCTCCGCTCCCGCCTGTACGAGATGGCCATGAAGAAGAAGAAAGAGGAGATCGCGCGGCTTGCGGGGGAAAAGAAGGAGATCGGATGGGGGAGCCAGATCCGTTCCTACGTCTTCCAGCCCTATCAGATGGTGAAAGACCATCGGAGCGGGCTGGAGAAGGGAAATGTCGAGGCGGTGATGAACGGAGAGATCGACGACTTTATAGACGCCTATCTCTTGGCGTCGGCGGGCTAAACGGTAATCAGGCCTTTGCGAATCGCGTATCGGATCAGATCGGCCATTGTCCGGAGCGCCAGTTTGTTCATGATGTTGGCGCGGTGCGTCTCGACGGTCTTGATGGAGATCGACAGCCGATCGGCGATTTCCCGGTTGCGGAGACCTCCCGCCACCAGGCGGGCAATCTCGGTCTCCCGGGGCGTCAACCGCCTCAGTCCCTCTCCCTCCTCTCTTCTTCCTCTGCTTCCTATCGGCATAGGCCCTCCTCCGCACAGTTGGGCAAAAACTGCGTGACTATGCAGAAGAACAAGGGTGTTGTAAATAGGTAGAAACACGTTAAATTACCGGAGATTAAAGACGAGAGCGGCGTTCGTCAGCGCCGCCCGGTGGAGAGGCTCCGCACGAAGAGGAGGACCAGCCACCCCTCCTCGTCGTTGATCACGCTCCCGATCATCGGCATCATCGCAGTCCCGGGGCTGCCATGTTTCAATATCCAAAAGAGTTCGCCGTCGGTGCGGGAGCGATGAAAGAGGGGATTTGTAAAGTTCCGGGGAGAGGGGTCGAGTCCGACCGCCGCTAATCCGTCCCCCTTCCCCTCCTTTCCATGGCAGACGAGGCAAGTCCCCTTTCCGACAAAAATCGCCTTTCCCCGGGCGATGTTCTTGGGCGTCGGAGCAAAAGGATTTTTCAGGGAGCGGGCTTGGGCAAGGTGCTCCGGCGGGACCCGGGGAGCGATGACGTCACGCTCCGCGGCGTTCCCGCCGGATGGGAAAAACAAAAAGAGAAGAAAAAGTAGAAAACTCAAAATCGCTACGGCTGCTTTGCCAGGCTCCGCTCAAAGAGGATGATCAGAGACATCTCCTCCTCGGTAATGATCGCGGGAACATACGAGATCATCCCGGTTCCAGGGCTCCCGTTCATAATCACCCAGCGCATCTCCCCTTCGCTCTTGGTCGCCGCGAACCTTTGGTTATGGAAGTTGCGCGGGGAAGGATCGAGCCCCGCTCCGGCGGGACCGTCCCCCCTCCCCTCGTTGCCGTGGCAGGTGAAACAGGTCGCTTTCCCGGTGAAGAACTCCTTCCCCTTTGCGATGTTCTCCGGCGTCGGCGGAAAAGGGTTCTTCCAGGCCCTCGCCGCCCCGATCTGATCGGGTGGAACACGGAGCGCCAAAGGGTCCTTCTCCGCAGCATGCGCCGCGACGATCGCCAGCACCGCCGCGATCGAAGCCAAGACGGCGTACTTACTCACACTTTGCGCCGCCGAGGCTCTTTTCGAAGATGATGATCTGCCAGAGCTCGTTCTCATCCACGGTTGGAGTCCCGGTTAGCCCGAGCGCCGACTCGGCGTCAATCAGATAGGGAACCATCCCCGTCCCATCCGGGTGGCTCGGAGCGTCTTTCTTGGAGAAATCCCCTTTGGTCCCGTTGGAGGTGACCCAGAACATCTCTCCGCAGCTCTTTTTCTTATGAAACTCCGGGTTGGTGAAATTCCGGGGACCGACCTGCGTTCCGGCCGCTCCCGCGCCGTCCCCTTTCCCTTCGTTCCCATGGCAGACAAAGCAGGTCGCCTTCCCGACAAAGAGCTCCTGCCCCGCCGCGACATTTTCCGGCGTGCTCGGAAGGGGGTTCTTCCTGGCCTTGGCGGCCGCTATCAAGTCGGGTGGGACTCTCGGTTTGAGCGGCTCATGTTCCGGCTTTACATCCTGTGCAACCACGTTGAGTGCAAAAAGGGCGGTGAATATCCCTGCGAGAAACCATGCTCTTTTCATCTTGATCTCCTCTAGGTTGTCCTCTGGCGATCCGTGTAGCCCTCTGTCGAAAGCGCACTGTTTAGCACGTTCGGGCGGCTTTTTCAACTTTTTTCCGATTTTCTTGACACCCTTTCCGGCCAGGACTTAAGATGGCCGAACTTTGTGGGTTTTCGCGCTGCTCGTCTCCCTCTTGTTCGTCGGATGCTCGGCAACCCCCTCCGACATGGTCCGGGTCCCCGCGGGAGAATTCATCAGGGGCACGGATGAGGAGGATGTGGAACATAAGGCCGACGAATTCGGGATCGTCAAGCCCTGGTTCGTCGATGAACACCCGATGCGCAAGATCCGCCTTCCGGAATTCAAAATCGACCGTTATGAAACGACCAACGAACGGTACCTTTCGTTTGTCCGCGCGACAGGACATCGTCCTCCCCCCCACTGGAACTCTGGGGTGCCCGACGAAAAGATCTTAAAGAAGCCGGTTGTCCTGGTCACCTGGGATGATGCGCGGGCGTTCTGTCGCTGGGCCGGGAAGAGGCTCCCGACCGAGGCCGAGTGGGAGAAGGCCTCGCGGGGGGAGGACGGCCGCCCTTATCCCTGGGGCTCCCGTTTCGAGACGAACCGGGCGAACGTTGGGGGGTCCTACGGCGACCTCCTCCCGGTCGGCACCTTTGAATCGGGAAAGAGTCCCTACGGCGCCTACGATATGGTCGGAAACGTCTGGGAATGGGTGGAGGATTGGTACAAACCCTATCCGGGAAACGGCTATGAGAACCCGAATTTCGGGGAGAAGGTCCGGGTGATCCGGGGGAACTCCTGGTCCACCATCGGCCACTTCCCTCCCGAGATCCATCGCGAACTGGTGGAGCACCACTCCACGACGACATTCCGCCTCTTCGCACGGCCCGACTCGGTGATTGCCGACGTGGGGTTCCGATGCGCCAAAAGCCGCTGAAGCCTTTTAAAACTTCAGGGATCATCGCCCTCCCCCTCCCCTGGATGACGCCGCAGGAGGCCGCCGCCCGCCTCCGTTCGGAGAGACTCGTCCTCCTTGAGAGTCCGCCGGGCTGCCCCGTTCCGGCGACCTCCCGTTACTCTTTTCTGGCCGTCGATCCTTTTTTGACGATCACCTCAAGAGGGGAGCGGACGGAGATCAACGGGGCGGATCAGCCGGGAGACCCCTTTCACATCTTAAAAGAGCTGCTGGCACGGCACCAGACGCCCCGGGTGGCGGGGCTCCCCCCGTTTCAGGGAGGCGCTGCGGGATATTTCGCCTACGATCTTGTCCGACATCTCGAGAGGGTCCCACTCTCCCCGTGCGACCAGAAGGGGCCGGAGATGGCGATCGGATTTTACGACCTCTGTCTTGCCTGGGACCATGCAGAAGAGAGCCTGACCGCCATCTTTTCTCCTGCCGGACGCCGAAGCGGGCCCGCCCTTCGTGAGGAGGGAGAGGCGCGGCTCTTTCGCCTGTGGGAACGCCTCCAAAAGAGGCCGGAAAAATCGACGTTTCGCGCCGCGCCGCGCGACCTGCAGGGAAACATGACGCGGGAGGGGTTCCTCGCCGCGGTCTTAAGGTGCAAGGAGTACATCGCCGCCGGGGACGTCTTTCAGGTCAACCTCTCCCATCGTCTTACCCTTCCGTTTCGCGGAGATCCCTTTGCCTACTACCGCCGTCTGATGTCAATCAATCCATCGCCGTTCTCCTCCTTCCTGGAGTTTCCCGATGTCTCGATCGTCTCCGCCTCGCCGGAGCGGCTGGTCCGTCTCCTGCGCCAAGAGGCGGAGACCCGGCCGATCGCGGGGACGCGCCCTCGGGGTAAAAGCGCACGGGAGGAGGAGAGGATGCGGCAGGAACTCCTCGCAAGCCCGAAGGAGCGGGCGGAGCATCTGATGCTCGTTGATCTTGAGCGGAACGATCTCGGCAGGGTCGCCCGATACGGGACGATCAAGGTGGATGAGCTGATGACGCTGGAGAGGTATTCTCATGTCCTTCATATCGTCTCGAATATCAGGGGAGAACTCCCGGAGGGACTCGGGCCGGTCGATCTGCTGCGAGCGGTCTTTCCGGGGGGGACCGTGACCGGCGTCCCGAAGATCCGCTGCATGGAGATCATCGCAGAACTGGAGCCGACGTCGCGCGGGATCTACACCGGCGCGATCGGCTATCTCTCCTTCTCGGGCGATATGGATCTGGCGATTCCGATCCGAACGGCGGTCATCTCGCAGGGGAAAGCACACATTCAGACAGGGGCCGGCATCGTCGCGGACTCGATTCCCGAGGCGGAATATGACGAGACGATGGCAAAGGCGGCTGCGCTCCTTCAGGCATTGGGTAAATGAACTGGATCTGGGTCGACGGAGGGCTCCATCCGGTCCGACGACCCGTAAAAGGGGCCCTCTCCCCACTGGACCGCGGCCTCTTATATGGGGACGGACTGTTCGAGACGCTTCGAATCGAAAATGGCCGCCCGCTCTTCTGGGACGAGCACTTCGAGAGGCTCGCGAAATCGGCCGGACGGATCGTCCTCCTTCTTCCCTCGCGACGCTCTCTGGGGGCCGCGCTTGCAAAGACATTGGCCGCGAACCGAATGGAGAGAGGCCTTGCCCGCCTTACCGTCACCCGGGGGAGCGGGACCGCGTCGAACGCTCCGGCGCTGGCGCCGCCGAAGAGAAGCCAGCCCTCTCTTATCGTCACCTTGAGGAGACGGACGTTCTCAGAAGAGGCGATGCGGGCGACGATCTGCCGGACAAGGCGCGAGGGGACCTACGGGCTGAAGAGCACCAATCTGATCTGGGCGGTCCTCGCGCAGGCCGAGGCGGAGGAAAAGGGGGCCGACGAAGGGATCGTCCTCTCGCACGACGGCCGGATCGTCGAGGGGACGATCACCAATATCTTCTTTGTCCGAAAAGGGGTCATCAAAACCCCTTCAGAGGCCTGCGGGATCGTCCCAGGGATCACCCGCCGGCTCGTCATAGACCTCTGCGCGAAAATGGGGCTCCGGGTCGAGGAGGGGACCTTCTCCCCTTCCGACCTTCTCTCCTCGAACGAAGCGTTTCTCACCGGAACCGGAGTGGGTGTGCGGCCGCTGATCCGGGTCGACCAGAAGAAAATCGGCCGGGGGGAGAGCGGAGCAATCACAAATTTACTGGCGAAGGAATACGAGCGACTGGTGAAGCGGGAGGCTGAAGAGTAGCGCGTTACTTGCGGGCAGGCGCCGCCGCCGGGATCCGCTCCGCCTTGACCTTGGCGATCCGCCGGCCGTCCATGTCGACCACGGTAAACTTGAAATCGCCGTAATAGATGATATCCCCACCGCGCGGGACCGCCTGAAGTTGGGAGAGGACGAAACCGCCGAGCGTCTCATATTCGGGAGATTCAGGAAGGACCAGACCCCAGTCCGAGGCGAGGTCGCGGATCGCCAAAGAGGCGTCGACGGCCAACGAGCCATCTTTCAGGCGCTCCACGGGCCGCTCTTCGATATCGTATTCATCCCGGATCTCGCCGACGATCTCCTCGATCAGATCCTCCATCGTGACGAGCCCCTCTACGCTTCCATACTCATTGACGACGATCGCCATCTGCATCCGCCGCCGCTGCAGCTCTTTTAAAAGATGGCTCACCTTCATCGTCTCGGGGACGAAAAAGACCGGATGCAACAGATCGACGAGTTTGACCTCGGCGGCGCCGCCCTCCGGATTCCTGCGAGCGTCGGGCTTTGATAGCCCCAAAGACGCGGTCTTTGGGGACCCCGGGTCCTGCGCGAGCGCCTGAGGTCTGGGGGTTGGCTCGGAAGGGGGCAGGCCCCCTTCCGCATCATTCTTGGTCACCTTCTCGGCGAGGGTGGCCAGGAGATCCTTAAACACCAGGATCCCGCAGATATCGTTGATATTGGTCTTGTAGACCGGATAGCGGGAGAACTTGTTCTCGGCGACGAACTTCAAGACCTCCTGAACGGGGGTGTCGCTCTGGAGGGCGTGAATGTTGAGACGGTGAACCATCACCTCCCGGACGGAGATGTCGTGGAACTCGAAAACGGAATGGATCAGCTCCTGCTCGGTTGGATCGAACACCCCCTTCTCCCTCCCCTCTTTTAAAAGGAGTCTGATCTCCTCTTCAGTCACAAAGGGGCCTGCCGGACCGGGACCCAACGGCTTTAAGATCCAGCGGCTCGTGGCGGTCAGAATCCGGGTCAACCAGGAGGAACTGCGGGCAAAAAACTCCATCGGAATGGCCACCCAAAGGGCAAGACGCTCGGGGTAGCGGATCGCCAACGACTTCGGGACGAGCTCGCCAAAGGTCACGTTCAGATATGAGATCAGGACGACGGCGATGATCATTGCGATCGCCTCGCTGAAGCCGGCAAGAACCGGATTGTCGAGACCCGCCAGATACGGCTTGAGGCTCTCAACCGCAGCCACCCCTCCGACCGCAGCGGCAGCCGATCCGACGATCGTGATCCCTACCTGCACGGTGGCAAGGAGCCGCTCAGGGTCCCCCTGGAGGAGGGCAGCCGCCCGGGCCGCCCGGTTCCCTTTCTCGGCCAACTCCTTGATGTTGCTCTTACGGGCCGCAATCAGCGAAATCTCGGCGCAGGCGAAAAACCCGTTTGCTAGGATCAGAAGGAGGATGAGGAGAATCTGCCAGGGCATAAGGACAGAAGTAGCATAGCATACCGGGTTCCCACCCACAAGAAGAAGGGAGGCGAAAAAATTATTGACAGAGAACAAAAATGCCCGTAATATCAGCAATCACGATTTAATCGATCGGAGTTATATACATCATGAAGTTCTCGGCAAAAGTCGAATATGGGGTCTTTGCGGCGATCGATCTGGCAGCCAACTATGAGGGGGGTGCGGTCCGCGGGAGGGAGCTTGCGCAGCGCCAGGGGATTCCACTCCGTTTCCTAGAGCAGGTGATGAACGGTTTAAAGCAGCGCGGAATTGCGATCAGCGTGCGAGGCCCGCATGGGGGATACGCCCTGGCAAAGCCCCCTGATCAGATCCGGCTGTCTGAGGTAATCACCGCCCTGGACAGCGGAGAGCGGCCGCGAAAATCGAGCGAGCCGGGCGGCTGGGCAGGCCGGGAGATCCTCAATGAGGTCAAAAAAGAGATGGAGGGATTCCTTTCGGAGACGACCCTCCGCGATCTCGCCCGGCGGAAGGGAGAGAAGGAAGAGCGGCGTTTTTTGATGTACCACATCTAAAGAGACCATGGAGCGAAAATACCTCGACACGGACATCCTGATCATCGGAGGGGGAACGGCCGGCTGCATGGCCGCCGTTGAGACGAAGGAGCGCTATCCGCAGCTGAAGGTCGCGATCCTGGAGAAGGCGCATATCGACCGCTCCGGTTGCCTGGCCGGGGGGATGAACGCGATCAACGCCTATCTGAATCCGGGCGAGACGCCGGAGTCGTTTGCCCGTTACGTCCGGTTCGACTCCTGCGGGTTGATCCGGGAGGACCTGGTCACCTCGATGTCCGAGCTTTTTGAATACGCGGTAAAAAAGGTCGAGAAGTGGGGGCTTCCGATCCTCACCGACAAGAACGGGAACTATGTCCCGCGCGGCCGGTGGAATATCAAGATCAACGGAGAATCGCTCAAGCCGATCCTGGCAAAGGCCGCCCGGGAAGCAGGGGCCGTCGTCCACAACTGGATCGTCGTGACCAATCTTTTGACAACGGAGTCCGATCCGCGAAGGGTCATCGGAGCGACCGGTTTCTCGATCCGGACCGGGGTCTTTTTCATCGTCCGCGCCAAGGCGACGATCATCGCCACCGGCGGCGCCGCCGGGATCTATCGATCCCTCAACGTCTTCGACGCGCAGCATAAGACTTGGTATTGCCCCTACAACACCGGAGCGGGATACGCGATGGGGATACGGGCCGGCGCGGAGATGACCTCCTTCGAGATGCGGTACGTCGCCTTGAGAACCAAAGATGTCATCGCCCCGACCGGAACAATCGCGCTTGGGGTGAATGCCCCACAGATCAATGCAAAGGGGGAAAAGTTCATGCAGACCCGCTACGCCCATCTCGGCGGGGATGCCGCACCCACCCCCTATCGCGCCTACGCCCCGATTCAGGAGATCAAGAGCGGGAGAGGACCGGTCTACCTCGACACCCGTGGCATCACCCCCGAGCAGGTCCATAACTTAAAGGGGGCATTTCTCGACATGTACCCCTCGCAAGTCCTCTACTGGGTCTCCAACGATATCGATCCCTCAAAAGAGCCGGTCGAGGTGCAGACGACCGAACCCTATATCGTCGGTGGGCATTGCCAGGCAGGCTATTGGGTGGATGGGGAGCGGCGCACAACCCTCCCCGGCCTCTATGCGGCGGGGGATGTGGCCGGCGGCGCGCCGTTCAAGTTCATCTCCGGCTGCTGGGCGGAGGGGGTCATCGCGGCTCGGGCAGCCGGCCGAGACGTCATCGCTCTGCCGTGGGAGGTGATCGACCCGGGTCAGGTAGAGACCGAGGAGAAACGGGTCTTCGCGCCTCTACGCGCCCACGGCAAAATCAGAGGCGGCGTGATCCCCTATGAGATGGAGGTCCGCCTTCAAAAGATCATGGAGGAGTACGCAGGCGGCGCCTCCAGCTACTATGAGATGAACGAGGAGAGGCTTCTCATCGCCCGGCGCGAACTGGCAAGGCTCCCCGCCCAGACCCCGCATCTGATGAGCGATGATCTGCATTCTCTCATGAAGGCGCACGAGATCATCGACCGGATCGACGTCGCGCGCGTGCTGGTGGAGCATCTGATCTATCGAAAAGAGACCCGCTGGCCCTCGTATCAGACCCGCGTCGATTATCCCCAGCGGGATGATGAGAACTGGTTAAAATTCGTTAATTCCGTCGCAAAAAACGGCGAGATCGTGATGATGACGCGCCCCTATGAACAGATGATTGCCGGGGACCGCTACAAACCTTAAGAGGAGGACAGATGCCGGTCTGGGTCGATCCTGAGAAGTGCAACGGCTGCTACGGCGCGGCCCAACCCCCTTGCCTGCGGATGTGCCCCGGAGATCTGATCGTCAAGGACATGAAGGCCGACAAGGCCTATCTGAAATATCCGGAGGACTGCTGGGACTGCCTCCCCTGCGTGAAGGCCTGCCCGGAGGAGGCGATTGAGTTTGTCCTCTCCTACCAGATCGGCTTTAGAAACGCCCGGCTGATTCCGCATGTCGCGAAGGGCCGCGACAAGATTACCTGGGAGTGCCACGACAGCCGCGGGAATATCGAGGAGTTTGTGATTCCGACGAAGATCCTCCCGATGGCGCTCGACGAGAAGGTCGAGGGGGCCCCGATCGATTTCTCAATATGATGGCTTCGATCCCGCACGGAGGAAGGCTGGTCACCCTTTTGGCGGAGCAGCGGGATCGGGCCGATCTGGCCCGCAAGGCCTCGGGCCTGCCGAGGCTGGTGCTGACGGCCCGCCAGATGTCGGACCTGGAGCTTCTCGTCCACGGGGCGCTCTCCCCGCTGGAGGGTTTCATGGGGAGCGCCGAGTTCGAATCGGTCCTCTCCGGGATGCGACTCCCCTCCGGGCTGATCTGGTCGATTCCGATTACCCTGGCGACAAGCCGCGAGACGGCCTCCCAACTCCGCGAAGGGGGGGAGGTCGCCCTTGCCGATCCCTCCGGGAGGCCTGTGGCCCTTCTCGCGTTGGCCGAAAAATTCCCTCACAAAAAAGAGCCGGAGGCCTTGAGCGTCTACGGGACCGCGGATCCGAAACACCCCGGGGTCGCGTATGTCCTATCGATGCCCCAGATCCTTTTGGGTGGGAAAGTGATCGCTTTCTCCGATCTCCTTGGGACCGACTTCTCTGAATTCAGGCTGACGCCAAGTGAGACGCGCGGGCTTTTTGAGGAACGGGGATGGAAGCGGATCGTCGCCTTCCAGACCCGGAACCCGATTCACCGGGCCCACGAATATATCCAGAAGTGCGCGCTTGAGATCGCCGACGGACTCCTGGTTCACCCGATCGTCGGGGAGACAAAGGGAGACGACATCTCCGCCGAGGTTCGGATGCGCTGTTACCGCGTCCTCCTCGACAACTATTATCCCAAGGAGCGCACGTTACTCGCCGTCTTTCCGGCCTCCATGCGGTATGCCGGCCCCCGGGAGGCGATCTTTCACGCCATGATCCGGAAGAACTACGGCTGCACCCACTTCATCGTCGGCCGCGACCACGCCGGAGTCGGAAACTACTACGGTCCCTTCGACGCCCAGAAGATCTTTCACCGCTTCACCGAACAAGAGCTCGGAATCACGCCGCTCTTCTTCGACAACACCTTTTACTGCCGCCGTTGCCTCGGGATGGTATCGGCAAAGACCTGTCCCCACGACGCCACCGAGCATATCGCCCTGTCCGGGACAAAGGTTCGGGAGATGTTGATCGCGGGGATCGCCCCGCCGCCCGAATTCACCCGTCCCGAGGTCGCCGCGATATTAATTGAGGCGATGCGTGACGGGACAGGGCCGAAGCCGTGACGGGGCGTCTTTACCCCAGGGGTTGACCTTCCAGTCGCTGGAACGCGTATCTCAATATGGAAAAGCTTCCCTTAGGTTGGGAAGCCCGGGAGCGTTTGGCTCCCTCAGCACAGGAGGTTGAACATGAAAAGGGTGATCTGGCTCTCGATAATCCTGATTTTCAGTTTCGGTTGTGTTGCGTCCCCCGTTACGGCGCAGGAGCACCCGGATCGGAATAAGTTTCACGCCGACGTGGCGCATACGTTACTTGATATGAATACGACGCTCGACATGATCGAGGCCTTTCGCGCCCAAGAGAAGATGCCTCCCGACCGCGACGCCGTCCATGAGAAGGCTGCACACGGTTTCAAGCACGGGCTGGAGCTCTTCGGGGTCGAGGTCAAAATGAAGGAGCACGCTGATCGAAACAAGTTCCATGCAGATGTGGCCCATTCGCTTCTGGATATGAATGTTGCCCTGGACCGGATCGAGGGCTTCCGCGCGCAGGGGACGATGCCACCGGATCGGGATGAGATGCATGAGAAGACGGCCCACGGTTTCAAGCAGGCGCTGGAGCTCTTTGGAGTTCAGTTCACCATGCCGAAGCATCCCGATCGAAACAGATTCCATGCTGATGTGGCGCACGCGCTCCTGGAGATGAATACCACACTGGACATCATTGAGAGCTTCCGGGCCGAGCAGAAGATGCCCCCGAACCGGGATGAGATGCATGAGAAGGCGGCCCACGGTTTCAAGCAGGCGCTGGAGCTCTTTGACGTGAAGATCAAAATGTAAGAAAGGAGGCTTAGGCATGGACACGGGATTCGAGGGGAAGATCGAAGAGGTCTCGCGGCCCCTCTCCGATGGCGACCCGCGGCGTCGCCTTGCAGCCTTGCGGAAACTGACCGAGATCGGGATCTGCCTCCCCTGGGAGGAGAGGCCAGTCGTGGTCCGACGGATGGCGGAACTCGTCGGGGACAGGGAGCCCTTTATTCGCTGGAATCTCGCCATCTCGCTCGGTATTCTCGGTCATGAAGAGGGGCTCGTGCCGCTCGGAAACCTGGCAACGGATGAGCATGCGAATACCCGCTTTCGGGCCGCTCTCGCGATCGGGCTGATCGGAGAGGAGCGAGGAATCGAAACCCTGGAATCGATGGTCGGCGATCCCTACGAGATCGGGGGCCATGCGGCAGTCCGCGCCTTCGTGGCGATCGCCCTGGGAAAACTGGGGAGGGAACGCGGGATTCCTCTCTTAAAGAAGCTCGCCGCCGACGCCGATCCAGTCGTCCGGTGGCATACCGCCGTGGCCCTGGGAGATATCGGCCATGTGACGGGAGTTCCCGTCCTCTTTAAGTTGGCGGAAGACCCGATCCCCTTTGTCCGCGCCCACGCGGCAATCGCCCTCTCCCAGATCGGGGACCCAAGCGCGATCCCCTGTCTAGAACGGATCGCGAGCGATCCGGTGCCTAAAGTCGCCAAGATGGCGGAGGAATCCCTCCGGCTTCTCAAATCTCTAGGTCCAGACAGGTGAGGATCGGCCAAGCGGGGAGAGAGGTAGGCCTGCATCCCAGGACGATCCGCTATTACGAGGAGATCGGGCTCCTCAGGCCGAAACGGAGCTTCAGTCCCCACGGGAACGGATATCGAATATACGGCCGAGACGATCTCGAACGCCTCACGTTCATCAAAGAGGCGAGGCTTCTGGGGTTCTCGCTAGCCGAGGTCAAAACCGCGCTCCAATCGATAGACGAGGGCTGCTGCGAAGCCGCGCGTCCGCTCATGACCCGCCTCCTGGAAGAGAAACTCCCCGAGATCGACAGGCGGGTTCAAAACCTCCAGGGGCTTCGCCGTCGGCTCCTCCGGCTGAAGGAGCAGGTCGCCTCAAGGCGACAAACCGTTGCCACTCCCTCTTGCAAAGGAGTCACCAATTGCGCCTTCTAGGCCCCTACGGTTGACTGAGCACGCGCTCTTTCTTATAGTTCCGTCGTTCCGTCCATGAGCGTGATTGTTTTCATCCTGGCATTTTTCATCTCAACGGCTGTCCGGGCCGAGCCGGTCTACACGGCGGATGAGAAAGGGGGGACGATCTCGGCGGTCGATGCCGAGACCGGGGAGTTGATCGGCCGGCTCGAGGGGCTGGCCGCGCCGCATAACATTCATCTCGGACCAGACGGCCTTCTCTACGCAACGGAGGGGAAGGCCGATCGCGCGGTCCGGATCGATCCGAAAAAGTTGGCGATCGAGGCTCGTTTTCAGACCGGAAAAGCCCCCGCCCACATTTTCGTCACGCCGGACCGAAAATATATCCTTGTCACCAACACCGGCTCGGACGACCTGTCGGTCATCAACTACAACTCCCTCTTTACGGTCCGCCGGCTCGCGGTGGGAGACGGTCCGCACGGGCTGTCCGTCTCCGCAGACGGCCGGTGGGCGTTCGTCCCCAACTGGAACAGCGGGGATCTGGCGATCGTCGATCTGGCCGAGCTGAAGCTCGCCGCGCGCATCCCAATCGGCAAGGTCGGCGTTCAGTCATGGGTCACCCCCGATGGCCGGTTCATCTTCGTCACCGATCTGAAGTCAAACAGCGTCTCTAAGATCGATGTGGCCGGCCGGAAGGTCGTCGCCACAATCCCGGTCGGCGAGGCCCCCGCGCAACTGGCGGTGACCCCCGACGGGAAGTGGATGATCTCCTGCGACCAGAAATCGGGAACGATCACCGTCGCGGAGGTGGAGAGCGGGCGGGTCGTCAAAAAGGTGCCTCTGGGGAAATGGCCGCATGGGATCTCTTTCTCCGCCGACGGCCACTTCGCGTATGTGAGCAATACCGAAAGCAATGATCTGTCGGTGGTCGATCTTGAAAAACTGGTCGAGGTCAGACGGATCTCTGTCGGCCTCGGACCGAACGGCGTGGCGGCCAGTTATCCGATTCGTCCGCAGAAACCCTAGTCTCCTTTACTTTTTCTCATTCTGATATTATGATGTTGTTTCGCTCTTATCATGAACGAGAATTCCCTTAAATCGATCTTAAAAAAGATCGCCTACCCGGACGACGCCAAGGTCATGCAGCAGATCGTCGACCAGCAACTGGCTGTGAAACTCCGGATGGGTCAGGTCAAGCGGAAGATCGTTGTCCTCT
This sequence comes from uncultured Nitrospirota bacterium, assembly GCA_964606955.1. GTDB lineage: Bacteria > Nitrospirota > Nitrospiria > SBBL01 > CAZSHZ01 > CAZSHZ01. Next base: position 34,936 of record CAZSHZ010000093.1, read on the forward strand.
CGGGCAAGGGGGGGGTCGGCAAAAGCATGACGACCGTGAACCTCGCCCTCGCCTTCGCCCGGAAGGGGCACAAGGTCGCGATCCTCGATGTCGATCTGAACGGGCCGTGCGTGCCGAAGATGCTCGGGATAGCCGGGAAACGGTTCGAGATCACTCCGGAAGGGGCGATCCCGCCGGTCGGGCCGCTCGGGATCAAGGTCGGCTCGATGGACTTCTTCCTCTCGGATGAGACGGCGCCGGTCCGCTGGAAAGGGCCGATGGACCTCTCGCCGGTCTGGCTCGGGATGATGGAGATGAGCGTGATCCGCGAATTTTTGGCCGATATCGTCTGGGGCGAGGTCGATTTTCTCTTCACCGATCTCCCCCCGGGTGCCGCCGCTGATAAGCCTCCGGTGATCGCCTCGTTCATCCCGGAACTCGACGGCGCGGTCGTCGTGACGACCCCTTCCGAGGTCGTAAAGAGCATCGTGAAAAAATCGATCGTCTACGCCCGCGACTTGGGGATCCCGATCCTCGGGATGATCGAGAACATGAGCGGCGCCTTCTGCCCGAACTGTTCCACCGAGGTCCATTTTTTCGACAGCGATTCGCAGGCAATGGCCGAGGAGTTGTCGGTCCCGTTTTTGGGAAAGATCCCGTTTGATGGCGAGATCTCCCGGGCCTGCGATCGGGGCGAGCCGCTGTTGGATTCCGATCACCCGATCGCGCGGCGCTTCACCGAGATTGCGGAGAAGATCGAGCAATTCCTCTCGTTTAAAAGACTACTGGCGGAAAAACTATAGCGGAGATGCGAAAATGAAGTTTGTCTGCATGAAATGCGAAAAATTCATGATGTTCGAGAAGGTGGAAAATCCGGCCTCCGAATCGCTCGGCGTGACGTTCGGCTGTCCGAGTTGCGGGAACAAGGTGGCGATGGTCACAAACCCGGGCGAGACCAGCCTCGTTCATGCGCTCGGCGTCAAGCTCGGGGGGCGGACCGCGGCGGCGGAGCCGATGGAGCTGACACGCGAGACCTTAAAGGAGGGGGCGCCGGCGACGACGGCCGCCGCGACGGCGACCGCGGTAGAAGCCGCGGTTGAAAAGTCGGGGGGCACCTGTCCCTTTTCATCGATGCTCGCCGGAATGGGGGGGGCGGAGGGCGCAAAGGAGACCGGCCCGGGACCGATCTCCTGGTCGGCCGAGGCCGAGGAGCGCCTCTCCAAGATCCCGACATTCATGCGGCCCATGGTCCAGATGGGGATCGAGGCCTACGCAAAAAAGAACGGCGTCTCGATGATCACGGCGGAGGTCATGGACGCCTCGCGCAACGATTCCGCAGAGCTGGTCTGGACGGCGGCCGCCGAGTCCCGGCTTTCAAACATCCCCTCGTTCATCCGGCCGATGGCGCGCAAAGAGATCGAGCGGATCGCCAAGGAGAAGGGGTACAAGCAGATCGACGAGAGGATGATGGACGAGGCGAAAGAGAAGTTCATGTCGATGGGATATTAAAAAGCGGAAGGGGGCACGCCCGAATGCCGACCGCCGGCGAGACCTTCGTCCATGAACTGGAACAGGAGATCCTCAAACATCCGGCGGTCCATCACCCCTTCTTAAAACGGTTTGCCTCCGAGCCGCTCTCGCTCGATCAGATCCGGACGTTCGGGCTTCAGCATTACCAGTTGGTAAAGGTCTTCGTGAACTACATGACGAATCTCCTCCCGAAGATCCCGGATAAAGACGCCGCGCGGCTCTTCCGGGTCGTCTTCAACGACGAGTACGGCCAGTGGACGATCTTCCGCAGCCATCCCGCACTCTACCGGAATTTTTTACGCGCGCTGGGGCTCCCCGACGAGGCCTGGGGGCGCGTGCCGCTCCTCCCCGAAACCTCGGGATATATCGAGGGACATATGCGGTTGACCCGCGAGGGGGACTTTCTCGTCGGCTTAGGCGCGATCGGGCCTGGGCATGAGTTCTCGATTCCGACGATGTTCGCCTATCTGGTGAAGGGGTTTAAGAAGAACAGCGGCCTGTCGCCCTCCGAGATAGAGTACTTCACGATGCACATCGAGGAGGATGTCGAGCACGCGAAGGTCTTCAACGAGCTGATCGTCCGGCACGCCGCCCCCGAGGAGAATCAGAAGAGAATCCGCGACGGCGTGATGACCTCGCTCCGCTGGCGCACGCACTTCTGGGACGGCTGCTCCCGCGCGGTATTCGGGGGCTGAGCCCAACAGAGGAGAGTCCACATGACCTACGACATCTATCGTTCATTGATGATCGAAAGAAAAGATAAAAGTGGTGGCAATACTTTCGGAAGAATCAACGCAGTGAGGAAAGCCTTGACCGATCTCGGGATTCACCTCTCAAAGTAAGCAGCATCCCACATCAGGCCTTTCGGAGCTTCTTTCTACCTCTCTCGACGGAAGCAAAGCAAACTGGACGCAACTGTATCAAGTTGCTACAATCGTAGCCACGAGGGGGAAAACGATGAAGTTTGCCAACGTGAGGGAATTAAAAAATAAGACTTCAGCGGTCCTGCGAAGAGCGGAAAAAGACGATGTGGTGATCACCTCGAAGGGAAAACCTCGGGCGATTATCACCGGAATCACCGAAGAGGACTTCGATGACTATCTCCTGGAGCGCAGCCCGAAACTCATCCAGGCCCTGGAGGACGCCTGGACCGAATATCTAAAAAAGGGCGGAATCAGTCTCGAAGAATATCTGAAGAAACGAAAGCGCAGGGGTGGATAAATTTTCCCTGGCGCTCTCTCCCGCCGCTCAGCGCGATCTTGATCGGTTGGAGGAGAGAGTAGTCCAGACCGTTAATGGTCACCTTCACGTACTCCGCGAGAACCCCTTCCCTAGGGGCAAACTCATCAAAAAGATCAAAGGAAAAGGCTCGGAATTCTAGCGGAAAAATTCCTCCGAAACCTTTAAATCAGACCTCCAGCCAGAAGGTGGCCGGGCCATCGTTTTCGATCTCGACGAGCATCGAGGCCCCGAACCGGCCGGTCCGGACGGGACGGCCGGTGACCTGCTGCAGGCGGTCGCAAAAGAACCGGTACAGCCGCTCCGACTCGGGCGGCTTCATCGCCCGTTCAAAGCCGGGGGCGTTTCCCCTTTCGTAAGTCGGCGCAGAGCGTAAATTGCGAGACCACGAGGGACTCGCCGCCGATCTCCTCATTTGACAGATTCATTTTCCCGGCCGGATCGTCAAAAATCCGGAGACCAGAGATCTTCTTTGCCATCGCCTCGGCGCTCGCGTCCGTATCCCCGCTTGCAACACCGAGGAAGATGACGATCCCGCGGCCGATCTCGGCGTGAATGTCCCCGGCGATCCGAACCGCGCCGCGGCGAACGCGCTGGATCAGCGCCTTCACCGGATTCAGGAAAACAGCCCTTTGAAATTCCTCCCCGGGACGATCTTCCCGAGGACGACCGGGTGCGTCGCTCCGGTCGCCGACGGGACGTTCGACGGCTCCCCCGTGGCGGTCTGGTAGGCGAAGAGCGCAAAGGCCGTCGCCTCGATCGCACGGCTGGCAAAACCAAAATCCTCAAAGGTTCGGAGCGGGATCGGTGCGACCCTTTCTGCGAGCATCCGCATCAGCGTCGGATTATGTCCCCCGCCCCCTCCCACGATCATCTCCGCCGCCGGCTCCTTCGGAAGAAAGGTTCTCACGTTATAGGAAATCGCATCCGCCGTGAAGGCGGTCGCGGTGGCGATGAGGTCGGCGGTTGAAAACCTGCCTCCCATCGAGCGGAGCCGTTCGATCATCGGGAGCCCGAATACCTCCCGGCCGGTCGTCTTCGGAGGGCGGGACCGGACAAACGGATGCCGCACCAGACACGCCAGAAGCGGCCGGACCACCCTCCCAGAGGCGGCCACCCTCCCTCCCCGGTCCATCGCCCTCTTCCCTCTCGAGAGATCGTGGACCAGGCCGTCGATCAACATGTTCCCGGGACCGACGTCGAAGGCCAGAATTCGGTCGAACCGCCCACCGGGAGGGAGATAGGTCACATTCGAAATCCCTCCGATATTGACGACGATCCGCGCCGTTCGATCGCCTGAAAAGAGGATGGCGTGCAGAAATGGCGTCAGCGGCGCCCCCTGCCCGCCGGCGGCGAGGTCGCGCGGCCGAAAATCTGCGATGGTGGTAATTCCGGTCCGCTCCGCAATGACGGAGGGCTCGGCGATCTGCAACGTCGAGCGGATGGCAAACCCGGCGTCCTTCCGGGGGACCGGGAGGTGATGCACGGTCTGACCGTGCGAGCCGATCAGGGCGACCTCGTCAAGGGGGACCTCGGCCTCTTCGGCGATCTTCATCGCCGCCCGGGCGAAGAGTTCTCCGAGCAAAAAGTTGAAATGGCAGATCTGCGCCACCGATCCGCTCGCCTGCGCCGCGATCAGCCGCCTTTTCACGCCGGCAGGATAGGGATAGGTCTTGAAACGGATAAGGCCGATTTTCGGGTGCGGGGCCCTCCCAGAAATCTCGACGAGGGCCGCGTCAATCCCGTCGGTTGAAGTCCCCGAGATCAGCCCGATGACCTTCACCAGGGCAAATTATCTCCTCCACCCTTGCGAAAGTAAAGGCGGCTCTATAGGATGGGACGATGCGGCCGACCTTCCGAAACTCTTGTTGTCCTGCGGTTTTTCTCTTATTTCTCATCTCGGCGCCGGCCGAAGCAAAGGTCAAGGTGGTGGCGACCCTCCCCGTGCTGAAGGATTTCGTCGAGGCGGTCGGGAAAGAGCGCGTGGAGGTGAGAAGCCTGATCAGCGGCCTGGAGAGCGAGCACACCTATACGCCACGCCCTTCCGATCTTGCCACGGTGGCCGAAGCGCGGATGCTGGTCAAAATCGGCCTCGGTCTTGAGATCTGGGTGGATGGGCTCGTGAAAAACGCGGGGAACTCAACGCTCCTGGTGATCACGACGTCGGACGGGGTTCCGCTGCTGCGGGATCAGGCGGGGGAAGAACATCGAGAGCGAAGGAGGTTCAAGGAGCGGCATTCGATGGGGAATCCGCACATCTGGCTGGACCCGGAGAATGCGAAGATCATGATCCGCCACATCACCGCGGGGCTGATTAAGGTCGATCCGGAGAATCGAGCGGCCTACCTGAAAAACCAGTCGGACTTCTTCGAGCAGATCGACTCACTTGAGCGGACGCTCAAAAGGCGGGTGAGCCTCCTTCCGGACCGGAGGATCATCACGCATCATCCGGCCTGGCCCTACTTCGCCCGCCGCTTCGGGTTCGTGATCGTAGGGAACATCCAGGCACAGGTCGGGAGCGAGCCCTCGGCGCGCCGCCTCTCTCAACTGATCGACCGGATCCGGCGGGAGAAGATCCGCGTGGTCGTTTCGGAGCCGCAACTCTCCCCTCGCATCCCCGACACGCTCCGGCGCGAGACCGGGGTAAAGGTCGTGCTCCTCTCTCCGCTTCCCGGCGCGATCCCGGGGACCGAGAGTTATCTGAAACTAATCTCCTACTCTGTCGGCGTTCTGGCCAACGCCCTGGAAAAGGACCGGACATGAGGCCGGCGATCATCTGCGAAGGGGTCACGGTCGCCCTCGGCCGGCGCGTGATTCTTGAAAATCTTACGATGGAGGTCGCGCAGGGGGAATTCGCCGGCATCATCGGCCCGAACGGCGCGGGAAAAACGACGCTCCTGCGGGCGATCCTCGGCCTGGTCCCGCTCTCCGGCCGTCTGACAATCTTCGACTGCAATCACAAGGATCTCCGCTGCTCTCACCGCGCGCAGATGGGATATGTCCCGCAGAAGGAGCGGGTTGATCCGAATTTCCCGATCACGGTCTGGGAGGTAGCGGCGATGGGGAGATTCTCCTCGATCGGCCTTCTCCGCCGACCTGCTCTCCTTGACCGGAAGATCGTTTCGGAGGCGCTGGAGGCGGTCGGGATGCTCGAGCGGGAGACGGCCCCCTTCGGAAGCCTCTCCGGCGGTCAGCAGCAGCGCGTCCTGAGTGCGCGGGCCCTGGCGCAGCAGCCCCGCGTCCTTTTACTGGACGAGCCGACCACCGGGGTCGACGCACCGACGCAGCACAGCATCCTCGAGTTGATCCGGCGGCTCCATCGGGAGAGAGGGCTGCTGGTCCTCTTCGTCACGCACGATATCAATCTGATCTCCCCCTTCGCCGACTCCCTGATCCTGCTGAACCGCCGCCTCTACGCCAAGGGACCCCGGGAGGGGGTTTTAAGAAAAGAGATCCTCCAGGAGGTCTACGGAAAGGAGGTGATCGTCACGTCCGACGCCGGGCGGTTCGTGATCATCTCCGATCACCACCGCGGATAAGATGTTCGATCTCCTTGCATACGGTTTTATGCAGCGCGCCCTTGCCGCCTCGATCGTCGTGGGACTTGTCTGCTCCATCATCGGGGTCTTCGTCACGTTGCGGGGGCTCTCCTTCATCGGCGCCGGAACAGCCCACGCCGCCTTCGCGGGGGTCACGCTCGCTTATCTCGTCGGTCTCCCCCCCTTCCCCCTGGCCGTCTCGTTCAGCCTAGCCACCGCCTGGATCACCGGATTTTTGGAGCGGGCCGGAAAGATGAAGCTCGACGTTTCGGTCGGAATCTTTTACACGACCACGATGGCGATGGCGGTCCTCTTTCTCGGAATGATGCAGGAGTACAATCCGGAGGTCTACGGATATCTCTTCGGGAGCATTCTCTCGGTCACCCAGGAGGATCTGATTGTGATCGTGATTCTCTCCATCGTCATCCTCGCCCTCCTCTGGGCATTCTTTAAAGAGTTTCACTTCATCACGTTCGACCCGGAGATGGCGGAAGCGAGCGGCATTCCCGGCCGCCGGCTCTTTTTCCTTCTGCTGACTCTCATCTCGTTGACAATCGTCCTGGCGTTGAAGGCGGTCGGCGCGATCCTGGTCTTTGCCCTGATCGTCATCCCCCCAGCGGCCGCCCATCAGTTTGCCTTCAGTATGCGGGGGATGCTCCTCAGATCGGCCCTCTTCGGGGTCGGGTCGGCCGTCGCGGGGGTCTTCCTCTCCTATCTTTTTGACCTCCCCTCGGGGGCCACGATTGTCCTGATCGCCGCGGCCCTCTTTTTTCTCTCCGTCTTTGTCTCGCCCAAACGCCAAACATGGGGGCGGGTCGAAGGGCACGGCGGATAAAATTTTGGACTTGACAGCCCGAAAAAGAAGGGATATAAGGAAAATTCTCATGGTTTGGGAATCCTGTTCTTCAGTCCCGTTTCACCCGCAATTCTCTGACCGAGTTAAGTCAACGAACAGATTAAAATTGAAAAGGGGGGAATAATGCAGATCGCAGCAGCTTATAATTTTCGGAAGGGTTTGCTTATCTTCGCGCTGGTCCTGGCGGTCCCGGCGTGGGCCTTAGGCGCGGATAACGCAGACCAAAACATCAACGACATGCACGCCATGCACGGCGGAACCGGCACCGAGGTCTCGCGAGAGAACGCGGGCCCCGCCCTCATGGGGGCCCTGACCAACCGCCTCGACTCCGAAATCGCGCGCGCAGGCGGCCAGATGGGCGGTTTTACCTCAAGCGGACAGGCGCACGCGATGTCGCAGGGGGTCCCACTTCGGATCTCGACTACCGAGGAGTCTGTGACGTCGGGCGGCCGGTGCCCGGACGGGGTCCCCATCAAGAACTTCGATATCTCTGCGATCAACGTCCAGATTACCCTCAACCGCTTCATGCAGTTTTTCCCCGGCTACCTCTACGCCCTGACCGAGGATCTCCCGAAGGTCCGCGAGGAGGAGAAGAAGAACGCCGAGGCCCGGAAGAGCGCCGATGAGTTCCGCGACGCCGGGGTCTCCACCGGACTTCAGGGCGATTTGATCCAGCCGCTGGTCATCCGCGCCGGCGCGGGCGACTGCGTCCGGATCATCCTCCGCAATCAGACGACGAACGAGGAGCCGGTCAGCATCCATATCCACGGTTCAAGCCTGATCATCCGCGCCACCGGCCAAGCGGCGACGATGATAAACAAGGACTCTCTCGTCATGCCTGGAAAGAGCCAGGAGTTTGAGTGGTACATCCCCGGAGACCAGCCGGACAACGCGCACCACTTCCACAGCCATGCGGTCCGCGAGCAGTGGAACCTCGGGATGTTCGGAGCGTTGGTGGTTGAGCCGCGCGGCTCGCGCTATCTCTCCCCCTGGAGCGGAAAAGAGATGAAGAGCGGGTGGATGGCGATGATCGAGGACCCGAACGGTCCGGACTTCCGCGAGTTCGCGATCTTCTATATGGAGATCGGGGATGAGGTCGTCCGGATTCTCGACCGCAAGGGCGAACTCCTTCCGCAGCGGGACCCCATGACCGACACGTATCGGCCCGCCGCGCGCGGCCTCAATTTAAGGAGCGAGAACCATGGGACCCGCCTTACGCTCCAGAAGGAGAAGCACGGGATCCATGACGAGTCGATGGCCTACGGATCGTACACCTTCGGAGATCCGGCCACGACTGTTCCCCGCTCCTATCTCGGCGATCCGGTCAAGTTCCGGATGATGGGGGGGGCCGAGATCATCCATTCCCATCATCTTCACGGCGGAAGCGACCGCTGGCCGCGCTCCCCCGAGGCGGTCACGAAGGCGGAGTTTGACTTTGCCGCCACATCCAGCGGGACCGGACCGGTGAAGTTCCCGCCGATTCGGACCTCCTCCGAGCGGCTGGATGTCCAGGCGATCGGCGCCGCGGAATCATTTAACGAGGTGATCGAGTGCGGTTCCGGCGGCTGCGCCTACGGCGCCGGAGACTACACCTTCCACTGCCATATTCCTCAGCACTACGTGACCGGAATGTGGGGCTTCTGGCGGGTCTACACCACCCTTCAGGCGGCGGGCTCGCAGGACGACATCATGCCGGCGCTGGCGGAGCTCCCCGATCGGAAGGGTAAGATGAAGGAGGCGGTCGATTCCTCCAAACTGGTCGGCACCACAGTGGACTGGTTTGCCGGAAAGAAGTTCAAGATTACGGCGGACAAGACCGACTGGAGTGCAAATCCCCAGATGGTTTCGATCAAGGATTGGGTGGAGATGCAGCTTCCGGCCCAGGGACTTCCGGGCGGCCAGGAGGACGAGCATAAGCAGATCGTCTCTTACGACGCTAGCGTCTATAACTGGAAGTGGGAGAGGAATGTCGCGTTGAACGAGCCCGAGACCAAGCAGGTCTGGGCCAATTATAAATCGCCTGCCCCGGGGAAACGGCTCCCGATCCGATGGGATTCGGCCACTGGCAAGCCCTCGATTCCGTGGGAGCGACCACACCTGGGTAAGCGCCCCCCATTCTCGCCCGACCACAATCCGGCCCCGTTCTTTGAGCCGATCCGGCTCAATAAGGATGGGAAACGGACGACCGAGCCGGCCCAGCCCGGGGAAAACGGCCCTTGGAGCCTCTGCCCCTCGAACGCGCCGCGCAAATACTACACGATCAACGCGATCGGACTTCCGATCACGTTGAAAACGGCGACCGCCAAAACGCCGGCGATCGTCGATCCGGACGCCCAGATCTTCGTCCTGGAGGAGGAAGAGGCGGCGGTCCGGGTGACACCCGCCAAGCAGGTGCCGCTGGCGATCCGCGCGAACGTCTACGACTGCGTGGACGTCGTCTTCAAGAGTAAACTTCCGGACGACAAGCGGGTGGCCAATTCCAGCAAGGTCAACATGCACCCGCACTTCTTCCAGTTCGACATCACCGCCACCGACGGGGTGATCATCGGATTCAACTATGAGCAGTCGGTCCGGCCGTTCAACCTGTTGAAGTCGGAAGACCGGGAAGAGACACACCACGGAATGCCGATGCCGCAGAATACAACGCTGACAAAGGCGGCCAAGGCAGGGGATCTCTCGATTACGGTCGCCTCGACAGTCCGGCATATCGACGTGAACGAGGACAAGTTCGACACCCCGATGTTCCACCCGGGAACTGTGATCGGAATCGGCCTGGACGGAGTCGGAGAATTCGAGGCGAGAAGGATCAAGGAGATCAATGGGAACAAGGTGATCTTCACCGAACCGCTGATCAACGACCACGCGGCCGGACGGATCGTCAGCGTTGAGTACGTCCGCTACCGCTGGTATCCGGACGTCGATCTCGGGATCGTCTTCTGGCATGACCATGTCTTCGGGCTCGACTCCTGGGGACACGGGCTGTTCGGCTCGACGATCGTCGAGCCGCCTCGCTCCACCTATCACGATCCAACGACCGGCAAGGAGGTCCGAAGCGGTCTGGTCGTCGATATCCACACCACCGATCCGGTCTCGGCAAAAGTGACAGGGAGTTTCCGGGAGATCGTCATGCGGATCATGGACTCGAATCCGCGGACTGCCGAATTGATTTCGGCCGACAACCCGATGGCTGGGAGGCCATCGGTCGACGGAACCCCATCTGCAAAGTATCCCGATAAGATCAACAAATCGCCGATGAGCTTTCTCAATGGTGGGGAGGCGACCACCGGGAGCGGACTTGATATGCGGGTGGAGCCGCTCTCGGTCCGGCTGGCCAACAACCCCGATCCCGCACTCCTCTTCTCCAGCAAGATCCATGGGGATCCGGAGACGGCGCTGGTCCGGGCCTATCTGGGCGACCCGATCGTCTTTAGGGTCCTTCAGCCTGCAGCCAACGAGGCGCACACCTGGCATGTGAGCGGCCACTGGTTCCCGGAGGATCGGTACAACGACGACGCCCTTCCGCGCAACACACTTCGGATCGCGATCGCCGAGCGGATGGACGTGGTGCTCCCGGCGGCGGGAGGACCGCAGCGGATGGCGGGAGACTATCTCTACTACTCCGGCCGGGCCTCCCACTTCGCGGAGGGGTCATGGGGGCTCATTCGCGTACTGGATAAAATGGACAAGGGCCTGCAGCCTCTGCCGAGCCGTGAAGAGATCCCGACCTCGGTGAAGGAGCTCTGCCCGGGCGACGCGCCTGTGAAGAACTTCGCGGTCTCGGCCGTCGACCACACCCTGAAGTTCAACCCCGGAATCCCGGAGGTGATGGAGGTCGATCTTGGACGGAATCTGAAGCTCGGCAACAAGGAGGGGAAGGTTTATCTCCTCGACGATGAGGTCACCCGGGTCAAGAGCGGGATGCTCTCACCGCACCCGCTGACCCTTCGGGTGAATGTCGGCGACTGCATCAAGATCAAATTGACCAACCGGATGGCGAAGGAGCGGGCCGGTCTACATGCGGACGGGCTTGCCTTTGACCCGAAGGATTCGATGGGGATCAACGTCGGAAACAACGGCGGCGACCAGACCGTCGCTCCGGGCCAGAGCCGCCTCTACACGTTCTATGCGCATCCGGAGCTGGGCGAGAACGCGGCGCTGATCCAGGACTGGGGGAACGTGATCGACAATCCGCGGAACGGCCTGTTCGGGGCGATCATCATCGGTCCGAGAGGGTCGAAGTATCGCGATCCGGCCGGCGGAGCGGATATTTCGATGCGGAACTCCTGGCAGGCGGATGTGATCGTGGACCGGTCGGTCCCGGGGAACGAGACCCGGGAGAACTATCGGGACTTCGCCCTGATCTTCCAGGACGAGGACAACCTGATCGGCACCAGCTTTATGCCGTACGCCCAGAAGGTGGCGGGTTTGACCGGGATCAACTATCGCGCCGAGCCGAAAGACTACTACCTCGACGAGAAGGGGTGCGCGGTCGGTCTGGTCTTCCAGTGCATCTCCGAGAGCAGCAAGGGGGCCATCAACACGCCGGTTCTGGAAGCGCACGCCGGGGACAAGGTCCTCATCCATGTCTTCGGCGGGTTCATGGAGCAGGTGGGGGTCTTCGCGCTCGATGGTCACGAATGGCCGGTGGATAATTTTCGAGGGGCGCACCTCCACAGCTCTCTGGAGTTCGGCGGCAGTTCCTATGTCCGTGTCGATCTTCGGGGCGGCGCCGGCGGACCGCATCAGCTCCCCGGTGACTACATCTATATGAACCATCGGGCGGCCTACATCGACGCCGGTCAGTGGGGGATCTTAAGAGTCCTCCCGAAGGGGGAGAAGAGAATCCTGGCGCTCAATCCGACCGAGTCGAAAGTCCGGCCGGTCTCTCTTTCGGCGAACGGCCGCTAGGCCGGTTCCGAGATAGATCAGGGGCGCGAGGTTGAGGCCTCGCGCCCCTTTTTTATTCCCCGGTCAGGCGCCGATAGAGTCGATGAAACTCTTCGGTATCGAGGGGCGGGTCCGACAGCCTCTGAAGATCTTCCGGGCGGATTGGCACCTGCACAATTTCATCAAAGATCGAGGTCCCGATCGCAATGTAGCCGGGCCGGATCCTCTTCTGCGGGATCAAGAACTTCACGCCCCGGTTGTGGGTCGTCGCAAGACGGATCGCCAGCCGGGCCACATCGGCGGGAATCTCTCTCCCGATTGCGATATTCGCCGGAGGATTGCCGGCTGCGAAGAATTGATGCCGGATCCGGGTCACCGAGAGGGCCGCGAACTCTTTTTTGATCTGGTCCAGATCTCCCCTCCGCTCCGCCGCAAGAGAAATCTCTACGAGGACGGGTCCCGCCAGGGCAGGCGACGGCGCGGGTAGAAGCAGGAGCGTAAGAAAAAGCGCTTCAAATATTTTAATGGACAGTCGGATCTCCTTTCGATATATTTTACTATGATAAGGACAATGGTGCAGAGAAAACCTCTCCTCGCCCTCCTCCTTCTGATCGCGCTCCCCGTTTCCCAGATTCCAGGTGCCGACCCGGTAAAATGGACCTACTCAACGGGAAATACCATCTTCTCGGCCGTCGCCCTCGGCGGAGAGGGGAGAATCTATGTCGCCTCCTTCGACGGGTATCTCTACGCCTTGACATCGGCCGGAACCCTGAGGTGGCGATACAGAGTCGGCCGCTTCGCCAATTCGACCCCGGCGCTCGACAGGGACGAGACTCTCTACGTCGGTTCGGAGGACCATTTCCTCTACGCCCTGACGACCGGGGGCGACCTGAAATGGCGCTATACCGCCGGCGCAGGGATCTTCTCATCCCCGGCGATCGGCAGCGGGGGGGCGATCTACTTCGGATCCGAGGACGGCTATCTCTATGCGCTGGACCCGCGCGGAACGCTCCTCTGGCGGCGCAAGATCGGCACTCCCGTCAGTTCGGACCCGGCCGTCGGGAGAGACCAAACGGTCTATCTCGGCTCGGAGGACGGCCGGCTCTACGCCTTCGCCTCCGACGGAGAGTTGAGATGGCACGCACTCCTCGATTCGGGCCTCTCCTCCCCCACGGTCGGACCGGACGGCGCCATCTACGTCGGATCAACAGGGGGATACCTTTACAGCATCGCCCCCGACGGGAAGACGCGCTGGCGCTATCGGACTGAAAAATTCGTCTCCGCCGCCCCGGCGATCGGAGTAGACGGAACCATCTACGCCGGATCTTACGAGGGGGATCTATACGCGCTCACGCCCGATGGGGCGCTGAAGTGGCGCTCCCCGGTGCAAAGCTCGCTCCATTCCACCTCCGGGATCGGACCGGACGGCAAGATCTTCATCGGATCGGTGGACGGTTTCCTCTATGCTCTGACCCCCAACGGGGAGCCCGTCTGGCAGTTCCGGCCGGGCCACGCCGTCTCCTCCATCCCGACGCTTGCAAAGGACGGGACGGTCTATGTTGGATCCCACGACGGCTTTCTCTTCGCCCTCGTGGTCAAGAAAAGGCAGTTTCTTTCCTAATAGGGGACCGCCATTTGACCTTACTCCTCAACCTTCCTATCATGAAACCGATGAAATTGGTAGGCCTTCTCCTCCCGACTCTCCTCCTTCTTCCCGTCCTGGGAATCCAGGAACCCCGGAAGATTGCCGATATCGAGCGCTATTTTCCCGACAACATCGGCGAGCACTGGACATACCGGGGAATCGTGGTCGACCAGATCCGCCGGGTGGGAGATGCGGGTGAATATACCAACACCGCCACCATCACCGGGACCACGGTGAAAAAGGGGGTGACAGTGAAGGTCTTCGTCGAATCGAACCAGGCGAACAACGGCCCCGCCGAGAGTTATTTTTTGAAGGACAAGAACGGCATCACCTACTACGGCGGAAACCCGACGACGACGTTTGAAACTGGAATCACTCCGTATCGGGTCGTCCCCTTCCCCTTCGAGATCGGCCTCTCGTTCCGGCAGTTGGAGAAAAAGGGGGTCAACTTCGGGCGGGATCTCGATCATGACGGAAAGGACGAGACTGCGGATGTCGTCGCTGAAATTAAATTCTCCCGTTTCGAGACGATCACCGTCCCCGCCGGCACATTTAAAGACTCTCTGCGGACCGAGGGGCTGATGGATATTGCGATCAGCCTTTCCAAGAGCGGCCGGGTAGTCCATCTGATCGACCGGACGACCAACTGGTTCGCCTATCAGATCGGCCTGATCAAAGGGATTGAGCGGACGGAGTGGCCGGTCATCGACGCCGCCCCGCCGCGCATTCTCACCGTGACCGAAGAGCTGGAAGAGTTCGCGTTCTAACCTGACTTAAGGGAGCGCCTGCTGAAGGATTGTCGCCACCAGCCAGCCGATCGCCCCGCAGACAGGGAAGGTAAGAATCCAGGCGAGCACCACCTCACCGACCACTCCCCAGCGGACCGCCGAGAGCCGCCGAGAGGCCCCCACCCCCATGATCGACGTGCCGATTGTATGGGTTGTGCTCAGCGGGATCCCCAGGCGTGAGGCGAGTTCGATGACCACGGCTGCGCCGGTTTCAGCGGCAAAGCCCTGGTGAGGTTCGAGCGTGACCATCCGGATCCCCAGGGTCCGGATGATCCGCCACCCGCCGACCGACGTCCCGATCCCCATCATCAGGGAGCAGAGGAGAATCACCTCCCATGACACATGAAACTCCGGGCGCACCCCCCCCAGCACGAGGGCCAGCGCGAAGACCCCCATGAACTTCTGACCGTCGTTGCTCCCGTGACTGAAGGCCATGAACGCGGCCGAGAGGATCTGAAGCTTTCCGAAGAGCCTCCGGACCGTTCCAGGGGTTGACCTCCGGAACAGCCAGGAGATGGCGACGATAATGAGCAGTCCCACCCCGAACCCGAAAAAGGTCGAGAAAATCAGCCCTGTCCCGACTTTTTGCCATCCGCCCAATAGGAGCGCCTTGGGCCCCGAAGTCGCCAGGGTTGCACCCGCCAGCCCCGAGACGAGCGCATGGGTCTCGCTGGTGGGAAGACCAGAATACCAGGCAGCAAGCGTGCTCCAGAGAACGATGGCGACCATGGCGGCCCCGACCGTGGTCAGGTTGATCGCCTGCAACTGCACGATACCCCTCCCGATCGTCTCCGCGACGGCCGTACCCGACATGACCCCGACCGCATTGAAAACGGTCGCCATGATCACGGCCCTCCTGGGAGAAAGAACCCGCGTCGAAACGACGGTAGCGATCGCATTGGGGGCGTCGGTCCATCCATTGACAAATTCTGCGGCCAGCACCAACGCGAGCACGACAATCAGGCCCATTGAAATTTCTCCGCCCATGGGATTCTCTACCGCGAGACAACCTCCGGAGCATGACAAGAAACGTAACGCCGGGCGCATCCTGCCACACGGTTCTCGCCAGAGTCAATCTAAAATCGCCTTTCTAAGGGGCGGGAAGGCGCCGAATTGGGGCACGATCACCTCCAGTGAAGATTGCGCAAAAAACGCTCGAAGAGGTCCGCGAGGCCGTCGGTTTGTGGTAAAATTCTGTCACTCCCTAGAAAACTGAATGAAACGGGAAGAAGACCTCGACCTCTACTATTATCTTAGGCTGACCCGGGAGTTTGAGGATCGTGTCAGCAAACTCCACCTGCAGGGGAAGATCCTGGGGGGCGTCTATTCCGGCCTCGGCCAGGAAGCGATCGTCGTCGGGATCTGTTACGGCTTAAAAAAAGAGGACTTCATCGCCCCGCTCCACCGCGACATGGGGGCATTTCTCGTCAAGGGGGTCGAGCCGAAGCTCCTGATGGCCCAACTAATGGGGAAGGCGACCGGACTCTCCAAAGGGAAGGACTCGTTCCTTCATGCCGGCGATCTCTCCGTCGGCGTTTTCGGGTCGACCAGCATGCTCGGCTCCTCCCTCCCGGTCGCCACCGGTGCTGCCCTGAAATTCAAACTGAAGAAGGAGCCGCACGTCGCGGTCGCCTTCTTCGGGGAAGGGGCGAGTTCGCGCGGCGACTTTCACGAAGCGCTCAACTTCGCAGGGATCCACAAACTCCCCGTCGTCTATGTCTGCGAAAATAATTTTTACGCCTACTCCACACCGCAGAGCCTTCAGATGGCCATCGATGATGTCGCGAGCCGGGCGGAGGGATACGGCTTCAAAGGCGCGGTCTGCAGCGGGAACGATCTTTTCGCCGTGATAAAGACGGCGCGCGAGGCGATCCGGCGGGCGCGCAAGGGGGAGGGACCGACGCTGATCGAGTGCAAGACCTACCGGATGCACGGCCACTCGGAGCACGACCAGCCCTGGTACCGTCCCGAGGATGAGGTGGTCGAATGGGAGAGCCGGGACCCGATCCTCCGCTTTGAGATCTACATGGAGAAGAAGGGATACGATCTGAAAGCGATCAAAGAGGAGACGGAGAGGCGGGTCGCGGCTGTCGTGGAGGAGGCGGTGGCATTCGCCGAAAACTCGCCGTATCCGAATCCAAAAGAAGCGCTCCAGGACCTTTATGCCGACCCAATCGACTGACGGCCGGACGACCTATATCCGGGCGATCCGGGACGCCCTCTTCGAGGAGATGAAGCGGGACGAGAATGTCTTCATCCTGGGAGAGGATGTGGCAGTGCTCGGCGGCGCCTTCAAGGCGACGGAGGGGCTCTACCAGGAGTTCGGCCCCGAGCGGGTGATCGACACGCCGATTGCCGAGTCGCTGATCGTCGGCGCCGCGATCGGCGCGGCAATCCTGGGGATGCGGCCGGTCACCGAGATGCAGTTCGGGGACTTCATCTCATGCGCCTTCGATCAGATCGTCAACATGGCGGCGACGCTCCGTTATCGACACGGCGGGAAGGCGTCGGTGCCGATCGTCATCCGCTGTCCTTCGGGCGCTGGGGTCCACGGGGGGCTCTTCCACTCCCAGAATCCGGAATCCTGGTTCATGCCGACGCCGGGACTGAAGATCGTCGCACCGGCGACCGCTTACGACGCCAAGGGACTCTTGAAGGCCGCAATCCGGGACAATGACCCCGTAATTTTTTTCGAGCATAAGGGGCTCTACCGGAGGATCAGCGAACCGCTCCCCGCGGAGGAGTACGTCGTCCCCCTCGGAAAAGGAGAGGTTCGCCGATCGGGGAGAGACTTGACGATCGTGACCTACAGTGCGATGGTGCATACGGCGCTGAAGGCGGCCGAGCGATTGGCCTCGGAGGAGAGGATCGAGGCTGAAGTGATCGACTTGAGGACCTTAAAACCTTGGGACCGTCGGATGGTCGCCGAATCGGTGAAAAAGACCAGTAAGGTGATGATCGTACACGAGGACCGCAGGACCGGAGGGATCGGGGCGGAGATCGCGGCCACGATCGGGGAGACCCTCTTCGAACACCTCGACGGCCCGGTCGTAAGGCTCTGCGCCGAAGATACACACTACGCCTTCTCGCCGCCGCTGGAGGATTTCATTCTTCCGAACGAAGAGAAGATCGTCGCAAAGGCGAAGTGGCTTGCGGCGTACTGAAGCGGCGGAAGGGGACCTGTCCCCTTCCGCAGGAGCGCGATGCCGACAAAGGTGATCATGCCGCAACTCGGTGAGAGCGTGGTTGAAGGGACGATTGCGAAGTGGCTCGTCTCCGAGGGGGATCGGATCAAGCGGGATCAGCCGATCGCGTTAATATCGACAGACAAGATCGACGTCGAGATCCCCGCGCCTGCCGAAGGGATCCTAAAATTTCTGATCCCCGAGGGGGGGGTCGCCCCGGTCGGGAGCGAAATCGCCCTGATCGGGCAGGAGGGGGAGGCCGAGCCCTCCAAGACGGCGGTTCCCACGCCGGAAAAATCTGAAGCGCCCCTTAAGGGAGAGGAACCCCGTCTCTCGCCGCTGGTCCGGCGATTGGCGGCGGAGCACCGGGTTGATCTTTCCAAGGTCAAAGGGAGCGGCCTCTCCGGCCGGATCACAAAAGAAGACATCCTCGCCACCGCGGCTCCGGGACGGACCGCAGCACCTCCCGCCGCGCCGCCGCCTGCCGAGGACCATACCTACAAGCCTCCGGTCGTCGAGCCGCAAGAGGGGGACCGCGTCCTCCCCTTCTCGCGCCTCCGGAAGTTGACCGCCGAACATATGGTGTTCAGCAAGAGGAACGCCGCCCATGTCACCACGGTCGCCGAGATTGATATGTGGAATGTCGGCCGTGCCCGGGAGGGGACCGACCTTTCCTATCTCCCCTTCGTCGTCTTCGCCGCGATCGAGGCGCTCAAGGAATTTCCCCAGATGAACGCGGCGGTCCAGGGCGATTCGCTGATCATTCGAAAGGCGATCAATATCGGAATCGCCGTGGAGACCGAACGCGGATTGGTCGTGCCGGTCATCCGCAGGGCGGACGAGAAATCGCTCAAAGGGCTCGCCGCGATGATCTTGGATCTGGCGGTTCGCGCCCGCGAACAGCGACTCCTTCCGGACGACATCGCGGGGGGGACGTTCACCGTAACGAATCCGGGGAAGAAGGGAAATCTTTTCGGAACGCCGATCTTGATGCAGCCGCAGGTCGGCATTCTCCGATTGGGAGAGGTCACCAAGCGGCCGGTCGCCGTGGAACGCGACGGCCAGGACACGATTGCGATCCACCCGATGATGTTTCTCGCCCTTTCCTACGACCACCGGGTGATCGACGGGGTCGCCGGAAACGAGTTTCTACATCGGGTCAAGGAGATCCTTCAGGAGGGGAAGTTTGCCCTCTGAGAAATCGACCCTTCTCGCCGTCAACAATCTCTCCGTCCGCTTCGGACCGCTGAAGGCGGTTGACGGGATCTCTTTTTCAATCGGAGAGGAGGAGACGCTGGCCCTTGT
Source organism: uncultured Nitrospirota bacterium (assembly GCA_964606955.1). Lineage (GTDB taxonomy): Bacteria > Nitrospirota > Nitrospiria > SBBL01 > CAZSHZ01 > CAZSHZ01. The sequence continues at coordinate 53,889 of CAZSHZ010000093.1, forward strand.
CGGCGAGTCGGGGTGCGGAAAGACGATCACCGCTCTCTCGATCCTCCGCCTGGTCCCGCCTCCGGGGGAGATCGTCGCGGGGGAGATCCGCTTCGAGGGGACGGACCTGATGCGTCTCTCCGAGCGGGAGATGCGGGAGATCCGGGGGGCAAAGATCGCAATGATCTTCCAGGAGCCTTCGACCGCCTTAAATCCGGTGCTGACGATCGGGGACCAGGTTTCCGAAGCGCTCCGGGCCCATCAACGAGTCTCCGCGCGCTCGGCCCAGGAGGCGGCGGTCGAGATGCTCCGCCGGGTGGAAATTCCCTCTCCCGAACAGAGGATTCACGACTATCCGCATCAGCTCTCCGGTGGGATGCGGCAGCGCGCAATGATCGCAATGGCCCTAATGACCCGGCCCAAACTCCTCTTAGCGGATGAGCCGACCACGGCGCTCGACGTGACCATTCAGGCCCAGATCCTGGATTTGTTGAAACGCCTCAAGGACGAATTTGCGATGTCGGTCCTGCTGATCACGCATAACCTCGGAATCGTCGCTGAGACGGCGGACCGGATCGTCGTGATGAACGAGGGGCGGATCGTCGAGGAGGCGCTGACCGGGCCCCTTTTCGCTCACCCGCGCCACCCTTATACGAACACCCTCCTTGCCGCGGTGCCGAGGCTGGGAAGCCGCCTGCGAGGCCGTCCTGCTCCCTGATGTCCTTCCTCACAGTTAAAAATCTCGTCAAGCACTTCCCGGTCGGGCGAGGCTGGTTCTCGCGGACCACGGAGGTTGTGCATGCGGTGGACGGCGTTACCCTCTCGATGCGCGAGGGGGAGACGCTCGGGCTGGTCGGAGAGTCGGGCTGCGGCAAGAGCACTCTGGCCCGCCTGATCCTCCGCTTAATTGAGCCGACGTCGGGGGAGATCTTCTTCGACGGAGAAGATCTCCTCCGGATGGACAAAGAGGCGCTTCGCCGAACGCGCAGAAAGATCCAGATGATCTTCCAGGACCCTTACGCCTCGCTCAATCCGCGCATGCGGGTCCGAGACATTGTCGGCGAGCCGCTGATCATTCACGGAGCCGGCAACGGCCGGACGCGCCCTCTCTCGAAAGCGGAGCGCGAGGATCGGGTGGCACAGATCCTGGATCGGGTCGGGCTCTCCCGCGAGGCGATGGAGCGATATCCCCACGCCTTCTCCGGGGGGCAGCGCCAGCGGATCGGCATCGCGCGCGCCCTGATTTTAAATCCCAAACTGATCGTCGCCGACGAGCCGGTCTCGGCTTTGGACGTCTCCATCCAGGCGCAGGTGATCCGGCTCCTGTTCGACCTCAAGCGCGAGTTCTCCCTCTCCTATCTCTTCATCGCGCATGATCTGGCCCTAGTCGAGCAGGTCTCCGATCGCGTTGCGGTGATGTATCTGGGAAAGATCGTGGAGACGGCCTCCGCCGAGGATCTCTACCAGGCGCCCCTCCATCCCTACACGGAGGCGCTCCTCTCGGCGGTCCCGATCCCCGACCCGACGGTCAAGCGCAAACGGCTCCTCCTCCCCGGAGACGTCCCCTCGCCCATCTCGCCCCCCTCGGGCTGCCGCTTCCATCCCCGCTGTCCCCTTTACGCCAAATATCGGGAGCCGATCTGCGTCAATGAAGAACCTCCCCTTACGGAGATCCTGCCGGCTCACTTCGCCTCCTGCCATCTGCGCCAGGCCGGGTACGATATGCCGACGCGATCGCCGATCGCTGAAGGGGATTCCGCAAAGTGAGCCGGACCCGAATGGAGAGGGTTCTCCCGCCGATCCCGGAGGAACTCTCAACGCAGCGCCTAAAAAATTATCACGGCGAGGAGTGGCACACGCCTCGCGGCCGGCGGATCCGCGAGGTCGTCTTCGGAATCAACGACGGCGTGATCACCACAATCGGATTCCTCGCCGGGGTCACCGGCTCCGCCATTCCGCACTCGGTCGTCACGCTGGCCGGGATCGTCATGGTGGCGGCCGGAGCCGTCTCCATGGCGATCGGGGCGTTCGTCTCCAGTAAGGCGCAGATGGAGTTTTTCGAGCAGGAGATCGCCCGCGAGCGGGAGGAGATCGAGACGGCCCCGGAGAAGGAACGCCAGGAGGTGCACGAGATCGTCTCGGAGATGGGTTTTCTTCCCGACGAGGCCGGAATGATCTCCCGCCGGATCACCTCGGACAAGAATCTCTGGCTGTCGTTTATGATGAAGGAGGAGCTGGGGATCGGCGCTCTGCAGTTCGACAATCCGCTCCATCTCGGGCTCCTCATCGGTTTCTCTTTTCTGCTCGGCGGGGTCCCCCCTCTGTTTCCCTATATCATCCTCGATCGGCCGCTGACGGCCCTCGGCGCCGCGGTGCTGACATCTCTGCTGATCCTTTTTGCGACCGGCGCGATCAAAACCGTCGTGGCGAAAGGACATTGGTGGAAAAGCGGTCTTTCGATGATGGGGTTCGGAACGGCCGCGGCGGGGATCGGTTTCGCCGCCGGCCTGCTGATCCGAAGTTTCATCGGTTGATCGGCTATGTCCGCGAGGCCTCGCGGCAGCTCGACCTGACCTATGGAAAGATGCGGCTGGAGGAGGGACGATCCCCACCCAGCGGAAAAGGAGGGATAATTTCATCACTAGGATTGCAGGAGCTTTTCGATGTTCTGGATGAACTGTTTGGTGGCGCCGATTTCCTCTCGGACCGTGCCCTCGTCAAAGATCGTAGCGGGGGAGTAGTCGGCGTCTTCTCGATACGCCGCTAATTTCGTGAACAGGCGTGCGTCTGCGGGATCGACCTTGCCGCTCCGTACAAAATGCAGGCCGAACAGGGTCTTCACTCCGTCGTGCGTCTTCGGATCGAATCCGGAATCAAAGAGAAGGGCTCTCACGTGATGAAAGAGGGCATAGTATAGGCGCGAGATCGCCCCGCGGAGAAAACCGCTTTCAAAAAGCTTCTCTGCCTCTTTCAGGGCTTCACGGCCGATCTCGAGTTCCAGCTTGACCCGCTCTTCCTGTCCGCTCACAATTCAATCCCTTCCGATCTGAGCGCGCGTCCCAGGCCAAGCCCATCCTCCGCATCACGTGCGGTCAGCGCGTGCGGCGAGAGATCAAGACCGGTTTCAAAAGAGATTTTCCAAGCGAGGTCGATGAGAAGGTCGCGCACTCGGCCGATCTCTGAATGGACCCCTTCCCGGAAGACCACGGCGATATCAAGATCGGAGTACTCGTCTGCCTCCCCTCGCGCCCTCGAGCCGAAGAGGATAATCCGCCCGACCTGCGAACCGAGGGATTGCCGCGCCTGATGGGCAAATCGGCTGAGTGCTTCCTGTTCCAGCGAAGAGATCTTCATCATTAGAACATTATCGCCCATTGAGATCTAAATTTCAAAACACCTATGAGAACGGGTTGACTTGGGGGCCTGAGCAATGGTACACAGACCTCTCTAAAGGTCAATCAATGGCCCAATTTATCGAGCGTAGACGCGCAGAGAAGCCAGCCACTTTTCCCGATCGGCGCAGACAGATGCGGCGACAAAAAACCGGGCCGGTGGAGGCGGAGCACAGGCGGCCGGAGAAGCGCTGGTCGATACGCCGGCGGGTCGAGGCGCAACTTGAGCTCTCCTGCCGCGGGAGTCCGGTCGCATGCCTCCCGGGTGAAATCAATTCGGAAGGGGTAGACGTCGTCGTGCAGACCCTCCCCGACCTCCTTGCGCGTTACGCAGTCAGGATCGATTTTCCCGCGCGGTTTCCGCTGGAGTTCTCCGCAAAAATCGTCCACACAGAGAGGATCGATCCGGAAGGTTTTCGGATCGCCCTTCAGTTCGACCCCTGCTCTTCCTGGGACAAAAGCCTGCTGGCCGCACTGATTTCCGGCGCCTTCCCGGCGATCTCCGTCGCCGCGCCCGTCGAGAACGCCCCCGCGGAAAAGATCGAGGAAATATTCGGGCGGGCACGCGAAGCGTTCGAGGCCTGGAGAAATTTCCCCGTCGAGGAACGGGTGCGGCGGATCCGGCTTTTCTTAAGCGAACTCTTCAGGCACAAGGACGAGATCATCCGGATCCTCCACGAGGAGACCGGAAAACCGCTCCCTGAGATCGAGATGATGGAGATCGGCGCGATCGACCTGATCCTCAAGTATTTCGCACAAAACGCCTCCCGCATCCTAAGAGATCGATCGGTCAGGGTCCCGTGGATCTTCGCGAACAAAAAGGCGCTGATCCGCCATATCCCGCGAGGGATCGTGGGACTGATCACCCCCTGGAACCTCCCGCTGATGATCCCGCTGGGAGACGCCATTCCGGCGCTGATTGCCGGGAATGCGGTTGTCCTGAAACCCTCCGAGTGGACCTCTCGGACCGCC
>CAZSHZ010000094.1:0-3635 GCA_964606955.1 uncultured Nitrospirota bacterium
GCACGCCGCGTGGCCGAGACGATGAGCCACCGGATCACCGAGATGAACCATGGCCAGGGATTCTCCGCCAACCTGGTAACCGCCTTTCTGGTCATCGTCGCCTCGCGATGGGGTCTTCCGGTATCCACCACCCATATCTCCTGCGGCTCGCTCTTCGGGATCGGTCTTGTGAGCGGACGGGCCCGCTGGAGGACGATCAGTGGAATCCTCCTTGCCTGGCTCACCACGCTCCCTGCGGCGGCCCTCCTTGCCGCCGGGGTCTCCCTGGCCTTAAAGATCCTACCCCTCTGATCCCTCGCCGGATCGGCGACGGCTTGACAAAATGGGCGGGCGCTTGCTATACATCAACATGTATTGATATTTTAATGGAAACGAAAAAAAGCAAACAGTGCATTCGAACCGGAGCGATCGGGGCGGTGATCGCGGCCATCTGTTGCTTCACCCCAGTCCTGATAATCCTCCTAGCGGCGGTTGGCCTCGGGGCCCTGACCGGGTATCTCGATTACGTTCTCATCCCGGCGCTCCTGATATTCCTGGGGATCCTGGGATACGGGCTGGTCTTGAGGAGAAAAGAGAGAGCCATTCCATGAAGATGCCCCGCTCTTCGTCTGATTTTTTCGACCTGCTGATCTTCGGGAGCGGATCGGCCGCCTTCGCCGCGGCAATTAAGGCATCCGAACTCGGCGCAAAGGTCGCGCTCACCGAATCCGGGATGATCGGCGGGACCTGCGTGAACGTCGGCTGCATCCCGAGCAAGACCCTGATCCGCGCCGCCGAGATCTTTCATGCCCCGCGCGCAGGGCGGTTCGACGGCATCTCCTACAAGGACGGAAAGGCGGACCTCGGCACCCTGATCCGTCAGAAGGAGCGGCTGGTCGCTGCGCTTCGAAAAAGGAAATATGTCGATATCGCTGCGAACGATCCGAACCTCACGATCCTTCGAGGCAAGGCACAGCTCCTGTCGGAAACAAAGGCGCAGGTCGGAGATCGGATCGTGGAATCCCAAAAATTTCTGATCGCCACCGGCTCCCGCCCCTGCATCCCCGCATTTCCCGGGCTTGAGCGGGTCCGCTACCTAACCAGCACCGAGGCGCTTGCACTTCCCCGGCTCCCCCGCTCAATGGCGATCATCGGCGGGGGCTACATCGCGCTGGAACTCGGCCAGATGTTCCACCGGTTCGGAACCGAGGTAACGCTCCTGGAGCGGGGGCCCCGGATCCTCTCGGGATTCGATCTGGAGATCTCGGAGACAATCTCTGAAATCTTGCGGAACGAGGGATTGAGGATCGAGACGAAGGCGGGCATTCTTGAGGTTTCCCCAGATCGCGGAGGGGTGGCCCTGCGCGCAAGGATCGGGCAGCGGGAAAAGAAGATCGGGGTGGAGCAACTTCTGATCGCCTGCGGGCGCGTCCCGAACTCCGATGGCTTGGGTCTTAAGCTGGCCGGCGTCCGGTTGGATCAGCGGGGATTTGCGGTCGTGGACGAGGAGATGCGGACGACCGCCGAGAACGTTTGGGCGGCCGGGGATGTGACCGGTCCACCGTTTGCCACCCCGATCGGGGCAAGGGAGGGGGTCGTCGCGGCAGAAAACATGTTCAAAGACGCTCATCTGAAAATGGACTACTCGGTGATCCCACGCGCCGTGTTTACTGATCCGGAGGTGGCCGCCGTCGGGCTTTCTGCCGACGAGGCGCGCGGCCGCGGGATGCGGGTCAAGGCCGACTGCCTCGACCTCTCACACGTCCCCAAGGCAGCGGCGACCTACGAAACCAGAGGTTTAGTCAAGATGGTCGTCAAAGAGGGGAGCGAGAAGATTCTCGGGGTCCAGATGGTTGCCCCGCGTGCGGCCGACCTGATCCATGAGGCGACCCTCGCGGTCCGCTTCGGCTTGACGACCAGGGATCTTATCAAGACAATCCATGTGTATCCCACGATGTCCGAGGCGATCCGAATGGCCGCGCAGATGTTCACAAAAGATGTCGCCCGCCTCTCCTGCTGCGCCGAATGAGCGCGGTTAGAGACCCGCGCGGAGTATCATGATCCCGCGCGACTATCTCTCGGCCCGCGTCCATCTCTTCCGGGCGCTCGCCGACCCGACACGGCTTCAGATCCTGGAGATGCTCCACGTCAGGGGACAACGAACCGTCACCGAGATCTTCGAGGCGCTGAAAAAACCGCAGAATCTCACCTCGCACCATCTCGCCTGCCTGCGCAACTGCGGGCTGGTCGAGACCGAGCGCATGGGAAAAAACATCTACTATTCTCTGGCCGGCAAGCAGATCATCGACCTTTTGGAGCAGAGCGACGAGCACGCCCGAGCGCTCGTGGACCGGATTCTCGCCTGTGAGATCGTCAGGGATCGAGACAAAAAGGGCCCGGCGACGGGACGATCAGGCCGTCGGGCCCGCTCCCGGATCCGCTAGCACTTCGGCGGAGGGGTCGGCATAAAGTTCATCGCGACTCCCGGCTTGCCGCGGAAAAGCCGTCAGGATTTCTCTCCACGCGAAGGGGGATCACCCGGGGAGGATCCCAAAAGCGCTGGCAAAAAAGGAAGCAAGAGCCGAAAGCACGATTTAGCGGCCTGACGCTTCTTCAAAGCGGTACTCGAGCGAGGAGGAGACCGGCCACTCCCCTTTCAGCACATTCTTACCCTGCCGGAACGCCGCGTACCCATAGCCGCCATAGTGTGGAAGGGGTCGGATCGCGCTTCGAATCGCCTCCGCTGAAAAACCCTCCACCCAGAGAAAAGTCTGCTCCCCGCGCCGCCAGGCGATTGCCCGAACGTCCCCCTCGGAGCGGAAGGAATCCCAACCCTCCGGATACGTTGTCGGGAGTAATTCGGCGAGAAGCGGATTCTCCTCAAGCGTTCCGAAAAGGGCGATCGGACGCCTGTCGGCTGCAGGGAGTTCCGAAGGAGAAATGATCTTCGGCGGTCGCTCGAACAGCGCGGCTATAAGTTCTCGATAGGCCGCGCTCCGCTTAAGATCGGCGCGCGAGGGGAGGATGACGACGGCGGGGTCGGCCGAATAGACCTCCCCGAGGCTCGGCGGGATCTCACCCGGAAGGAGGCGCCGGAAGAGCCGAACGTCCGGATCGATTAAAAGCCGCCTCGGAACCCCCGAAACCGCGAAGGCGAACGTCTCCCGAGTCTTCTCCACCTCGACCTCGCGGCGCTCCTCCCCCTCTTTGGTCAGAATCAGGACCGGGAGATGGAGGCGATAGGCCGGCTCGTCCTGGGCGATCTCAAACGTAACCTCGTAGCCGGTCTCGATCTTTCGCGCCCGAGCATCCTTCAGGGTCAGAAGCGGCGCCCCCGCCCGCTCGACCCACTGGCGGAAGAACCATTCCAGCGGACGACCCGAGACCTCCTCGAAAACCCTTCGCCAGTCGTCCCACCCCGTTCGCTCAAACATCCTCTCCGCCGCAACCTTCCGGACGGCGGCCAGAAACTTCTCCCGGCCGATCATGAAATCGAGCATCTGAAAGAGCATCGCCCCCTTGTCATAGCCGATCGCACGGAGGGTCGAGTCGTCCCGCTCCCGGAACTCCTTCAGCGGAATTTCGCGATTCCCCTTCACGTAGGCGGCGTAGTTCTTAAGCATCCTCCGACGCGCGTCGAGAGCGGCCTCCTCGCC
>CAZSHZ010000095.1:0-8858 GCA_964606955.1 uncultured Nitrospirota bacterium
GCCGAAGGGGGAGGGGCCGATGATCTCCTCTCGGCGCTACTGCAGGCACGGGACGAAGACGGGCGCGCGATGAGTGATCGGCAGCTCCGCGACGAGGTCCTCAACCTCTTCCTGGCCGGACATGAGACGACCGCCAACGCGCTTGCATGGACCTGGTATCTGCTCGCGAAGCATCCGGATGTGGAGGAACGGCTTTTAGACGAACTGCGGGAGGCCTTGGGGGGACAGGTCCCTTCGGCGGCGGATCTTCTGAATTTGACCTATGCCGAAATGGTCCTTTCCGAAGCGATGCGGATCTATCCTCCCGGCTGGGCGCTTCAGACACGGACGGCCCTCCGGGACGACACCCTCCCGAGCGGGAGTGTGATCCCGGTGGGGCGAGATGCGATCTTGAGTCCATATGTCACGCATCGGAACCCCCGCTTCTTTCCGGAGCCGGAACGGTTCGATCCGGAGCGCTTCCGCTCCCAGGCGAGAGAGGCGCTCCCCGCGTTTGCCTATTTTCCGTTTGGCGGCGGATCGCGGAGCTGCATCGGCGAATCGTTTGCAAAGATGGAAGCGCTCCTGATTCTTTCGATGGTCGCCCAGCGGTTTAAGATGACCCTGCTCCCCGGCCAGACGATTGCGCCTGAGCCGCTGATCACCCTCCGGCCGAAGAACGGCATCTCGGTACGGCTGAGCAGAAGAAATCTGTAGCGTGAGGAGAAGGCGATGATTACGCATCTTGAAATGGTGACGATCTATGTGACCGACCAGGAGCGCGCGCTCGGCTACTATCGTGACGCGCTCGGCTTCGAGGTGACTCATGACATGACCTGGAAGGAAAATTTTCGCTGGCTGACGGTTGCGCCGACGGGAGGGGAGACCAAACTGGTCCTCTATAAGGCCGACCTTAAGATGCCGGAAGAGTCCTCACGCGTGGGACAGTGGACCGGCCTGGTCTTCTATACCGATGACATCGCCGGGACCTATCAGACGCTGAAAGGGCGCGGGGTCCATTTCAGCAAGGAGCCCGAAAAGATGGATTGGGGAGGGATCGAGGCGCAGTTCGTCGATCCGGATGGAAACCGGTTCGAATTGGTGGAGAATCCGGCGAGACATCAGGACCGGAAGATCGCCGCCGCCGATTATCCGATCCATCGATTCTTGCGGCTCCGTTGGAGCCCGCGCGCCTTCTCGGATCGGAGAATCGAGCCGGAGAAGATGATGCGCCTCTTTGAGGCCGCGCGCTGGGCCCCCTCTTGTTTCAACGAGCAGCCCTGGAGCTTCATCGTCGGCGTGAAGGGTCAGTCCGGCGACTATGACCGCCTCTTCTCCTGCCTGAAGGAGGGGAACCGGCGATGGGCCGGAAGCGCGCCGGTCCTGATGCTGTCGGTGGCGAAACTGAACTTCGACGAGGGCGGCAAGCCGAACCGGCACGCCATTCATGACGTCGGCCTGGCGATGGAGAATCTCGTCATTCAGGCGACGGCGCTCGGCCTTTACGTCCACCAGATGGCCGGCTTTGATGTCGGGAAGGCGCGCGAACTCCTTACGGTCCCGGCCGGCCATGAGCCGGTCGCCGCGGCCGCGCTCGGCTATCTCGGCGATCCGGGAGGGTTGCCGGACGCTCTTCGCGAGAGAGAAACTGCCGCGCGGGAGCGGAGGCCTCAGCACGAATTCGTTTTTGCGGGACGATGGGGCGAGCCTCCCAGTTGGCTTAAATCCTGACCGGAACCTCGCGTCCCTCTTCCAGGTCGAGGAGATCGATCCAGCCCTTGACATCGGTCCGATTCGGCGCCAGTTGCCGAAGTTTCTCCTCGAATCGACGCCTTCCCTTTTCGTCCTGAGGTCTTTGCTCCAGAAATTCCCGGTTCCACTCCTCAATCTCCTGGGGAGTGCGCGGAAGAGACTCTTTTCGGATCCATTCAACGATCTCGCGGTCGTCGCGCTCCTTCACCGCCTCAAGGAATGCCTCGGAAGAAATCCCCAGGAAATCGAGGAGTGATTGATCAAGCGGGCAGGGGTAGAGGTACTCTCCGAGCGTGTCGGCGGTCTTCGCCCGGGCCTTGTCGCTCATCCGGGGAAGATGGATGAACCCGCCGAGCCTCTCCTTGGGGCTTCTGGGGAATTGTTTGGTCAGATCCGGCGCCATAGGAACATCCGGACCTATTTTACCCTTTTTACGGAACGGTTGGACCTAGATCTTCAGGTTTTACGCGGGAGCGCGGTTCCCGCAGCCTGGCACGATTCCTGCTTGACATGATGCCGCGAGTATGAAGACCATCACGTTCCTCCTCCTGCTCCCTCTGCTGATCGCGGGACCGCTCTCGGCCGCTCCCTTGCCGCTGCCGGAGGGCCCGGTGGAGCTCCGGCAGCGCACCGGTGAGATCATTAAAGTCGATTTCGAGACCAGGCGGCTGATCATAAGAAATCGGCTGGGCGAATGGTCGTTTACAATCCTGCCGGAAACGAAAATACGGAGGGGGCGTGTTTCGTCTGATCGGGACCATCTGGTTGCCGGGCTCAGGGTTACCGTTCGGTATCCGGATGACGGGTTGCGGGTCGCGAAGATCGTCCTGATCGTGGATGAATAGCGTTACCGGTCGGTTGATCAGGGGTCAAGGTTATGCTACCGTACGGCGCCGATGATCAAGAGCGACCACTGGATCAAAAAAATGGCGCGCGAGCGGCAGATGATCGTCCCCTTTGAGGAGCGGCAGGTCCGCGACGGCGTCATCTCTTACGGCCTCGGATCCTACGGATACGACATCCGGGTGGCGAATGAGTTCAAGGTCTTCACCAATCTGAACAGCACGGTGGTCGACCCAAAGCAATTCGACCAGCGCTCATTTGTCGATTTTAAAGTCGATGTCTGCATCATCCCCCCCAACTCCTTTGCCCTCGCCCGGAGCCTGGAGTATTTCAAGATGCCGCGCAACGTGACCGGAATAGTACTAGGTAAATCAACGTATGCAAGATGCGGTGTGGTAACGAATTTTACCCCCCTTGAGGCCGGCTGGGAGGGGTTCATCACGATTGAGATCTCCAACACGACGCCGCTCCCCGCAAAGATCTACGCCAACGAAGGGATTGCCCAGGTCCTCTTCTTCGAGGCGGACGAGCCCTGCGAGATCTCTTACGCCGATCGGAAGGGGAAGTACCAGGGCCAGCAGGGGATCACCTTACCGAAGATCTAGGGGCGGTCCGGTATTACGCAAGGCCGGGTCTGGACAGATTAATCCGGGTCGATTACCATGGATCGAAAGAGGTTTCTTCGGGGACATGCAACGCGATTTTGAAGGTGGGGAATGGAAGAACATATCGCTCTGCTCAAAGAATCGGTTTTCAGTTAATCCTTTAAGTGCCTTCGCTCTTCGGTAATACGCACGGATTAAAACCCTCTCAGCTCCGGCGGCTGGAACGTCTCTTTCGCCGCAAGGTCCCTCCACAGGACGTGATCGGCCCGGAGCTTGCCCGGGCCCTCTGCGAACTTTCCCGCGAACTCTCCCGCCAGATCGGGCTGCTGATCGACCGAAGAGGGATCGTCGTCGCAGTCGTTGTCGGCGACGAGCGGGAGATCGTGATCCCCGACCTCTCCGCCTTCCGCCTCGGCAAGCGCGGGCTGAAGGGTCTCCGACTGGTTCATACACATCTGAAAGAGGAGCCGGTGACGCAGGACGACCTGACCGACCTGGCGCTGCTGCGGCTTGACCTGGTCGTGGCCCTTTCGGCCCAGCCGGATGGTTTGCCCGGCAAAATTTCGATCGCGCACCTCCTCCCTCCGAACGGGGAGGGGAGAGTCGCCGAGATTCTTCCGCCGCAGCGGTTCCATGACCTGAGTCTCGACGCGGGCGCATTTATCAGAGCGCTGGAAGAGGAGATGGCGCGCAGTGAGCTGGGTCTCCATCTGAATGATCCGCGGGAGAAGGCGATCCTCCTCTCGGTCTCGAAGGCCTCCCCTGCCGAGCAGAAGGAGCGGTTGGATGAGCTCGCCGACCTCGCCCGCTCCGCCGACCTCCTGGTGGTGGACACGCTCTACCAACGCCCGAAGGAGATCAATCCGAAATATCTGATGGGGGAAGGGAAGATCAAGGAGGTGATCGGCCGGGCCCTGCAGAAAGGGGCGAATCTCTTGGTATTCGATCAGAACCTCTCCCCCCTGCAGGTCAAGGCGATCGGCGAGGTGACGGAGATGAAGGTGATCGATCGGACCCAGCTGATCCTCGACATCTTCGCGTGGCGGGCCCACTCCCGCGAAGGGAAGGTGCAAGTCGAACTGGCGCAGCTCCGCTATCGGCTTCCCCGGCTGGCCGAGCGAAGCACCGCCCTTTCGCGCCTTACCGGCGGGATCGGCGGGAGGGGCCCCGGGGAGACCCGCCTGGAGGTCGACCGGCGCCGGGCCTACGACAAGATCCGGCGGCTTCAGAGGGAGCTGCAGGCCCTTGCGCGCGGCCGCGAGCAGCGGCGATCAAAACGCGCCGCCTCGGGTCTCCCGATCCTCTCGATTGTTGGATACACGAACGCCGGGAAATCGACCTTGCTGAACGCGTTGACCGAAAGTGAGGTTGCCACCGAGGAACGTCTCTTCTCCACCCTGGATACCTCGACGCGCCGCCTCCGGTTTCCGCGCGAGCGGGAGGTGATCATCACCGACACCGTCGGCTTCATCCGCGATCTTCCGAAGGAGCTGATGGAGGCGTTCCGCTCCACGCTCGACGAGCTGCGCGACGCGGATCTCCTCCTTCATCTGGTGGATATCTCGAATCCGCGCTTCGAGCAGCAGATGGGGTCGGTCGAGACGATCTTGAGCGAGCTGCATCTGGAGTCGATCCCGCGGCTGACCGTCTTCAACAAAGAGGATCAGGTCGATCCCCTCCTGGTCAAAAGGATCTGCGAGCGGTACAGCGCGGTCTCGATCTCCGCGCTCAACCCGGGGACGCTGCACAAACTCTTGGCTGCGATCGAGGAGAGGCTCTGGACGGAGCGGGAGGGGGCTTACCCGCGGTACGACGCCACCGACTTGGGGGTCTCCCAGACGCGGACCTCGACGATCGGGAGTCCCTGAGCCGCCGCGTAGTCGAAGATCACCCGTGCGATGTTCTCCGCGGTCGGGTTTTCATCGATCAGAAAGAGCGGCTCTTTGATCTCCTTTAAGATCGGCACTACCGGGTCCCGGCGGCAGAGGATCATCCGATGGTCGAGCTCCCCGTCGATCCATGATTGGACGACCTTCTTGATCTCGTCAAAATCTCGGACCATCCCGAGCGCGTTCAGCCGCTCGGCCGCAAGGACGATCCCGACCTTTCCATTATGTCCGTGCAAGTGCCGGCACTTTCCGGAATAATCGAGGAGCCGGTGTCCGTAGCAGAAATCGATTTCGCGGGTGACCGTGTACATCTAACCGGCGCCGGTGCTCATCCAATCAGCCTCCCGCCGTCGACGACAATGGTCGCGCCGGTCACGAAGTCGGAGCCAACGAGAAGGAAGAGGATTGCGTTGGCGACATCCTCCGGAGCGCCGAACCTTTTCAGCGGGGTCTTCCGTTTTGCCTCGGCCAGCTCCTCCTCGGGCATCCCTTCGGGGAGCATCACCGGGCCGGGGGCGATTGCGTTGACGGTGATCTTAGGGGCAAGCGTCCTGGCAAGGCCGACCGTCATCGCGATCAGACCTCCCTTCGAGATGCAGTAGGGGAGATAGTCGGTGTAGGGCTTAAAGCCGGCCCAATCCGCGATGTTGACGATCTTGCCGTGCAGCGTTTCGTTTCTCTTTCCCCGCGCCATCTCGATGGCAGCGGCCTTGGCGCAGAAGAACGGACCCTTCAGGTTCGTGTCGATCAGGTCGTCCCACTCCTTTTCGGTTACGGAGGCGAGCGGAGTCTTGTAAAAAGCGGAGGCATTGTTCACCAGCACGTCCAGACGGCCGAAGATCTCTGCGGCCCTTCTGACGACCGATTCCGATCCGGCGGCGCTGGACAGGTCTCCGGAGACCGACGCAGCCCGCGCTCCCGATTTTTCGATCTCCCGGACCGTCGCTTCGGCCTCCTGTTTCGAACTGCGATAGTGAATGATAAGGTCCGCGCCTCGCGCGGCGATTGAGAGGGCCGAAACCCGCCCGATACGCCGGGCCGCGCCGGTGATCAGGACGGTTTTCCCTTTGAGTTCCAAAGCGGTTCATCATACACTACCGCTTTCGATGAGTGTCAAGACGGCGGCTGGAGGGGGAAGATCGGTTTTGGCGCTTGTGTCGGGCGGCCTCGATTCCGCGGTTCTCCTTGCAACCCTGGCAAACGATTTTGCGCGGGTTCATCCGGTCTACATCCGCGCGGGTCTGGTCTGGGAGAGGACCGAGAGGGCGTGGCTGTCGCGGTTTCTTGCCGCGCTCTCCCGAGTTTCAAAAAAGCGGACTATCAAGCCGCTGGTCCTTCTCGACCTTCCGGTCCGGGATCTTCAGCCGGGTCACTGGAGCCTGACCGGCAGGCGAGTCCCGGGGGCGCGTTCGGCGGATCGGGAGGTCTATCTTCCGGGCCGAAACATCCTTCTTCTGTCAAAGGCGGCCGTGCGGGCGGCGGCCGAAGGGATCTCACGGATCGCAATCGGGACGCTGGCGGGCAACCCGTTCCCCGACGCCACCCCGCGTTTTTTCGACCGGCTCGCCTCGGCCCTCTCGGTCGGCCTCGATTTCCGTATTTCGATTGAGGCCCCGTTCGCCGCTCTGAAAAAATCTGATCTGATCGCCATGGGGCGAAACCTTCCGCTGGGCTTCACCTTCTCCTGCATCGCCCCCGTCGGCCGCCGGCACTGCGGCCGGTGCAACAAGTGCGCCGAACGGATACGGGCCTTTGCCGCCGCGGGCGTCGCCGATCCCACGCGCTATGCAGAGGCTCCGCTCCGCCGTTGACACCGCGCCGCTCCGTCGGTAAGATCATCCGCCGTGAAGATCATTCTTAAAAAAGACGTCGAGCCCCTGGGGAAGAGCGGGGAGATGGTCGAGGTCGCCGACGGTTACGCTCGGAACTATCTGATCCCGACCCAGCAGGCCGTGATCGCGACGACCCGGAATCGGAGTGCGCTTGAACACCAGAAGCGGCTGATCGCCGAGCAGATAAAAAAGGAGCGCTCGGCTGCCGAGGGGCTCGCAAAGCGGATCGAAGAGATCGCTCTGTCCATCCCGGTCCAGGTCGGCGAGGAGGGAAAGCTGTTCGGCTCGGTCACCTCGAAAGACGTCGCCGAGGCCCTTGCCGCCGCCGGGGTGGAGGTGGACAAAAGGAAGATCGTCCTTGAGAAGCCGATCAAGGAGCTCGGTTCTGCGACCGTTCCGATCCGGCTCGGCCGCGAGGTAACCGCGCAGTTGAAGATCGAGGTCGTCCGGGCCGAAGGGTAGGGCTCACCCTTTTTTGCGCCAGAGCCGCCCCTCTCTGTCCACACGCGCCCTCTCCACCGTGTCGAGATAGATCCCGCGGCGAGAGCCCCCTAAAGCGTAGAGCCTCCCCTGGTGGAGGACGACGGCAGCCCCCTCCCTCCCGACTGAAAGCGGCGCCGCCTCGCGCCAGACGCCCAGTCCCCCTTCCGGGAGAATCTCGGCCTCTTCGACAGACTGCAGATAATCTCCGTCATACCCTCCGATCAGATAGAGGAAGTTTTCCGCGACGATCGCCGGAGCGAGGAACCTCGGTCGGCGAGGAAGCGAGGGGATTGGTCGCCAGCGGAGGGGGCCTGCGGGAGAGAGCGGCGCCCATTCGGCATCGTTCTTCGGCCGCCCATCCCTCTCGTTATGCCCGCCGACGACATAAACGCCGGGGGTTCGCCCGCCTCTAAGGAGCGCAGCGCCGTGGATGTACCGGTCGGTCGTGAGCCGCTCCGCCGCTAACTCCCATTTTGAAAGCCCCTCCGGAAGAATATTCGCCCGCTCGATGGTGGAGAGAAAACTCCCGTTGAAGCCGCCGAGGGCCCAGAGCGTCTTTCCCCAGACGAACGCGGCGGGCGCACGGCGGGAGGTGGTCATCGGAGGCATCTCCTCCCACTTTGACAGGGTGTTATCGGCAATACGCGTTCTCAAGACCGAGGCGAGGAGACCGTTGAAGTTTGATCCTCCGAGGAGATAAAGATAAGGTCCGGAGATCGCGGTTGCCGCAAACGCCCTTGGCGCCGGCAGCGGCTCCACCATGGACCATTCGATCTTCCCCCCCGAGATCCGTCCCCGTTCCACGCTCGATAGGAAGGCCGGCCCGCCGTTTTCGATCCTAACCCCGCCCATCACGTAGATCGAATTGCCTACTGAGAGGGCGGCGGCCCCGCTGCGCGCCCCCAGCATCGGAGTGGTCGCCTCCCACCCCGGCTCCCATCGGGCGCAGCCGGCGAGGAGAAAAAAGAGGAGGAGGAGCATCGCCGAAATGTAAACCGTGTCCTTTGATTTCACAAGACCAAAGTCTTATGATCCTCAGGCGATGTCAAGAAAACAGATCTTCGCCTCTCTCCTTCTCTTCTCCGCGGTCGCTTCAGCCGCCGGACCCCCTGCCGCGCCTCCGAAGGTGCTGGCCGTGACCTATGCCGGAATCATCAACCCGGTGGCCGATGAGGTCTTCGAGTCGGCGATCCGGAGGGGGGCCGCGGAGAAGGTCTCCGCGCTGGTGTTCAAACTCGACACGCCGGGGGGGCTCGACACCTCGATGCGGGCGATCATCCAGCGGATCATTGCCTCGGAGGTTCCGGTGGTGGTCTACGTCGCCCCGAGCGGCGCCCGGGCGGCCTCGGCCAGCGTCTTCACCCGCTGGTAGAGCTCCTCCTCGACCTCCAGGTAGCCTGGCACCGACGTTTCCGGCCAGATGATCAGGTGCGGGGCCGCGACGGCGGCCTCGCGGGTCAGCGTTTCATACCGCT
>CAZSHZ010000096.1:0-33155 GCA_964606955.1 uncultured Nitrospirota bacterium
CCCCTTACAAAGGGGAGGAACCCTTTTATGCCCATTCTATGCGGCTTTCATGGCCGTCAACCCCTCAAATTTACCCACTCAAGTCCACGAAGAGCCATTAAACGGAAGGGGGCTCGCCCCCGCGAGCGATCTTTCTGGCGGTCGTGAGGAATCCGGTGTGGGCGATCATCCGATGATCTGGCCGTACGCTTCGGCCGTCGATATTCCAACTCCGCACGAGGGTCTCGGACGTTTGGACATCGAAGAATCCCTCGCGGCGGAGCGCATCGGTGACCTGCTGGACCTGCGGCACCGTCGGGACGAATGAGAGGAAGATTCCGCCCGCCCTGAGAGCCGACGCGGCGTGGGGAGCGACCTGCCACGGCTCCGGCAGATCGAGGATCACCCGATCGACGTCCCGTTCGCCGATCCCCTCATAGATGTCGGCGATCGTGACGGTCAGATTCGCGACCTTTCCCAGAAACGCGGTCACATTGGTCTGCCCCCTCCGCGCGAAATCCTCCCGGTTCTCGTAGGAGACGACACGCCCCGCTTCTCCGACGGCCCGCAGAAGCGCGATCGTCAGCGCGCCGGAGCCGATCCCGGCCTCGACCACACTTGCGCCCGGAAAGACATCGGCCGACACGAGAATCATCCCGAGATCTTTCGGATAGATGATCTGGGCCCCCCGCGGCATCTTCAAAATATATTCGGCAAGGGTCGGCCGCAGGACGATAAAACGGTGCCCCCTGGAGAGGACGATCTCGCCCCCCTCCTCCTTGCCGATAATCTCGTCGTGGGCGATCCGCTCTCCGGAGTGCTGATAGGTCATCCCGTGCCGGAGGGTCAGGGTATAGATCCGGCTTCGGGCATCCACGAGATGGACCCGCTCCCCATCCATCAACGGACGCGCGGGCATCTAGGAGTTGGAAGCGGAGGAGGAGCGTTCTGCCCCGACCTTCCCGAGCCGCTCGATCAGGCGGCAATGGCCGCAAACGCTCCCGGTGGTAGGCCGGCCGCAGACCAGGCAGTCATTCAGCGGCGGGTCGGAGGGCTCGCCGTCGGCCTTTCGCCGCTTCAAAAAAGAGAGATAGAAGTTCTGCTTGGTTCCGGGTGACTCCTCCTCGAGCCGATTGAGGATCTCTTTATACAAGAGCATCTTGGACCCTTTTGCCATCGGGCACTCCTCGACGATATAGTCGATCCGATTTAAGACCGCGTACGCGGCGATCTCCCGCTCTGCGAGCCGAAAGAGCGGCTTGACCTTCCGGGCGAGTCTCCCATGCGCCGCGGGGAGCGTCGGGCTCTGCTTCTCCAAATACTCCTCCTGCCAATGAAGCACATTGCCCAAGAGGCGCGCCGCTTCATCGTCCAGGTTATGCCCCGTGGCGACCACGGGGAAGCCGTAGCGGAGGGCGAAGTCGTTGAAGGCGTGCCGCTTGATCGTCCCGCAGGCAGAGCAGGAGGGGCGGTCGGTCTTCTCAGCGATCTGGGGGATCCCACCGCCGTACTCCTTTTTCAGGTCGTGAACGATCAACTCAAGTCCTCTTTGGGACGCATGGCTTTCGGTTTTCCGCCGCGACTCTTTCGAATACTCCCCGATCCCCTGATCGACATGGAGCCCGGCCGTCCGATACCCCAGGCGGATGAGCGCATCCCAGAGGGCGAGCGAGTCTTTCCCGCCGGAGACGGCGACGAGGACCCGCTCCTCCGGAGCGAACATCCGCTCCTCTTCGATCGCCTTTCGGATCTGATTTAAAAAGTATTCGTCGAAGCAGGCCTTGCAGAAGGCGGTGTGATGCCGTTCGATCTTGATGGCCGCCTTCGCGGAACATTTCCGGCAGATCACCTGGCGCCCCCGGAGATCACCGGCCGAAGTTCGACGGCGTCGCCGTCGGTCAGCATCTCATCCTCGGTCAGGAGATCCTCGCCGCGGATGACCAGGACGGTCTCTCTCGGGATCTTCAACTCCTCGAGGAGCCGCTTGACGTTCTTCGGGCCCGCGACGGCCAGTTCCCGCTGAGGATGGTGCAGGATCACCTTCATCGGAGGTCCATGATAATAGAGGGTTTCGCTCGATTGCAACGCCGGGAGACGCGGGACCCTACTCGCCGATGATCTTGACTAAGACCCGCTTCTTGCGGCGGCCGTCAAACTCCCCGTAGAAGATCTGCTCCCACGGCCCGAAGTCGAGTTTTCCCCCCGTGATCGCCACGACAACCTCGCGCCCCATGACCTGCCGCTTGATATGGGCGTCCGCGTTGTCCTCCCCCGTGTCGTTATGCCGGTATTGGGAGACCGGCTCGTGCGGCGCCAGTTTTTCGAGGAACTTCTCGTAATCCTGATGCAGGCCGGGCTCGTCGTCGTTGATGAAGACCGAGGCGGTGATATGCATCGGGTTGACCAGCACCAACCCCTCCCTCACGCCGCTCTCCTTGACGCAGGCCTCGATCTCTGGGGTGATATTGAGGAAGGCCCTCCGAGTCGGCAGATGGAACCAGAGCTCTTTTCGGTAACTCTTCACGACCCTATTTTACACCGTCACGGACCGCCAGAAGATCGCGCAGACCGTCCCCCAAGAAGTTGAGCCCCATGACGACCAGCATGAGGGCAAGCCCGGGCCAGGTGGAGAGGTGCGGGGCGGCCAGGAGGAACTCCCTCCCCTCGGAGAGCATCGACCCCCAGGACGCGGTCGGCGGCTGGACTCCAAGACCTAAAAAAGAGAGCCCCGCTTCAGTCACGATCGCCCCCGCCATCCCGAACGTTGCCTCGACGATCACCGGCGCCAGGATGTTCGGAAGGATATGACGGAGGATGACCCGGCTGGGAGAGGCCCCCAACGCCTGGGCGGCGGCCACGAATTCATGCTCTTTGACGGAGAGGATCTGGCCCCGGACAATCCGCGCATATCCGACCCAGCCGACCAAGGTCAAAGCAAGGATCACGTTCCTCAGGCTCGGGCCGAGGACGGCGGTGAAGGCGACCGCCAGCAGCAGCCCGGGAAAGGCGAGGAGAATGTCGATCACCCGCATCAGCAGATCGTCCACCCACGAGCCGGCGTATCCGGCAAGTGACCCAAGGAGCAGGCCGATCGAGAGAGAGAAGGAGACGGTGACCACGCCGACCAGCAGAGAGATCCGCGCGCCGTAGATGATCCGGCTTAAGATGTCTCGTCCGAGTTTGTCCTGGCCCAAAAGATGCGCCGTCGAAGGAGCGGCGAGCCCCTCGTCGAGACTCTGGGCCGCCGGGTCGTAGGGGGCGAGGAGAGGGGCGAAGAGCGCAAGGAGGATCAGAAGGAGAAGGAGGAGCAGTCCGATCGTCGCCAGGCGATGGCGGAAGAGGCTCATTTCAGTCGGATCCGTGGATCCACCACCGCATAGAGGAGATCGGTGGCGAGATTGATGAAGAGGTAGGAGAACGAGATCACAAGGACGCACCCCTGGACCAGAGGATAGTCTC
Source organism: uncultured Nitrospirota bacterium (assembly GCA_964606955.1). Taxonomy (GTDB): domain Bacteria; phylum Nitrospirota; class Nitrospiria; order SBBL01; family CAZSHZ01; genus CAZSHZ01. The sequence goes on from CAZSHZ010000096.1 coordinate 3,439, forward strand.
GCGAGCGGATCGCCTGAATCATCAGGCGGCCGATCCCCGGCCAGGAGAAGATCGTCTCGGTCACGATCGCCCCGGCGAGGAGGCCGCCGAACTGAAGTCCGACGATCGTGAGAATCGGGATCAGCGCGTTCTTCAGGGCGTGTTTGACCAGGACGGTCTTTTTCGAAAGGCCTTTGGCCCGCGCCAGCGTGATATATTCCCGGTCCATCGTCTCCAAAAGAGCGGAGCGGGTCATCCGGGTCAGGAGGGCGGACATCGCAAGCCCGAGGGTGAACGCGGGGAGGATCAGGTGCAAGATGCCGTCTTTTCCGGAGACCGGGAGCCATCCGAGATTGAGGGAGAAGAGGAGGATCAGCATCGGCCCGAGCCAGAAATTCGGGATCGAGGCGCCGACCAGCGCGAAGAGAAGCGAGAGGTAGTCGAGCGCCTTCTGGTGGTATGCCGCGGCGAGGGCGCCGAGCGGGATCGCGATTGCCAGCGCGATGATCATCGCCGCGACGGCGAGCTCAAGGGTGGCCGGGTAACGCTCCAGGATCAGCCCCACCACGGGGCGGCGCATGTGGAGGGATCGCCCCAGGTCGGCGCGGGCAAGCCCGCCGAGAAATCTTCCATACTGCGTCAAAAGCGGCTCATCCAGATGGAGTTCATGTCGAAGAAGCGCGCGGTCCACCTGCTGTGCCGTCTCCCCCAGCATGAGATCCACCGGGTCGCCCGGGATGAGGTGGATCAGAAAAAAGACGAGGGTGGAGACTCCGAGGACCACCGGGGCCAGCAGAAGGAGCCGCCTTACGAGGAAGCGGGACAATGTTCGGACATCACTTCGGGAATTTTAGGGAGAGGAGGCGGAGTCCGAAGAGGAGGGCGACCGCGCCGAGCGCGATCGCATAGAGGGAGAAGATATAGAAGATCTTGAGCCGCCCCGAAAAGAAGACGTAGCCGATATAGAGGAAGCCGGCAGTCGAGACGGTGACGACGATCCCATAGAACCAGAGGACGACCCGGCGCGTCATTTCCGAGTGCGGATTATTCCACACGTCGGAGGACAGATCAAGCGGAGGGTGGTCGGCCCGGGGGATCCAACCGCGTTGACACCCCCTCCCTCCCGTGGCAAAATACATCCGTTTTTTCCCGTCATGTTTGACCCGGAATACATCCGACGGATCCTCGCTGAGCACTGCTCCCTTCACCCGGTTCATATAGCGATCACTCCGCTTTCGGGGGACGCCTCCAATCGGAGCTACTATCGCCTTCACTGGGGAGGCCTGTCGCCCCAGAAGGAGCCGCTGACCGGGACCCTCGTGCTGATGAAACTCGCCGCCCCCGAGGCGTTCAAGGCGTCAGAGGAGGCGGTCAGTGGACGGGTCGAGATCGACGAACTCCCGTTCGTCAACGTTCAGAGGCATCTTTTCGCCTGCGGCGTGGCGGTCCCCCGCATCTACCATTACGACCGTGAGGCCGGAATCGTCTTTTTGGAGGATCTCGGAGATTTCACATTCGCCCAGGCGATCAGCGGCCGGCCGCGTGAGGTATTGGCGCGTCTCTACCGGAGGGCGATCGACGAACTGCTGAAGATCCAACAGAAGGGGAGCATCGAGCGGGAGCCGCGCTGCATCGTTTTCGACCGGGCCTTTGACGTCGGGTTGCTGATGTGGGAGTTTGATCATTTCCTGGAATATGGGATTGAGAAACCGAAAAATGTCGAGATCGCGGCCGCCGCGAAAGAGGAGATCCGCGCCTTCTTCCTCGATATCGCCACGATCCTTGCCGCGCAGCCGCGTACCTTCACCCATCGGGACTATCACAGCCGCAACCTGATGCTGGAGAAGGAGAGCGAGCGGGTGATGGTCCTCGATTTCCAGGACGCGCTGATGGGGCCGCCCCATTACGATCTTGCCTCGCTCTTGCGGGATTCCTATGTTGCGCTTCCCGAAGAGCTGATCGACGAGCTGATCGGCTATTATCTGGACGCGCGGGAGAGGGCCGAGGGTCGCCCGACGGACAAAAGAAAGTTTCGGGAGCTCTTTGACCTGGCCTCGATCCAGAGAAACTTGAAAGCGGCGGGCCGTTTCGGATATATCCATCTGGTCAAGGGGAACAGCCGGTATCTCGCCTCGATCCCGCCGACGCTGGCGCACGTGAAAAAGAATCTTCAGAAATATTCCAGGCTCTCCCGGTTGGGACAGCTCCTTTCGGATGACCTCCCCGAACTTCAATGAAAGCGGTTCTCCTCGCAGCCGGTCTCGGCGCCCGTCTTGGCCCCCTCACCGGCCGCCTCCCTAAGTCTCTTCTGAAAGTCGGCGATTTTCCGGTGATCTACTACAGCCTCTTTTTGCTGAGGAGATACGGGATCACGGATGTTTTCGTCAATCTGCACCACTGCGGCGAAAAGATCGTCCGCGAGGTTGGGAACGGTCTTAGGTTCGGGATGAAGATCATCTACTCCGAGGAGCCCGAGATCCTCGGGACGGCAGGGGCCCTAAAAAGGCTGGCGCGCGAACTTTCCCGCGGGACCTTTCTCGTCATCAACAGCGATATCCTGATCGATCTGAATCTGGATAAGGTTGTGGAGTTTCACCACAGAAAAAGGGGCGCGGCGACCCTTGTTCTGAGGCATGATGATCGTGTGGAAGAGTACGGCGCGATCGACCTGGATGCGAAGGGGGCGATCCGCGACATCCTCGGCAAGGTCGATCCGAAACCGGCCGGACGGGGAGTCGATCGTGATGGAAAGATCAATCGGATGATGTTCACAGGCGTTCACGTCCTGGAGCCCAAGGTTCTCGACTTTATTCCCCCTCGCCGTTTTCATTCCATCACCGACACCTATATCGAGATGCTCCGCTCCGGAGAGCGGCTGTTCGGCTATCCGATGAAAGGATTTTGGACCGATATCGGCATCCCGTCGCGTTATCGGCGTACGCGCCAGGTGATCCGAAGCGGCCGGGTGGTCCTTCCGCATATGAAAGGGGCGAGGGTGGAAGCGATCAATGGATCGGATCGAAAGGCTTAAACAGCTGGTTGCCCTGGATCCGGAAAGCGAGGTCGCGCAGTTCGGCCTCGGGCAGGCCTATCTCGATGCGGGAAAATACGCCGAGGCGATCGCTCCGCTGAAAAAGGCGATCGAAATTAAGCCGGATTACACGGCCGCCTATTACGCTCTGGCGGGAGCGCTGGAGAAGGTCGATTTGATGAACGAGGCGATGCAGACGTATCGGAAAGGGATCGAGATCGGCGAGAAGATGCGGGACATGATCCCGCTGGAGAAGATGCGGGCGCGGCTGGCACGTCTGGAACGCGGCGGCCCGAAACCGAAAGGAGCATGACATGGAGACGCACGAACAGAAATCCGGCGCGGCGCAGGAACTCCCGAAGGATGATCCGAAGGCTCGCGAGATCTTAAGGCGGGCGTTCGAGAAGACGGAGCGATGGGCGCCGGGGTTTTCGGGCTTCGCTGCCGATCTGACGGCCAACATCGATGGGAAGGAGATCTCGGGTAAACTCTCGGCCCCGAACAAGGAGGTTTCGGTCTCCCTTCCCGACGAGGGCTTGTCGAAATGGGTTACGGGCCAGGTCTCGATGATGATGGTCCACCGGATGCACCGGACGTTCGAGGAGTCCGACGGAAAATATGCCTTGACGCTCGGCGAGGAGGAGCCCCATCCCTACGGGCGCCTGATCTATATCCATGGAGACGGGATGAACTCCAGATACCGCGTCTTGGATGACCGGATTCTCCAGATCCATCGTGAAATGGGGAAGATGAAGTTTACGATCAACGTGGAGGAGGCGCTCAAGACGCCTTCGGGGAGGTATATCACCACGCACTTCGCGGTCTTCTACTTTGCGCCGGACGGCCCGCTGACCGGGACCGAGGTCTTCCGGGACCAGCATGCGGTGGTTAACGGTGTCTATCTTCCCGGGATCCGCCGTGTCACGAACGCGGACAAGGGAGGGGTGTCGGTCCGGATGATGGTCTTCTCAAACCACCGCCTCCTCTAGCGGCGGAAGGGGACCGGTCCCCGTCCGCCGTCAGTCCGCCTGCGCGGGCCGGCGCGTCGCCCTTCTCCGGGCAGCGAGCACTTGATAGGCCTCCACCAGCAGAAGGAGAGCGATGACGATCAGGATCAGCGCGATCGTCCCGATCAGGTCGGGCGGGAAACTTCGGACGTGCAGGACCAGGGCCCAGAGGGTCATTGTCAGGACAAAGAGCATCGGGATGGCCGTGTAGAGGGGGTTTCGGCCCGTTTTGACCAGCCAGACTGAGATCCCGAGGAGGCTGAGCGCGGCCAGCAACTGGTTGCTCGCCCCGAAGATCGTCCAGAACTTCAGATAGGCCTGCTCCTTTGTCGTCAACAGGAAAAAGAGCGGGAGGGCGAGCGTCGCCAGCGTCGCTCCGATTCGGCCCCCCCTCCCCTGCCATCCGGTCAGCTCCTGAAGGATGTAGCGCCCCAGCCGCGTGGCGACGTCCAGCGTGTCATATACGAACGTCGCGAAGGCAAGGAGCCCGAAGCTGACCGCCATCTCCATCGGGACGCCCAGCACATTGGCGAAGCGCGCAAGGCCGTGGGCGTAGATCTCCGTGGGGCTGAGGCTAAGATCCGGGTCCCCGGGCGCGAGCATCATGATCGTGGCGAGGGCGATGAGCGCGACCATCCCCTCCAGCAGCATCCCGCCGTATCCGACCGGCTGCGCGTGTCCTTCCTTCTCCAACTGTTTTGAGGAGGTCCCGGAGCAGACCAGCCCGTGAAATCCGGAGCATGCGCCGCAGGCCACGGTGATGAAGAGGATCGGGAAGAGCGGCGCCCCCTTCGAATTCTGAAGGCCGACGAAGGCGGGATAGGCGACGCGGTAGCCGCCGAAGAAGAGGCCGACCAGCCCGACCGCGAGCGTCGCGTAAAGAAAATACCCCCCCAGATAGCCGCGCGGCTGCAGTAGGATCCAGAGGGGGAGGATCGAGGCGAGAAAGCAGTACGCCAGGATCACGATCCCCCACCCCTTCGCCGGATTGGGCGCAAGCCAGGCCGGGAGGGCAATCGGGGCCTTCTGCCCGAACCAGATGATGAACAGGAGCACCGGGAGCGCAACCGCCGTTCCGGTCGAAAGCGACCATCCCCAACGGTTCAAGGCCAGGCCCAGGAAGACCCCCAGGAGAATGTAGAGGAATGAGGAGGTGGCGACGCCGGGCCCGTATCCTTCCGCCAGGAACGTTGAGGCGGTCAGATCGGTGAACGCCACGATGACGTAGATCAGCGACAGCCAGACGAACAGGAGAAAAAGGAGGTGGGCGCGCGGAGTGATGTTCTCCTTCACCACCTCCGCGATCGAGCGTCCCTTGTGCCTCAGCGATGCGACCAGATTGGCGAAATCGTGGGGGGAGCCGATGAAGATGTTTCCGAGCACGATCCAGAGGAGGGCTGGAAGCCAGCCGAACCAGAGCCCGGCCAGGATCGGTCCGACGATCGGCCCGGCCGCGGCGATCGAGGAGAAGTGCTGCGCGACTAGGATCGGCAGTTTCGTCGGGATGTAATCGACCCCGTCGTTGACCCGGCGGGCCGGGGTCTCGCGGCGGTCGTCTAGGTCGAATTCCCGGCGCAAAAAGCGACCGTACGTGCGATAGGCGATCCCGAAGAGGGCGACGACCGAGAGCGCGACCGGCAGGATGCTCAGATATTGCCCCAACCGGTGGGGGGGATCGGGGAGCGGCCCGCCGTCAGGGCGCGGAGCGCTTCGATATAGACGAACTCCTCCATCGGTTGGCCGCGCCGCACCGCCTTGAAGTAAAGATTTCCGAAGATGCCGGCGACTTCATGGAGCGCCTCATGTCGGCTCTTCCCCTCGGCCGTTCTCTGTTCCGTCACCTGCCGCACCTCCTCGGGCTCGTCGTGGAGGATCTGGCGCTCGACCATCAGATGAAGACCGACATGGACCAGCGGGGTGACGATCTGATCACCGACGGCGGTTTTTATCTCTTGGGGATGAATCGCAAATTCCGTCCCCCAGAATTCGTCAAGTTCTGGGTGCTCCTTCAGAACCTCCGCAAGGAGCTCCTGCTCGCCGGCAAGCGCCTCTCCCCCCTTCATCTTCCGGAAGACCGCGGCGATCATCTGCTGGGATTCTTTTGACAGGATCTCATCCGGCATCGAACGATCTATCGTAATGGAGGGATCATTTGAAATCAATATCGGTCGGACGATATGATGAGGTGATGCTGAGGTCCACGGGAAATCTGAAACGGCTCTTCTCATTCGCCCGCCCCTACGGTAGGACCCTCGCCACCGCGGTCGCTCTTGTCTTTATCTCCACCCTTTTTACGTTGGCGATCCCTCTTGCGATCCGGGGCGCGGTGGACGCCCTGATGGTCCGTCACGATACGGCGCGGCTGCGGCTGTTGGGGGGCGGGCTCCTCCTTTTGGCCCTCGGCCAGGCGGTCGTCTCGATCTTTCACAACTACCTAATCGCCTACGTCGGACAGCGCCTGGTCGCCGATATGCGGGTCCGCCTCTATTCCCACCTCTCCCGCCTCTCCCTCTCGTTTTTTACCAAGCGAAGGAGCGGTGAGATCCTTTCGCGCCTGACCAACGATGTGGCGGTTGTGCAGAACGTCGCCTCCGAGATGCCGGTGAACCTGGTGCGGCAGACGCTCATGCTGGTCGGCGGGCTTTCGATCATCCTCTATCTGAACTGGCGGCTGACCCTCCTGATCCTCCTGATCGTCCCGCTTGTGGTGTTGACCGCTCGTGCCTTCGGCCGGCGCGCCCGGATGATCTCCACCACGCTTCAAGATTCGATGGCGGACGTGACGAGCCGGATCGAACAGATGATCTCGGGGATCCGGATCATCAAATCGTTCGTTCGGGAGGAAGAGGAGGAGGATCGCTTCCGCCGCGAGATCGATCGGACGGTTTCGGTGGCGATGCGGAGGGCAAAGATCATGTCGGCATTCGGCCCGGTCCTCCTTTTTGAGGGGATCCTTGGGCTGACCGGGGTCCTCTTCTACGCCGCTCGGGATATCCTAAAGGGGGCGATGACGCCGGGGGAGCTCGTCGCCTTCGTGGCGTATGGATTTATCGTCACCGGGCCGATCGGATCTTTCGCACGGGTTTTCTCCCAGATCCAGGAGACCCTCGGCTCCACGGAGCGGATTTTCGAGATTCTCGATCAGAAGCCGCAGGTTGCCGACGCCCCCGATGCCGTGGAACTCCCGCTGATCTCCGGAGAGGTCCGATTCAAGGAGGTCTCGTTTGAGTATGAGCCGGGGGAGCCGGTGCTCCACGAGGTCTCTTTCGAGATCTCTCTGGGAACCCGGGTTGCGCTGGTCGGCCCCTCGGGAGGAGGGAAGACGACGCTGATCAATCTCCTCCACCGCTTTTACGACCCCACCAGCGGAGCCATCTTCATCGACGGGTGCGATATCCGAACGGTCCGGCTCGCCTCGCTCTATCGGCAGTTGGGTCTGGTCCCGCAGGAGACGACCCTCTTTGCCGGGACGATCCGGGAGAATATTCTTCTCGGCCGTTCGGGCGCGACCGAGAGGGAGATGGTCGCCGCCGCGGAGGCGGCGAATGCGGATGAGTTCATCCAAAAATTTCCCAAAGGGTATGATACCGAGGTCGGAGAGAAGGGGTTCGCCCTCTCCGGAGGCCAGCGCCAGCGGCTCGCCATCGCCCGGGCCGTCTTGAAGAACCCGCGGCTTTTGATCCTGGATGAGGCGACCGCCTATCTCGACACGGAGTCTGAGGCGCTGGTGGCCGAGGCGCTGGAGCGATTGATGTCCGGCCGGACCACCTTCATCATCGCCCACCGCCTCTCGACCATTCAGAAGGCAGACCGGATTCTTGTCATAGAACAGGGGCGGATTGTCGAGGAGGGGAAGCACGAGGATCTGTTGGCCCGCCGCGGCCTCTACTATCACCTCTATACGTTAAAGGTGGCGGGGCTGGAGAGATAACCGGCGGAAGGGGGAAAGCCCGCGGCCTCGCTCGGTCTCCCACCTCATCGCTTCCGATCCCCCAGGTAGACACGGGTCATCCGCTCGCGCCTGGCAAGCCGGGTGATCTCTGCGACCAGATCCGGCTTAAGATCTCCGCTCTCTAAAACCCGGTCGAGCTGAATCGTATCGAGCGAAGAGACGGCATCCCAGAGCCCTCCCTCGCGCAGGACCCGCTCCAGATCCGCTCTCCCCGGCTCCTCTCTTTTCGGAAAACGCCAGACCTCTTTGCTCCAGATCCTGGCGCGCGAGGCGGATCCGGCCACGACCGAGATCCCCTCACGCTCGGCGAATGCGACAAGATCCTCCTTGGCTCTCTCGATCTTCGCCTCGATCTGCGACTTCTCGGCTGAGAGGGCCGCGAATCGCTCCACCAGCACCGCGCCCGGTTCCAAGGCCCGCTCGGAGGCGGGGAGCGAATCGACATGGAAGAGATGCTTTCGGACCGGGCAGAGGTCCTGGTAGGCACACCAGTCGCAGAGCGGGGATTCCCGGGGAGGGAACTCGCGTGCGGACTCGACCTCCTCGATCCGCGCGATCGTCTCCCGGGCAAGCGTTTTGAGGTCGTCGGCTGTCCGGGTGGAGCGCATCTGGGCATCGAAGGCGAGATAGTGCCAGATGAGCCGGACCTCCTTCGCCTCCGGCCAGAGGCGCGTCACGCCCAACTGATAGAGCGCGAGCTGCCGGTCCGCATCGACCTCGGCCTGCGTCGGGAGATGTCCCCCCGTCTTGTAGTCGTGGATCTCAAAGGCCCCGTCCCGGCTGCGGGCCAGCCGGTCGATGATCCCCTGCACGACATATCTCCCCTCCGGGTCGAGGGGAAACGCGATCCGGTACTCGACTCCGACCGTGTACGACTCCCGGAACGGATGATAGTGATGGTAGTAATCGGTCAGGCAGCGTTCGCCGAGGAGGCGGTAATGCTCCGCGGAGAAAGCACGATTGATGATCCGGACCTGCCCGTTCCATCGCTCTCCCCAGAGTCCCCGATAATGCGCGAGGAGCTCCTCGAGGCTGTTCTCCTTCTCCACCTTCAGTTCGGCGTAAAGTTTTTCGAGCGTCTCATGGACGAGACTCCCCATGAACGACTCGGCCGTCTCATCCTCGCGCGCGATCCGATCCAGATAGGAGAATTTGAACTTCAGCGGGCACTGCTTATAGGTGGAGAGCCGGGAATGGGACCAGACGATCTCGGTTTTGACGGAGTCGGTCTTCGGCATGAACTATTTTCTCGGCCGGTAGGCTGACAGTAGAGTGTCACTCTTGTCAAGAAAAATCGGAGGGGTCAGATCGTCCGCGGCTTGAAAAATCTCAGTCTTAAGGCGTTTCCCAGGACGCTCACCGAAGAGAGGGCCATCGCGGCGGCGGCGAGGATCGGATCCAGCAGGATCCCGTGGAAGGGGTAAAAGAGACCGGCCGCCAGGGGAATGAGGGAGACGTTGTAGATGAATGAGAGAAAGAGGTTCTGCCGGATGTTTCTCAGCATTGCCCGGGAGAGTTCGATCGCCGTAAGGACGCCGCGCAGATCGCCGGAGATCAGGGTGATGTCGGCCGCCTCGATCGCGACATCCGTCCCGCTTCCGAGTGCGATCCCGACGTCCGCGCGGGCCAGGGCCGGCGCGTCGTTGATCCCGTCTCCGACCATTGCCACCTTCCGTCCCTCTTTCTTAAGCCGGCTCACAACCTCGGCCTTCTGCGACGGGAGGACCTCGGCGAGCACCTCATCGATTCCCGCCTGACGCGCGATCGCGCGCGCGGTCTTCTGAAGATCTCCCGTCAGCATGACGGGGACAAGGCCGAGCCTTTTCAGCCCCGCCACCACGGCGGGCGCCTCCGGCTTGATTGCGTCGGCGAGCGCGAAGAGTCCGACCTTCCCCTCGGCAGCGATATAGAGGAGCCCCCTCCCCTCCCCTGAAAGCCGCTCCTGCTTTTCGGCCAGAGCCGAGACATCGATTCCGGCCTCGGCAAGGTGCGCCGCGCTCCCGATTCGAACAGGAATCCCCTCCACCTCCGCTACGATCCCGAGACCTGGAAGCGCCTGGAACCGCTTCGGCTCCGCGAGCGCGCCCCCCCCCTCCTCTGCTTTACGGATGATCGCCTTTGCCAGAGGGTGTTCCGAGCCTCGTTCGGCGCTTGCGGCCAGGAAGAGGAGGCGGCGGGGGTCGTCCCCTGCGATCTCTACGACCTCGGGCCGTCCGATGGTGAGGGTCCCTGTCTTATCAAGAATGACCGTATCGATCCTATTCGCGCTCTCGAGGGCCTCTGCGTTTCTGATTAAGATCCCCTGTTGGGCCCCCCTCCCCATTCCGACCATGATCGAGGTGGGAGTGGCGAGGCCGAGCGCGCAGGGACATGCGATGATCAACACAGCCACGAAACGGAGGAGCGCGTTGGTTGCGCGGGGCTCCGGCCCGACGGCAAGCCAGAGGAGCGCGGAGATGATCGCGATCCCGATGACGGCCGGGACGAAGTAGGCGGCAATCCGGTCGACCAGCTTTGCGATCGGCGGTTTGGAGCCTTGCGCCTCCTTCACGAGCCGCACGATCTGCGCCAAAACGGTCTCCCGTCCGATCTTTTCGGCCCTGATCTGAAGAAGGCCGCTGGAATTGAGCGTCCCGCCGACGACGCGATCTCCCGGCCTTTTCTCCACGGGGAGGCTCTCGCCGGTCAGCATCGATTCGTCCGCCGCCGACTCGCCGACGAGAACGACGCCGTCGGTCGGAATCCGCTCGCCGGGGCGAACGAGGATGCGATCTCCAACGGCGAGCGATGCGGCGGGGACCACGACCTCCTGCCCGTCGCGGATCACTGTCGCGCTCTTCGGGGCAAGGCCGATCAGTTTTCGGATCGCCTCGGAGGTCCTCCCTTTCGCGCGCGCCTCGAGAGCCCGTCCCAGAAGGATCAGCGTGATGATCGCGGCCGAGGTGTCGAAGTAGAGGTCGGAGGTCCCCAGAACGAAAAGGGCGATGACCGAGTAGAAGTAGGCGGCCGAGGTGCCGACGGCGACCAGGGTGTTCATATCAGAGGTCCGGTGGCGGGCGGTCGCCCAGGCGCCGCGGTAAAACGAAGCCCCTCCCCAAAACTGCACCGGGGTCGCCAGGGCGAATTGCAAAAGCCCGCCCAGAAGAGCGTGCCGCAGCATCGGCGGAGCGAGATACATCAGATAAAAGATCGGGAGCGACAGGACGAGCGAACCGAAAAACTTTGCCGAAAACCTGCGCGCGGTTTCCCTACGATCGTCAGGCGCAGAATCCCCGATCGCCTCTGCGGCCCTCGGTTCCCCCGCCCCCTCGGGGCTCGGGAGAATCGCCTCGTAGCCGACCGACCGGACCGCGGCCGCGGCATCCAACAGATCCGCCGTTCCAGAGAGGAGATCGATCGTCGCCTCCTCTGCGGCCAGGTTCACCGATCCGGAAACGATCCCCGGAGTTTCGGCGAGCACCTGCTCGATGCGGGCCACGCAGGAGGCGCATGACATCCCCCGGATCGGAAGGACAACTCGGCGCAAGGGGACGCGATATCCGATCTCGCCGACAGCACGGACGACATCCTTGAGCGCGGTCGGGGGGGGTGAGGGATCGAACTCGACTTGCAGTTCCTCCGCAGCGAAATTCACCGACGCGGAGCGGACTCCCCCCACTTTTCGTGCCGCCTCCTCGATCCTAAGCGCGCAGGAGGCGCAGGACATCCCCTGAATGGGGAGCGTGACCCGGGTCATCGGACCTCCGGATAATGTCTCGCGAAGAATCTCGGTGGGATGCCGAACAGGAAGAGGATCAAAAAGAGGAGGTTTCGGAGGGTGACCCGAAAGGTTCCCTCCTCCTCCCAACGGCGGGGCGAAGTGTGGATCGTATCCGGAAGGATTCTCACCCTCCCTTCAGCTCGCAGGCGGCGGACGAGATCAACGTCTTCCATCAGTGGGAGGTTGCGGTAGCCGCCGATCCGCCGAAACAGGTCCGACCGGACGAACAGCCCGGCGTCGCCGTAGGGGAGTCCGAGCCTTGCGCGGACCCTTGCCCCCCAGGCGACCAGGTGGAGGAGGCGCCGGGGAGAGTCAATCCGAAGGGTGAAGGCCCCGCCGACGCAGCCCCCGTCCGAGAGTGCGGCGGGGATCCCCTTAAGTGCTGCGCCGCCGATCCGGGAGTCCGCATGCAGGAAGAGGAGAACCTCTCCTGAAGCGGCCGCGGCGCCGAGATTCATCTGTCGTGCCCGGCCCGGCGAGGTAGAGTAGACCTTGGGGATATATCGGAGCGCCGCTTCGGCTGTCCCATCGGTGCTCCCGCCGTCCACAACGATGACCTCGGGGCGCTCTTCCGCCGGGAGGGCGCAGAGATCTTTCAGCAACATCTCCACTCTGTTCACCTCGTTGAGCGTAGGGATGACCGTGCTGAGCTTGATATTTCTAAGATAACCCTAAGCGCAGGGGGCGTCTATAGGAGGGGCTTTTACCCCAAGCGTCGCCCCCTCCACCGGCAGAAGCCGGATGGAGCCTTCCCCTCTCGCTTGCTTTGCTCGCTGGAGGAGGGTCAGTGATCCCTGATGATGACGTAGTCTGCCACGATTTCCAGCGCGCGGCGCTCGGTATTGTGGGGAAAACAGGCGAGGTGGTCTTTGGCACGGCGAACGTAGGAATGGGCGCGATCGAGCGCGTACACGATCGATCCCGCCTCCTCCATGAACTCGAGAATGTTGCGGAGATCCTCCGGCGCGAATCTCTCCCTTCGGAGCAGCGAGACGACCCGCCCCCTTTTTTCCGGAGCGGCGGTCTTTAAAAAATGGATCAGGGGAAGCGTCATCTTCCCTTCGTTGAGGTCTTTACCGAGGGACTTCCCGAGCTTCGTATCGTCGGCCGCATAGTCGAGCATGTCATCCGCCACCTGGAAGGCCATCCCGAGATCCAAGCCGAAATCCGCCAGGGCCTGTTTTCGCTCCTCCGACGCCTCTGCCACCACCCCGCCGATCCGGCAGGACGCCGAGAGAAGCGAGGCCGTTTTCAATTCGATGATCTTCAGGTACGTCTCCTCCGTCGTGGCCAGATCGTTTGCGCCGATCAACTGCAGAGTCTCCCCCTCCGCCATTTTCCGGCATGCGTCCGCAAGGATGTAGTTGATTTCTGGGTTTTGGAGCGTGACCGTCTCGCCGACTGCCCTGGCATAAAGATAGTCTCCCACCAGAATGCTCGCATGGTTTCCCCAGAGGCTGCGGGCGGAAGCCTTACCGCGGCGGATGTCCGCCTCGTCAATCACGTCGTCGTGCAGAAGAGTCGCGGCGTGGATATACTCCACCACCCCAGCAAGCGCAACCCGGTCCCCCTCCAGGTGCGGCCCGCAGAGGCGGGCTGAGAGGGTGACAAGAAGGGGGCGGATTCGCTTCCCCCCGGAACGGAGGAGATACGATCCGATCTGGTTGATCAGCGGGACCACCGAATCGAGATTGCCGTGGATCTTTTTTTCGACTTCGGTCAGATCGGCGCGATATTGAGCCCAGACGTCCGACATCTCTAAGAGGCGGTGATTGGTCAAGGGATTCATCGTCCGAGGTGTCGGGAAGAATAGGCGACGGCTCTGCGAAAAGTCAAGGTAGCGCGAAAGAGGATCGTATGCTAATTTACGCCCGTGCGTCGAGGCAGGGCGATCGATATCAACAGGGCCGTCAGGATTTTAAAGAACTGGGCCCCTCGTTGGAATCTCCCGGTCGTCGGAGTTATCGCCGAGCGGACGCACGACCCTTTCAAGGTCCTGATCTCCTGCGTGCTTTCCCTGCGTACCCGGGATGAAACGACTGCCGGGGCATCCGCCCGACTCTTCGCGCTGGCCGACACTCCGCAGGCCCTTTCACAGATGCAGACCTCTAAGATCGAGCGGGCGATCTATCCCGTCGGCTTCTATCGGAGAAAGGCCGGACAGATCAAGGAGATCTCGCGTCTCCTGTTAGAACGCTACGGTGGAAAGGTTCCGGATCGGATCGACGAGCTCCTCACCCTCCCGGGCGTCGGTCGAAAAACGGCCAACCTCGTAGTCACGGTCTCCTACCGAAAGCCCGGGATATGTGTCGATACCCATGTCCACCGGATCTCGAATCGGATCGGATTCGTCAAGACCAAAACTCCGGAGCGGACCGAGCAGGCGCTTCGTGAGAAACTCCCCCGCCGCCACTGGATCATCTACAACGATCTTCTGGTCCCGTTCGGCCAGAACATCTGCACGCCGCTCTCCCCGAAGTGCTCGATCTGCCAGTTGGCCGCTCTCTGCCCGAGAATCGGCGTCGGGCGGTCGCGTTAAGGGCCGAATCCGGCGAGGGCGATCTAACTGGTCTGCGGGTTCTGAGGGGTGTTCTTCTGCAGGTAGTTCCGATACGTTTCCAGGACGCGGGCGGCGTAGGCGGGCTCGATTCCCCCCTCCCCATTCAGCCAGCGGAGCACTCTCGCCGGACCGTAGTGGTATGCGAGAAGGGCGAGTCGTAGATCCCGAAACTTCTCGTGGAGCATGCGAAGATATTGGATTCCGAGGCGGATGTTCACGAACGGGTCGTACAGCGGCTCGCCGTCGATCCAGGCCGGCTCGGCGATCTCGGCGAGTTCGCGCCCCGTGCTCGGGAAGAGCTGCATCAGCCCGATGGCGCCGGCCCGCGACTCCGACCAGTTATTGAATGAGCTCTCCACCGAGATCACCGCGAGGATCAGTTCCGGGTCGTATCCGTGCCGCAGGCTTTCATTCGCGATAAATGAGGCGACCCGCTCTTCCTGATCGAAGTCGAGGCCGGTATCGACACGGGCCAGGACTCCCATCACCTTGTCCCTCTTTTTGAAGTAATCCTGTCCCCCCAGGACCTCCTCGAAAGTTTTAACCCGTGAATTGATGGCCCTGTTCAATTCTTTCCATTCCTCCCGATAGAAGGGGCTCTCCTGCGAAAGGATTTCAGAGGAGCCCGGGGACGAGGCAAGCGAGATCGTCAGGGCGGCGAGGATTAGGGCTCCCGCAATCAGAAGTCGAGACCTGTCTGCCGGCCAGGTAGGCATGCCCGGTTTTTCAGTAGAATTTATGCCGCCCATTCTCTTATCTTTTCCGTCCGGCGGGGAGGATATTGATCGTGGTGAGCCACTCCCGATGACGGTCATCCTTTCCGCGGACGACATCGAAAAAGGCCTTCTGCAGGGCTCGCGTCAGGGGCCCCGGTTTTCCCTCCCCGATCAGCCTGCCGTCCACCTCCCGGATCGGCGTCACCTCCGCAGCGGTGCCCGTGAAAAATGCCTCCTCAGCGATATAGAGTTCGTCGCGGGTAAATCTGTCAAATGATACCGGGATTCCGCGCTCCTGCGCAAGAACTAAAATTGAGTCCCGCGTGATCCCCTCCAGAATCGAAGTGAGGGGGGGCGTTTTCAAAACCCCGTTGCGTACGATGAAGATGTTCTCCCCCGGCCCCTCGGCCACATACCCGTCGATGTCCAGGAGGATCGCCTCATCAAAACCGGTCTCTTTTGCCTCTCGTTTGGCCAACTGGGAATTCACATAGTATCCAGTCACCTTGGCGCGCGTCATGCTGATGTTCACATGATGGCGCGTGAATGAAGAGATGCGGGCGCGCACCCCCTTTTTGAGCCCCTCATCTCCCAGATAGGTCCCCCAGGGCCACGCGGCGATTGCGACCTGCACCGGGTTCTCATTTACATAAAGCCCCATGTCACCGTACCCGACGAATGCGATCGGCCGGATGTACCCGGATCGGAGGCGGTTCACCCGCACCGTTTCCACCACCGCGGCCTCAAGCGCTTTTTTGGAGTAGGGGATCTTCAGTATCAGGATATGGGCGGATGAGAAGAGGCGGCGGATATGTTCCGCAAGCCTGAAGATCGCCGGGCCATGGACCCCTTTGTAGCAACGGATTCCCTCGAATGCCGCCAGGCCGTAATGGAGGGAATGGGTCAGCACGTGCACTTGCGCCTCTTTCCAGGGCACAAGCCGCCCGTCCATCCAGATTTTTTCGGTTTCTTGGATCATAGGAAAGGCGATCTGCTTATAATAAACAGGAGGAGAAAGGGGTGTCAACCGGCGCGGGCCATGCGCCGTTTCGATTTGGGTCCTCTCCCCTTACCGGTCAGTATCCAATCGACGGAAGTCCTGCCGATCGAAGCGATCCGGACGAGGAGATCGGGAGACGGGATCCTCCCGCGCTCGTAGCGGCTGATGTAGTTCTGCTTTTTCACTCCAAGGATCCGAGCAAAGTCCGATTGCGTCCGGCCTCCCCGGATCGTCCGGATACGTTCCCCTACTTTGTAGGCTGAGATTTTCTCCATCGGTATACACCTTTGGTATATATCATTATAAAAACTGATCCGTTTACTGTCAAGGAACCCGAAGGGCCCAGAGGACCGCTTGCATGTCTTTCGGAAGAGGGGAGGCGAACCGTTTCTCCTCGCCCGTCCCCGGGTGGATGAATCCGAGTTCCGCCGCGTGGAGCATCTGCCGGGAGACCTCGATCGGAAGGCGGGCTGGGCGGCGTCCGCCGTAGGTGCGATCGCCCAGAACGGGATGGCCGATCGAGGCGAAATGGACGCGGATCTGGTGTGTCCGCCCGGTCTCGGGATAGACGTCGACCAGCGAGGCATCCGAGAACTTTTCCACGGTGACGTATCGGGTCGCCGCCTCTTTTGGGGACGCCGTCCTTGCCGAAAAGCGCTTTCGGTCGGAAAGATCGCGGCCGATGGCGAGCGCGATTCTTCCCCGGCCCGGGGCCGGATGACCATGAACGATCGCACGGTACCGGCGATCGATCGTATGGTTCTTAAACTGCTTGACGAGGCCGGCCATCGCCCGCTCATTTTTTGCCACGACCAGGAGGCCGGAGGTCTCCTTGTCGAGGCGATGCACCAGGCCGGGGCGGATCACCGACTCTCCACCGCCCGCTTGCGGGACGGCCAGCACCTTGACGTGATGGAGCAGGGCGTTGACCAGCGTCCCGCTCGGATTCCCCGGCGCGGGATGGACCACCATGCCCGCCGGCTTATCCACGATCAGGAGATCTTCATCCTCATAAACGATGGCGAGGGGGATCTCCTGGGGCTCCGGTTTCAGCGGCCTGGGAGGGACCGTCGCGATCTCGATTCGATCCCCGGGACGGATCCGGTAGGAGGGTTTGGTTGGAAGGCCTCCGACCGTAATTGTTTTCTCCTCGATCCGGCGTTGGATCTGGGAGCGAGAGAAAGGGAGGCCCTGTCGGGTCAGATAAACGTCGAGACGCTCGACGGCCTGGCCTTTAGGGACGACCAGGACCGATGTGGGGGACGACACGAGGACAGGCTATTGCGGCGGGCAGGAGCGGCGCAGGTCGTCGACCTGGGATTTCAGGTTCTCCAGCAGCGGACTGCTCGGATCGGCGGATTTCGCCATTTCCAACTCGCGCAGCGCCTCATCGAAGCGCCTCTGGCCCATGAGGACGGCGCCGAGATCGATCCGTGCCTGGAGGTTTTCTTGGTTCATCGCGATCGCGCGCCGCAACATCGTCTCGGAGCGGTCGTCTTGGCCGGTCATATGCAGGGCCCATCCCAGCTCCCGCACCGCTTCGTCTCTTTCGGGATCGATCCGGATCACCGTTTCCCACCCCCGAACCGCCTCCTTCCATCTGAGTGATTTTGAGCAGATGATGGCGAGCATTTGATGGGCGGTGGGATGCAGCGGCTCCGTCTTTAAGATTCTCCGGAAAGAGGCCTCGGCCCCGGTCATCTCGTTTTCCTCAAAGAGGATCTTTCCCAACAGTTCTTGCGCTTCCGGATAGCCCGGGTCCGCCGCGATCGCCCGTCGCGCGTAATTTTCCGCCGACTTGAGGTCGGACTTCGCATGATAGGCGAGAGCGATATTCAGGAGGAGGTCCACAAGAAGCTCTCCGGCCTCACGTTTTTCCAGTTGGTGGTAGATCTCCAGCGCCTGTTTACACTCCCCATGCGCGAGAAGAAGGTTTCCCATCAAGAGAAGACTTTGGAAATCGTCCGGGGTGATTAAGAGGGATCGCTTCACGACCTGCTGGGCCGTGTCGAGACGCCCTAGGCTGACATAGAGTTCGGCCAGTTCGTGGTAGGCAGGGAGAAATGAGGGCTCGGTGTCGATCGACTGTTTGAGATGCTGAAGGGCAGAGAGCCAGTTGCCTCGGTCATAGGCGGCCAGCGCCAGGTTGAGGAACCGATCCGATCGTTTGAGGTCCGGTCTTTTCACCCGCGCCTCATGACCGGAGCAGTGCCCCGGAGGGGTGACGGCGAAAAGGGAGCGCGGTTGCCAGGATCAAGGAGATCCCGATCGTGATCGCAGAGTCGGCGACATTGAACGCCGGCCAGTGGTACTGACCGACGTAAAAATCGAGAAAATCGATCACCTCTCCAAAGCGGAGCCGGTCCACCAGGTTTCCGATGGCTCCACCGAAAAGGAGCGAGAGCGCAATCAGCGTGGCCGTCTCGCCGCGCGGCGTTTGGAAGAAGAAGAGCGTGAGGACGACAAGGGCCGCCAGAGAGATCGCCAGGAAAATCGGGGTGCGCAACGCGCCGATCTGAGAGAAGAGACCGAATGCCGCCCCGGGGTTTCGGATATAGGTCAATGAAAAGAAATCCTCAATGACCACCACCGACTCATGAAGCCGCATCCACCGGTCGATCGACCACTTCGTGAACTGGTCGAGGAGAATAACGCCCCCCGCGACCCACGTCAATATCGCGCTTTTCGTCATACCCGCACGATCGGCGCGCATCGGGAGCAGAGAAGGGGATGGTCCGGAAGATCGCCGACCGACTCGGAGGTGTTCCAGCAGCGGGCGCATTTTTTTCCGGGCGCCCGCTCTACCTCGACCGCCAACGCGGGCCGGGAGGTCGGCTTCAGCTCGACGGCGGAGACAATCAAGAGAGGAGCCAAGAGCTCGGCATGGGGCTTAAGAAACGGTAAAAGCTCCGAAGGGGCGTGGAGGGTGACTTTCGCCTCAAGCGATGCCGCAATCATTCCCGCCCGTCGGGCCCGCTCGAGTTCTCTGGTGGCTTCCGCTCGGACCGTCAGAAGGCGCTCCCAGCGCGCCGCGAATGCTGGATCCATCCAGCGGGAGTCGGCCTGGGGAAAGGGGGCCAGATGGACGCTTGAGATTTGCGCAAGACCCGGGGGGAGATGCGCCCAGATCTCTTCCGCGGTAAACGAGAGAATCGGGGCCATCAACTTTGCGAGGGAGACAACGGTCTCGGCCAACACCCGCTGAATCGCCCGCCGTTCGCGCGACGTTGCGGCGAACGTATAGAGATGATCCTTCTGGATATCGAAGTAGAGGGAAGAGAGGTCGTTCGCGCAGAAATTGGTCAGGGCGTGGAAGACCAGATGGAACTCGAATTCCTCGTAGGCGCGGAGGATCTTCTCGATCAGCCGATGGAGACGGGAGAGCGCATACCGATCGAGGTCGGAGAGATCCCCATCGGCTGTCGGACGGCTCGCGTCGTAATCGTAGAGATTGGAGAGAAGGAACCGGCAGGTGTTCCGGATCTTCCGGTAGGCCTCGGCGAGCTGGGCGAGGATGTCGGGAGAGATCCGCGCATCCTCGCGGAAGTCGGTGGCCGCGACCCAGAGCCGGAGGATCTCCGCGCCGTACTTTTGGATGATCTCCTGAGGCGCCACGACGTTTCCCGCCGACTTCGACATTTTCTTTCCCTCGCCGTCCACCACGAAGCCGTGGGTCAGGACCGCCTGATAGGGCGCCTCCCCGTAGGAGAGGAGCGAGGTGAGAAGCGCGCTGTGGAACCAGCCGCGATGCTGATCCGATCCCTCCAGATAGAGGTCGGCGGGCCATTTCAGATCGGGGTGTTTCTTCAAGATTACCGCGTGGCTTACTCCCGATTCAAACCAGACATCAAGGATGTCATCCTCTTTTTCAAGCCGGCTCCCGCCGCATTTTTTGCAGGTTGTCCCCGTGGGGAGGAGCTCGCCGGCCGGCTTTGCAAACCAGATGTCGCTCCCCCCCTCTCGTTCCATCAGATCGGCGACGTGATCGGCGACCTGTTGAGTGATGAGCGGCTCTTGACAGTCCAGGCAGGTGAAGGCGACGATCGGGACCCCCCAGGCGCGCTGGCGAGAGATGCACCAGTCGGGTCGCGTCTGAATCATTCCGAGGATCCGGTCGCGTCCCCAGGGAGGGATCCATCCCCCCGCGTTTCCAATTTTCAGAATTGCGTCGACGGCTCGGCCCCGGAGGGATTCGGTCGAATGCTCCGCATCGTCCCCCATCGAGATGAACCACTGTTCGGTGGCGCGGAAGAGGACCGGGTTCTTGCAGCGCCAGCAGTGGGGATAGGAATGTGTAGTCGTGTCGGCCTTGAGCAAAGCACCCCGCTCCTTAAGCAGGGCGATGATCGCTTGGTTTGCATCAAGGACTTTTTGACCGGCAAAAACTCCGGCCTCCCCTGTGAACCTACCCTGATGATCGACTGGAGAGTAAACGCCAAGGCCATATCGCCTACCGACTTCAAAATCCTCCTGGCCGTGCCCTGGCGCGGTGTGGACGCAGCCGGTTCCCTGATCTTTCGTGACATGCTCTCCGCAGATCACCGGTATGGTTCGGTCGAGCCAGGGATGCCGGCAGAGAACGGGTCTGTCTTCAACGAGTTCTTGGCCGGCGTATGCACCCTCTGTGATTTTATAATCGGCGGGTTTGTAGCCGAAGGTCTTCATGCAGGCCTCGATCAAATCCTGCGCGATGATCAATTCGCCCGCAGGTGTCTGAACGAGACGGTACACAAAGCGGGGGTGAACGCTGATCGCTTGATTGGCCACGAGGGTCCAGGGCGTTGTGGTCCAGATGACCACAGACGCCTCCTCGGGAAAACGTCCCTCTGACTGCACGACCGGAAATTTCACGTAGACCGACGGGGAGGTCTGCTCCGCGTACTCGACCTCCGCCTCGGCGAGCGCCGTCTCGTCGACCGGGCACCAAAGGACCGGCTTCTTCCCCTTGTAGACCGCATTCGCGGCGATCGCCTTCCCGAATTGGCGGACGACTTCCGCCTCGTACCCGGGGCGCATCGTCAGATAAGGGTTCTCCCAATCGCCGAAGACACCAAGCCTCTGGAACTCCTCCCGCTGGATGTCGATAAACTTTTGGGCGTATTTCCGACAGAGCCGCCGGATCTCGCTCTTGCTCATCCCCTCCTTCTTCGGACCGAGTTCTTTTAACACCTGGTGTTCGATCGGGAGGCCGTGGCAGTCCCAGCCGGGGACATAGGGGGAGGCAAACCCTGCCATGGTCCTCGATTTGACAATGATGTCCTTGAGGATCTTGTTCAGCGCATGTCCGATATGGATGTGGCCGTTCGCGTACGGCGGGCCGTCGTGGAGGAGGTAGAGCGGACGTCCTCTCCCCGAGCCGATGATCTCCCGATAAAGGTCCGCCCCGCCCCAACGGGAAAGGAGGGCCTCCTCCTTCTGCGGGAGGTTCGCCTTCATCGCGAAATCGGTCCGGGGGAGGTTAAGTGTCAACTTGTAATCCGATTGCATCGCGGAGTCTTGGTCATCCTAACATCGGCGCCGAAACCCCGTCAATGCATCCTAGGCGTCCTCCCGCCCATTTGCCGCCGATTTTTCTGGCTTTTTGCTATAATTGCACCCGATGATCCCCCTTCGCATCGCGGCTGCCCTTGCGGCCGCCCTTTTCTTGGCCGTCGTGGTCGTCCGCTGCTCGGGGGGCGGTTCGGGCGGCGATGCCCAGAATTCGCGGGCCCTCACCATTTCCCCGGCGGCAGTGACTCTGCAGCCGGGCGAGAGCCGTCAGTTCTCGGCGTCTATCGGCGGATCGTCGGTCGCCGTAGTATGGTCGATCGACGAGCTCTCTCCGAAAAGCGGGAGCATCGGGCAGACGGGCGGGCTTTACACCGCTCCAACAATTTTTGGCTGCGGCACCTCCGCCATGGTGACGGTACGGGCGACCACCCTCTCCGGGCCGGCGGCCGGCGGGACCGCCACCGTGACGTTGACCCTGGGATCCGCTCTGACCTTTCCCCCCACTCCGATTGTGGTGAAAACGGGCTCAAGAATTCAGACCTATGCAACTGGCCTTCACGGTCTGGCCGCGCGTTCATCATCGTCCGGGACCGCACTCTATGCGGTCTGGACGGAGGATACCACCTCCACTGCCCGGGACGACGTTCTTTTCTTTATGAGCACCGACTGCGGGGACAACTTTTCCCCCCCGGTGCTCCTGAATTCCACTCCAGGTGAAAAGGTCCGGGAAAATCCCTCGGTCGGCGTTGATCCCTTGGGATCGAAGATCTATGTGGTCTGGGTCGAGAAGGCTGTGATTCTCAATCCTCCGGGAGAGGTTTTCTTTACGCAAGGAGATGCCAATGGAGAGAATTTCTCTCCCCCCGTGATGCTCTCCGAAGCCGGGAGCGACAACTTCAATCCCGCGTTGACGGTGGACGGCTCCGGGACGGTCTATGCCGGATGGAGGGTGAACAGTGACGATGAAAAACTTCAGAACCTGAAGATGCGCAAGAAACGCACCAACGATGCCGCCTTCTCGGAAATCATTGCGGTGACTACCGAGGGGAACGTCTCGGCCCAGCACAGCCTCTCGATGGCCTCGCTGGGGGACGGAAAGGTTTACTTCGCCTGGATCTTCGATAGCGCCACAACGGGACGAGACGTCTATTTTGCCAAGACGGAGGACGGGGGGAGATCCTTCACCTCTCCGAAGCGGGTGGATGATGTTGAGGGGAACGTGGCTGCCAACAATCCGAGCATCGCGGTCGATCCTTCCGGGAATCCTTACATCGTCTGGGTCGACGGGCCGAGGAATGGGGGGCCTCGTGAGATCCGCCTAGTTAAGAGCACGGATGGCGGCTCCACGTTCGGTCCCAGCATCGTGGTCAATGATCCGCCGCCGCTCGGAGCAAATTCTGTCCAGAACGACCGCGAGAACCCGAGCATCGCAATCGATCAGGCGGGAAATATCGGGATCGCCTGGAAGGACCGGAGGGAGGGGGCCTACGACATCTACTTTGCCAGGAGCACTGACGGCGGGACGACCTTCCCGAACATTCAGATCACCAAAAACCAGAGCTCCTCGCAGGCCTTTGCCCCGAACCTCGCCCTGGACGGCGTCGGCCTCCCTTACATCCTCTGGACGGGAGACAACCTCAGAAACGCCTCATTTGTCCGGGGCGGTTGAGTTCCGCAGAAATTTTCTTGCCTCCTCCTTGGTTTTGATCCTTCCCGACAACTGCTCCTCCCGCAGCGCGGCAAGCGCGCGGCCGATCTCGGGACCAGGTGGGAGTGAAAGGGCCTCCATGACCTCTTCACCCGACAGCAGCCCAGAGGGCGCCGTCTGTTTCTCCTTGGTGATCTCGGCCAGCCGCTCGCGCAGCCTCCCGTAACTTTTCAGCATCGCTCCTCCCCCTTCGGGGATGGTCGCGCTCCCGTCGCAGAAGATTACCTTGAGAAGGCTGCGGCTGGGACGCTCGCGGCTCAAGAAATATTTTTCGAGAGTCGTCCCCTTCATCTCCTCGACCGAGCCGTGGACCAGCAGGAGATGTTTTTCGACCAGCCATCCGAGGTTTTCGCAGTCGACGTGCAGGCGATCTCCTTTGGGAAACTGCGAGAGTTTCAGCCGCTCGCAGATCTTTTTCGCGAGGTCGGCGCCGACCCGGTCATGCTCGTTGAAGCGGATCCGATCGGTGCCGTGCGCCTGGGGGGTCTGGATCGTGTAAGGTTTTCCGATGTCGTGCAGCAGGACCGCGAGGGCCGTCTCGGCATCGAACCCCTCGGGAAACTCCAGACGAAAGGGCTGAGCGGTAAGCATACTGAGGGCAAGCCGCGTATGGGTCCAGACGTCCCCCTCCGAATGGTAGTTTGTCGGCTGCGGGCAGCCCCTCATGGGAAGGAGCTCGGGGGTCAGCGCCGCCGCCGCGCCGCTCTCATCGAGCAGATCGAGCGCTTTCGCGGGGTCGTATGCGAAGGCCTTGACGATCTCCTTCCCGACCGTCTCACGTGGAGCAACGTAAGTCCCGTCTGCCCGCAGCCGATTGATCTGAGGCATCAGTTGCCGAAGGGCCGCGGCGGTCCCTTGTTCGAGCGCGAAGTCGAGTTGGCAGGCGAGGCGGATGGCGCGCAGCAGTCTCGTGTAGTCCTCCGAGAAGCGGGCGATCGGATCTCCGACCGCGCGGATCAGATTTTTTTTCAGATCGGCTGCCCCTCCGAAAGGGTCAATCCGGGTCTGCTCGGGGAGCCTCAGCGCCATGGCATTGATGGTGAAATCGCGCCGGGCCAGATCCTCCTCGATCGGGAGATTCGGATCCGATTGGACCTCGAAATCGCGATACCCCCCCGTTTCTCCGATCGACTCCTCCCGGCGCGGAAGGGCGATATCGATCTCTCCCTCGTCTCCCCGAGGGGTGAATTTGAAGACTCCGAAAGTCTTTCCGGCGAGCACGGTTGAGCCGTGGGAGGCCAGGAGACGTTCAAGGTCGGCTGCGGGGACTTTGCGGATCACGAAATCGAGATCCTTCCTCTCTCTTCCCAGAAGAAGATCTCGGACCACCCCCCCGACAAGGTAGAGATCCGCATGCGGAAACCCCCCTCGAACGAGGCGGTAGATTTCCTCGACCGCATCAAGCATGCGATAATCATAGCGCCTTACACCCCGAAGGCAAAGCCTTCGGGGACCACGCTTGACCGTTTTGCCGCAAAAGTGATAGAGACGGGCTTTTTAGACGGTGAGTGTAGCTCAAGGGCAGAGCGCTGGACTGTGGCTCCAGAGGTTGCGGGTTCGAAACCCGTCACTCACCCCACCCCCACCAGCCGATTCGAGACCTTCCTGCCTAACGTGCGGCACTCCTCCAACGGTGGTTCCACCAGGGATCGGAACAATGGCTGACATAACCGAGGGCGATCGGGCGGAGCAAGAGCTGCGGGAGTCTGAAGCACGCTATCGCTCTCTTGTCGAAAGCGCCCGCGACGCGATCTTCACCATCGCCGCCGACGGCACGATTGCCTCCCTGAACCCCGCGTTTGAAACCCTCACCGGGTGGCCGCGCGCGGAGTGGATCGGCAAATCCATCGGTCCCATCATTCATGCCCAGGATTTACCGCTCGCCATGGAAATATTCCAGAACGTCTTCCTTCACGGCGAGACGCCCCCCGTGTTTGAATTGCGCGTGCTCTCGAAGTCGGGAGACTATCTCGTGGGTGAATTCACGGTTACGCCGCAACGCCAGAATGAACGCGTGGTCAGTGCCTTGGGCATTGCCCGTGACGTTACCGAGCGCAAGCGGACCGAGGAGGCCCTGCGGCTGACCGAGGAGCAGCTCCTTCAGGCGCAGAAGATGGAAGCGGTGGGGAAGCTCGCGGGCGGGATCGCCCACGACTTCAACAATCTCTTAACGATCATCACGGGGTACAGCCAGCTCATTATCAAAGGCCTGAGTCAGCGAGACCCGCTGCGCAGCGAGATCGAGGAGATTAAGAAGGCGGGAGAACGGGCTGCTTCCTTGACCCAGCAGCTCCTCGCCTTCAGCCGTCGGCAGGTGCTCATGCCGAAAGTGCTTGATCTCAACGCCATCGTAGCCACGATGGAAGGAATGCTGCAGCGCCTGCTCGGCGAGGATATCCATCTGGTCACCGCGCTTGATCCGGCGCTGGGACCTGTGAAGGCCGATCCGGGGCAGCTTGAGCAGGTCATCATGAACCTGGTGGTGAATGCCCGTGATGCCATGCCCCAGGGGGGCAAGCTCATCATCGAGACCGAGACCGTCGAGATCAAGGATCTCTACCACCATGGACAAGTGGTCGTGCCCGGCCGCTACGCGATGCTCGCGGTGAGCGACACCGGATGCGGAATGGATGCGGCGACCCAGTCCCACCTCTTCGAGCCCTTCTTCACAACCCAGGGGCAGGGGAAAGGAACAGGGTTGGGGCTCTCCACTGTCTACGGGATCGTCAGACAGAGCGGCGGCTACGTCTTCGTGTACAGCGAACTTGGGCAGGGCTCCGCATTCAAAATCTACCTGCCGGGGGTCTACGACACCGTCGAAGCCATCGAGATAGGCGCGACCCCTGCCGGACTGCCCCACGGCACGGAGACCGTTTTGCTGGTGGAAGACGAACCGGGGGTACGGACCTTGGTGCGCGACACGCTTCGGCTGCATGGCTACACGGTGCTGGAGGCGCGGCACGGCATTGAGGCGTTGTTGATCGGAACCCAGCACGCAGGCCTGATCCATCTGCTGTTGACTGACGTGGTGATGCCCCAGATGGGCGGGCGCGAGGTGGCCGACCGGCTGGTGCCCGCGCGCCCGAACCTCAAAGTGCTCTATATGTCTGGCTACACGGAGAACGCCGTCGTCCACCGCGGCGTCCTGAACCCGGGGACCGCCTTTCTCCAAAAGCCTTTTACCCCCGACCTTCTGGTGTGCAAGGTGCGCGAGGTCTTGGATGCGGGAAAAGGATAGTCAAACGATCTCGTGGGATCGGACGTCCACGTTCCTCTCGTACTCAGCCACCTCGCCATTCTGCCTCGTGATCCATTAAGAATGTTGCCCGCTGTTGAAAGATTGGCTAGCCTCTTACTTCACCGAGCCGGAGCCATGGCCAGCGAATCCATCAGCCGTTGCGGATTGATGATGGCTGGTGTGCCACGGCAACTGGTGCCGCCCGTCCGTGCTAGACTGAGGACGGAGAAAGTTTCGAAGCTCAAAGCCTCTTTCCCGTCCTGAAGGGTTGTCCCGTGCCACGCGATAAGACACCCGACAAGAAAGTCGACAAGACGAAAGCCTTGCTGCAACAGGCGATCAAGCACATGGACGCCGGCAAGTATGGCCCAGCAGAATCCGTTCTGTCAGAACTTTTGTCCGCAACTCCGGGGGACCCTGAAGTATGCCGGTTGCTCGCTGTGCTTCACCTGAAACGCGGGGAACTGGCGACTGCCCGGGGCGAGATCAAGTTTCTGGCGGCGGCGGCCATGAGAGCCCAGGATTATGCGCTGGCGGAGTCTATGATCTGCGACTACCTGGCGGTTGATCCCACGTGCGTGGCGCTGCTCGAGTTACTCGGCCGCTCGTACGAAGAAAAAGGCGATCACGAGGCGGCGGTCTTGGAGTACGGGAAAGCTGTTGATGCGCTCTTGAGGCGCCCCGACCCGGAATTGTCCACCCTTCCTGCCGAGCTCTACGAAAACATCAAATCACTGGCCCCCACCAGCACGGTTGCCGAACGGTTGGCCCCTTTCTTTGGGCCCGCACCGCCGCCTCTACCGGCGGAAGCGCTGTTCGAGACGGAGCCGCCAGCCGCCCCACCGGTTCCGGCCGAGCCGGACGACTGGGCGGAGCCCGCTCTGTTGCGCCTGCAGGTAGACGAGGCGACGAAGGCTGACGCCCCCGAGCCGGTTGGATCGATCACCTCGCCGGACACCCCGGTGGCGGAGGAGCGAGTTCCCTTCCCGAACGTCAACCGAATGGAGCCCGCCTCGTTGCCTCTGCGTGAGGAGGAACCGGCGGAGCCCATAGTCCAAGAACAACCCCAGGAACAACTCATGGAGCCGGCAGTCGAAGCGGCTTCATCCCCCGAGCCGGACATGCCGGTGACCTCGGCGGTGGAGCCGGGCCTCCAAAAGCCTTTCGTCGAAGAGCAGGTGATCGCAACGGCGCCGCCCGCCGCCCCGCCGGTCCAGGACATAGTCGAGGAGCCCCCCGTTGCACCGGTCGAGCCCGAAGTCCGTGTGCCCACTGCTCCGACGCCTTCCCTTGCGAAAAAAGTTGTGGAATTTAGTCTCAAAGCGCTTTCCTTCGAAACGGTGGCCCCGCCTGCGCCGCCTCCATCCGCTGCCCCACCGGTGCAGGAGACAGTCGAGGAGCCCCCGGTGGTCCCGGTCCCGCCCGAGGTCTGGGTGCCCCCCGCTCCGCCGCCTCCGCCGGCGGAAGAAGTTATGGCCTCTGAATTCCAAAAGCCTCCCAGGCAAGGAATCCCACCCAGAATCCCGACGAGGGAGCCATTTCGCACGATCCGAAGGGCCCGCCCGTCCAGGGCCTCCTATCTGCTTCACCGGTTTTCGGTCCTCATCGGTAGTGGCCTGGCGGCGGCTTGGTCGGTTTTGCGCTCGGTTGTGTTTTTCCTCACGATCGGTCTTGCCATCCCGCTTCTGATCTGTGCGATCGCCGCGCTCTGGTGGTACGGGATCGAAGAGAAGCCCGAGAGCGCGTTTCAAGCCCTGACTCAGATTCCTGCCCCCCGCGCCGTCCAGGAGCCCAGCAAGAATGGGTATTTCCTTCTCCTCGGAATCGGCTCAGGCGCGTCGCGCGATCCCGTCAAGACCGGCTATGAGAGGTGGCAGGGGAGAGAGCGCGCCCAGAGCGACCAGTGCTATGACAAGGGCACGGAATCCCGATCATCGCTCCGCTTTGCGGGGGGGACACACGACACGGGAGCGTGGTTTGAGGCTTCTGACCCGGTCACGCACTTCCAGAAAGAAACGGGTCGTCTTCAGACCTGGCTGACGCAGCACAACGCCCTCGTGAACCACTATCGGCAATGGCTCACGATGCCGTTTGAGGATATGGGGTACGGCCATCTCCAGAGCCCCGATTGTGCCCAGATCCTGGTGGCGCACCGTCTGTACCTCGCGGAGGGATTTTCCCAAAAGATGGAGGAGGGGGTCGATCGGCTGGAGAGGGATCTGAGCGCGTGGCGAGCGGTCCTGGGACAAGCGAAAACCCTTCCCATCAAGCTGATGGCCACCGCCGCCGTCAATGAGGATCTGGCGGTCCTGTCCGGGTTGCTGAATCGGCGGGAGTTAGCCCCCCAGGCATTACGGCGCCTCACGAGATTGGCACGGCCGCTCGACGAAGTCGAACGCTCCTTGCGCTGGCCGATGCAAAATGAGTTTGTCTTCCAGGTCAAGACGGTGGAGCGAGAGCTCACACAGGAAGCGGGCGTCGAGCGTTCCTTCCTGATCCATGTCCTGACGAGCATGCCCCTCCCGAAGCAAAAGACCTTCAACGCGTACGCTCGATATTATGAAGCCGCGATCAAGGCCGTTGGGATTCCGAACAACCCGCTGCCGAAGCTCTATAACTTTGCCCGAACGCCGCCGCGAACGGTCTTCGATTACTTCGTGAATCCCTTTGACAATATCCTGGCCACTGGGTCGAAGCCGAATTGGAATCACTATGCCGGACTGATGTTAGAAACTGACGCGCGTCTTCGTTTGGTCAGCCTCCAAGTCCGCCTTTGGGATCCGTCTCAACGGCTGAAGCTGTTCGCCCGGATTGCCATGGCAGGCCCGAGTTTTTATGATCCCTTTACAAGCCTCCCGATGCTGTGGAATGCCGAGAGAGGGAGGCTGTATAGCGTTGGCAGCGACGGCAAGGACAATGCCGGCGACCCTAAGCTGGACGTCAGTGTGCCGATCGTTGTCCTCGGACCCTAGCGCTTGCCTGAACGGTCTGCTCCGGCCGGAACGAAACCGGAGGAGCCCCAGTATGCGAAGGGGAGGCCGCCGTGAGCGGGGCCTCCCCTTCGTGCATGCCATACACGGTTACTTCGGCATCCGGGTTCCTTCCTTCACCGGCGGCTCAATTTTGATTTGCGGTCCCTGGACCGTTGGCAGTTGGCCCGCACCCTGCTTCTTCAGGAGCCTCTCATTATTCTCATCCGAGAGATTCTGGACCACGTGCTTATCTTCAGCCGCGGCCCCTGCCAGTGAGGCCTTCTCTCCGCTCGCGTTGGTCTGC
>CAZSHZ010000097.1:0-28857 GCA_964606955.1 uncultured Nitrospirota bacterium
GCTACATTCTCACCTTCACCGATCTGTACTCCCGGTTCGGGTTGGCCTGGGCCACCACCAGCCATGCCAGCGCGGCCGCCCAGGGCTTCTTCCTCCTCGTGCGTCAGCTCTTCCCCGATCCCATAGACCACGTCCTCACCGACAACGGATCTGAGTTCATGAAGCACTTTGACGCGGAGCTCCGCAGGCTCCACCAGGCCCACTGGCACACCGACCCGAAGACGCCGAGAATGAATCCCCACGAGGAGCGGTTCAACCGTACGCTAAAGGAGGAGTTTGTGGACTTCCATGAGGACGCGTTGCTTGAGCCTGAGCGCTTCAATGAGCCACTCCTCGACTACCTGCTCTGGTTCAACGGGGAGCGTCCCCATTGGGCCTTGGGCCTGAAGTCCCCGATCCAGTTCTTGACTGAACAGAACCCGGAGTGCAAGATGTGGTGGCATAATACAAGCGCCTTTACGCTCCCCCACTCTTCTGTTAAAATTTCGGCGTGATGTCCCCGACCGATGTCTCGATCTTTCTCGCGTTCTCTGCCGGACTCCTCTCGTTTGTCTCCCCTTGCGTCCTTTCGATCATCCCCTCTTACATTTCCTATATGACCGGTCTCTCGCTTGAAGAGCTCTCGGCATCCGGCAGCGGGAACCGGTCGCGGCAGATTACGATCCTCAACTCCCTGGCGTTCATCCTCGGTTTTTCTCTGATCTTTATTCTTTTGGGCGCCTCGGCGACCTATCTCGGGCGGCTTTTTTTCCACTACCAGGGGAGGATCCGGCAGATCGGAGGGATTTTGATCATCCTCTTCGGCCTCTATCTGATCGGTCTGATCAGACCTTTTTTTCTCTCGCGCGATCTCAGGTTCCATTTCAAGAGCAAGCCGGCCGGCTACCTCGGATCTTTTCTGGTCGGCATCGCCTTCGCCGCCGGATGGACCCCCTGCGTCGGTCCAATCCTCGGCTCAATCCTCCTCTTTGCCGGAAGTTCGGGATCGATCGGGACCGGGATTTCGCTTCTGACCGCCTATTCGGCGGGGCTTGCCCTCCCCCTTTTCTTAATGAGCCTGGGAATCGCGACGACCCTCACCCTCCTCAGAAGGGCCTCGCGGCACCTCTGGATCGTCTCGCAGGTTTCCGGCGTTGTGCTGGTGGCGATCGGTCTTCTCCTCTTCACCAACTCTCTCACCCTCATTACGACGCTCCTCACCGAGTATGGGATCGGCTGGTCCGTGGGGCAATGAGGCGGAAGGGGGGGGGCTTCTCCCCCGACTCCTCCTTGCCGCCTCTTTCCTCCTTGCTTCCGATCCCCTGACCTTTAAAGAGATCGTCAAACGATCGGCGCCCGCGGTCGTCAGCCTCCGGCTTACGGAGCCTCCGGAGGGCCACCCCTCACGACCGCAGAGAACGCTCGGCTCCGGATTCTTTATCTCCTCCGACGGACTGATCGTTACGAACAGCCATGTCGTGGAGGGGACCGAGAGGGTTCTCGTGCGGCTCTCCGATCTCCGAGAACTTTCTGGAAGGGTCGTCGGACGCGACATCAAGACCGATCTGGCTCTCATCCGAATCTCCGGGGAAGGACTCCCCTTTCTTAAGATCGCCGATTCGGAGCGGCTCGAAGTAGGTGAGTGGGTGGTCGCTGTCGGAAACCCGTTCGGCCTAGAGGAGACTGCTACGGTCGGCGTCGTCTCGGCGCTCGGCCGAGCAATCGGCACCGGACCATACGACGATTTTATTCAGACAGACGCTTCAATCAATCCGGGGAATTCGGGGGGGCCGCTTTTGAATCTTAAGGGAGAGGTCATCGGGATCAATACCGCGATCAACCCCACAGCCCAGGGGATCGGCTTTGCGATTCCGGGGACTCTTGCTAAAGGGGTCATCTCGGCATTGATGCGCGGCGGCCGGGTCGTGCGAGGCTGGCTCGGCGTGCTGATCCAGGAGGTGACGCCCGAACTAAAGAGGGCGTTTGCTCTTCCGAGCGACGCGGGGGCGCTGGTCTCCGATCTGCTGCCGGAGAGTCCGGCCGCCAGGGCCGGAATGGAACGGGGAGATGTCATCGTGGAGTTCGACGGTCACCGGGTCGATCGGATGCGGAGGCTCCCTACGATCGTTGCGGGAACGCGAGTGGGGAAGGAGGTGCAGGTGACGGTCCTCCGCAACGGCGAGCCTCTGAAACTGAAGGTTCGGATCGTCGAGATGCCTGAGGGGTAAGATGAAAGTCTTCGACGTCATCGTCGCCGGGATGGGGCCGGCCGGCTCCTCCGCCGCCCGCGCCGCCGCCGAGGCGGGGGCCTCGGTCCTCGCTCTGGAGCGTGCAAGCCATCCGCGAAAAAAACTCTGCGGCGGTGGACTCTCATCTCGTGTCCTCCCCCTTCTCCCTCCGGGGTCCGAGCGAATCATCGAGTCGGCGATCTGCAAGGCCGTACTTAAGCACCGGGAGAGGGTCTTCTCGATGACCTATCATCGGCCGTTTGCCTACGTCATTCGGCGGCCGCTCTTTGACGCACATCTCGCCTCCGAGGCGCGGAGGGCTGGGGTAGTCGTCCATGAAGAGGAAGAGGTACGCGCGATCCGGGAGAGGTCAGGATTCGTCGAAGTGACGACCGGGAGGGGAACCTATCGCGCGAAATACCTGATCGGCGCGGACGGGGCGCATTCTGCGGTCGCCCGCGCCCTCCGGGTTTCGCTTGGGTTGAGGCCGATCGCGGGAGTCCCCGCCCTCGAGGCCGTCCTCGGAGGCACGTTCGATCGTTCGACCATCTATATCGATGTCTCCACGGTCGCGTGGGGTTATGGATGGGCCTTTCCGAACGCCTGCGGCGCCTCCGTTGGAATTGGAGTCTTCGACGAGTCGCCCCGGAAGGTCGGGCACCTGCGGAGACTTTTTTCTACCTTTGCGGCCGAGACGCTCAGGAAATGGGGAGGAGAGGTTGGGAGGCCTCCCTCCGCGGAGGGGCACCCGATTCCGGTCCATCGGATCCTTCGGCGGCCACCCGCGACGGGGCGGATCCTCCTTGCCGGAGATGCGGCAGGTCTCGCCGACCCATTCTTTGGCGAAGGGATCTATCAGGCGCTCTTCTCCGGTCGCCTGGCCGGCGAGGCTGCCGCTTACGGCCGCCCCCAGGAATATCCACGCCGCCTCGAGCCTCTGATTGCCGATCTTCGGACCGCCGCCCGGGTGGCCCAGGCGGTCTATCGGTTTCCGCGTCTCTGCTCTTTGCTGCTGGGGCGCAGCCCTGAGGCGGCCGAGCCGTTTTTTGATTTTCTTTGCGGGGGAAAATCGTTTTCGACCGCCGTGGGAGAGATCCGCAAGAGGGGCGCCCTCGCCCTGGTCAGCGGGCTCCTCCCGTCTGGAAGAGCCATCCGATCAGGAACATGACCATTCCGATGATGGTCCAGAGGAAGAGAAATCCCATCCCCTTGCCGAAGTAGGCGGAGGAGATCAGGACATAGAGGATGAAGGCAAGGCTGATCGCCTGGAGGTAACGCCCGAAATGATAGAAGAAGCGCATGGCCGGGGATGGTTCGGGAGGGGAGTATATCATGCTGGATGAGATCGTTCTGCTTGTGACGACGCCGACCGTTGAAGAGGCGGAGAAGATTTCCAACCGGCTCGTCGAAGAGGGGCTGGTGGCGTGCGCCAATATCGTCCCCTCTGTTCGGTCGATCTTCTGGTGGGAGGGAAAGGTCTCCCGGGAGACGGAAGCCCTTATCATCATGAAGAGCCGCAGGGCCCTTTTTGATCGGATCGTTTCCGCCGTCAAGCCGCTCCACTCCTATACCGTTCCGGAGATCATCGCGCTTCCGATCGTTTCCGGTTCCGAGGAATATCTGAAATGGTTGCGCGAGTCTACCAAGAGAAAGTAGCGCCCAGAGTGCTCCCTCTCCGCCCTGGGCGCTTTGTCGCAGAGGCATACCGGCGGCTCTACAAGCGGTTCGGGGCGCAGGGGTGGTGGCCGGCTGACAACCCCTTCGAGGTGATCGTCGGAGCCATTCTGACCCAGAACACATCGTGGAAGAATGTGGAGCGGGCGCTCGCGAACTTAAAGCGGGAGCGGCTTCTCACTCCCGAGAGGCTCCATTCGATTCCGCTTGCGAGGCTGGCCCGCCTGATCCGTCCCTCGGGCTACTTCAATGTCAAGGCGCGGCGACTTTCGGCGTTTCTCGAATTTTTTTTTAAGGAGTACGGCGGGGATCTTGAGAAAATGGGGGCCGTTCCGACCCGCCGGCTCCGCGAACAGCTGCTGGGAGTCTGGGGGATCGGGCCGGAGACGGCCGACTCGATCCTCCTGTATGCGCTGGATCGCCCGGTCTTTGTGGTCGATGCCTATACCCGGCGCGTTCTCTCCCGTCATGGAGTGGCCCGGCTGGACGCGGGCTACGAGGAGATCCGGAGGCTGTTTGAGGATCGGCTTCCTGGAAAGAGCGCCCTGTTCAATGAATACCATGCGCTGATCGTTCGCGTGGGGAAGGAGCTCTGCCGCAAGACGCCCCAGTGCGACTCCTGCCCGCTTAAACCGCTCCTCCCGCGCGGCATTCCGGTTTTTTCTTGACAGAACGCGCAAATCTGCTATTTTTTCAGCCATTCTTGACAGTTCTAAAAACCGTGTGCTAGCATCGCGCTCCTTTGAGAGGAATTTTCCGTATGGCGGATAAAGATTCGTACACGATCCTGATCCTCCCGAGCCCCACCGAAAATCCCTACCGGTTCGCACTCTCCAGACGGGCCGTCGGCTATCTTCTCGGATTCTGTTCCTTTGCGGCTGTTCTGCTTGTTGTCTTCCTGGTTCATTTCTTCGTGATGTTGGGGGATATGAGCGAACTGCGGTCCCTTCGAAAAGAGACCGGGAGACAGCGCGAGCAGATCGATTTCTTTGCCAAAAACCTGGAGGCGCTGAAGGCGCAGATGGCCAGGGTCCGCGATTTCGACCTCAAGCTGCGCCAGATCACCGACCTGGGGCCTCCTCGCGAGGTCCCCGCCTCCCCCCCCATGGGGGTAGGCGGAGACCCACAAACCCAAGAGAGGGACGAGAAGGGGGGCGGGGCGGATCGCACCTCCCGCGCCGGGAACAATCCTGAACTTTTATTGGGATTGCTTGGAGAAGAGGTGACGACGTTGAGCGATCTCGCGCATCGGCAGGAGCGGAGTCTCGCCGATCTGATCCAAGGGATTAAAAATCGGAAGGCGATTTGGGCATCCACCCCTTCCATCTGGCCGACGGAAGGATGGGTCTCCTCGGGGTTCGGCCATCGGGTCTCGCCCTTTACAGGAACAATCGTGATGCACCGCGGACTTGACATCGTCGCCGACGCCGGGACCATGGTCATCGCCTCGGCTGACGGGATCGTTACTTCTGTCGGAGTCGACACCGCTCTCGGGAAGATGATCCGGATCGATCACGGGCACGGTTTGGCGACCTCATACAGCCACCTGTCGCGGATAGAGGTGGTTGTCGGACAGAGGGTGAAGAGAGGGGGGTTGATTGCGCGGGTTGGGAATTCCGGTCTCTCTACCGGATCGCATCTGCATTACGAAGTGTATGTCGGGAACACGCCGGTCAATCCGCTGGGATACATTATGAACTGAACGGCCGGGGGGCGCGCGCGCCTTTCCGGAATGGAGTCTCCGGAGGGAACACCTTCGGAGGTTGGCAAAACGCCTACCAGAGGTAGGTTTGAAGGAGGAAGAGGGGGGAATGGGAGTGAAAGGGAAAGTAAAGTGGTTTAACGAAAAAAAAGGGTATGGGTTTATCGAACGGGAGGACGGAGGAGACGTCTTCGTCCACTTTTCAGCGATCAAGGGGGACGGTTTTAAGACCCTGACCGAGGGTCAGGCCGTCGAATTTGACGTTGTTCAGGGAGAGAAAGGTCCGCAGGCCTCGAACGTCATGAAGGCTTCTTAACCCCTCTTCCCTTTTTTTAAAGCCCGGCCTCCGTGCCGGGTTTTTTTTGCTTCCGGCGCAAGGAGGCGCATAGAGCGAGGAGGGGCTTTCTGCTATACTAAACCGGCCATGATCTCGACTTTTCTGAAAAAGGTCATCGGGAGCAAGAACGATCGCGAGCTTCGGCGCATGGCGCCGCTGGTCGACCGGATCAATGTCCTGGAGCCGGAGATTTCGCGTTTCTCGGACGGGCAGTTGAGGTCCAAGACGGAGGAATTTAAGGCCCGGCTCGCGCATCAGGCGCTGGATGATCTCCTCCCCGAGGCCTTCGCCGTGGTCCGCGAGGCGTCGCGCCGGGTGCTGTCGATGCGGCACTTCGACGTCCAACTCGTCGGGGGGATCATCCTTCACGAGGGGACGATCGCCGAGATGAAGACGGGAGAGGGGAAGACGCTGGTGGCGACGCTCCCGGTCTATCTCAACGCGCTCACGGGGCGGGGGGTCCACGTCATCACCGTCAACGACTATCTCGCCAAACGCGACTCGCAGTGGATGGGGGAGATCTACCGCTTCCTCGGCCTCTCCGTCGGTCTGGTCCAGCACGACTCCTCCGATGGGGAGCGGCAGGTCGCGTACGGTTCGGACGTTACCTATGGGACCAACAACGAGTTCGGGTTCGACTACCTGCGCGACAATATGAAGTTCGACTCGGCGACGTTCGTTCAGCGTGAACTGAACTACGGAATCGTCGACGAGGTCGATTCGATCCTGATCGACGAGGCGCGGACCCCGCTGATCATCTCAGGGCCGGCCGAGGAGTCGACCGACCTCTATTACCGCGTCAATCAGATCGTTCCGCAGCTGAAGGGGATCCGCGCGCTGCCGGAATGGGACGAGGCCAAGAAGGCCGAAGTGGACCAGCAGGTGGATTTCACGTGGGAGGAGAAGAGCAAGACGGTGGCCTTGACCTCGGTCGGAAACGCGAAGGCCGAGCGGCTTCTGGGCGTCGAGAATCTCTACGACCTCTCGAACATGACGCTGGTCCATCATATGCTGCAGGCCCTTCGGGCCCATGTGTTGTTCAAGCGCGACGTCGACTACGTGGTCAAGGACGGAGAGGTACTCATCGTCGACGAGTTCACAGGGCGTCTGATGCCGGGGCGCCGCTGGAGCGACGGTCTGCATCA
Organism: uncultured Nitrospirota bacterium; assembly: GCA_964606955.1. Classification (GTDB taxonomy): domain Bacteria; phylum Nitrospirota; class Nitrospiria; order SBBL01; family CAZSHZ01; genus CAZSHZ01. The sequence continues at coordinate 7,066 of CAZSHZ010000097.1, forward strand.
GGCGGTTGAGGCCAAAGAAGGGGTCAAGATCGCCTCGGAGAATCAGACCCTCGCGACGATTACCTTCCAGAACTATTTCCGTCTTTATAAAAAACTGGCGGGGATGACGGGGACGGCGGACACGGAGGCCCCCGAGTTCGCTAAGATCTACAACCTGGACGTCCTCGTTGTTCCCCCGAACAGACCGATGATCCGGAAGGATTTCTCAGATCTGGTCTATCGGACGGAGCGGGAGAAATTCGAGGCGATCGTCAAGGAGATCGAGGAGTGCTACGAGCGGGGCCAGCCGGTCCTCGTCGGCACGATCTCTATCGAAAGGTCGGAGCGGCTCTCCGGGATGCTCAAGCGGCGCGGAATCCCGCACAGCGTTCTAAACGCTAAATATCATGAGAAAGAGGCGGAGATTGTCGCCCAGGCCGGCCGTTACAAAGCGGTGACCATCGCGACGAACATGGCGGGTCGCGGCACCGACATTCTGCTGGGCGGAAACCCCGATTTCCTCTACAAGCGCTGGTTGGCGCAAAACCCGGAAGCGCCCGAAGAGGAACAAAAGGCTTTCCTCGAGGCGATTGGGCGCCAGTGTGAAGACGAGAAGACGAAGGTCATCGCGCTTAGCGGGCTCCACATCCTCGGAACCGAGCGGCATGAGTCGCGCCGGATCGACAACCAGCTCCGGGGGCGTTCCGGCCGGCAGGGAGATCCGGGAACCTCGCGCTTCTATCTTGCGCTGGAGGACGATCTCCTCCGCATTTTCGGCTCGGACCGGATCGCCGGGCTGATGCACCGGCTCGGAATGGAAGAGGGGGTCCCGATTGAACACCGGATGGTGACGCGCGCTATCGAAAACGCCCAGAAGCGGGTGGAGGCGCATAACTTCGACATCCGCAAGCAGCTGCTGGAATATGACGATGTCATGAACAAGCAGCGTGAGGTGATCTACACGATGCGCCGGGAGATCCTTGCGGGGGAGGACGTGACCGAGGAGATTTTGGGGTTCATGGAGGATCTCGTGGGGACTGAGGTCGCGGCCTGCTGCCCCGAGGGGGAAGAGGGGTGGGATCTGGTCGGGCTGGCGGAGACCCTTCATCGCCGATTCTTTATTCGGATCGATCCGGCGTCATTAAAAGAGCTCGGTTCCGAGGCAATTCGCAACGAGGTTCTAACCCGCCTCCGGGAGATCTACTCCCAAAAGGAGGAGGAGTTTGGCAAGGAGACGCTCTCCAGCATCCAGAAGATGATCCTGCTGCGGATGATCGACACGCAGTGGAAAGATCATCTCCTCGGGATGGATTCGTTGAAAGAGGGGATCGGGCTGCGGGGATATGGGCAGCGTGACCCCCTCTCCGAGTACAAGAAAGAGGGATTCGAGATATTCGCCATGATGGTGGATCGGATCAAGGCGGACACCCTGGAGCATCTCTTTCGCGTCCAGATGGTTTCCCCCGCGTCGGCGCGCGGCCCCGGTGGAGGGGAACGGACTGTCGCGGGCGGGAACGGTCGGCGGCTCCCCTCCTTTGTTCCCGAGAAGATCCAGATGAATCGAGGGCCCGGGGGGGAGATCCCGGCGCCCGTGCAACGCAACGCCCGAAAGGTGGGACGGAATGAAACCTGCCCCTGCGGGAGCGGGAGAAAATATAAAAGGTGCTGCGGCCGCTAGGCCCCAGGCGCGTCAACCGATAGACCGCGTGGTTGAGCGGCGCCGATTGGAGGCGGCTCTTCGAGAGTCGCGCCGCGAGCTCTCCTTCTTCGTCAACGCCGCAAAGGCGCTCACCTCAACGCTCGAATTCAAGCAGGTTCTGCAGGTGATCGTGGAAAAGGCGCAACGCCTCGTCGCTCCCGACGCCTGGGCGCTTCTCCTCCTGGATTCTGCGACCAAGGAATTCTACATCGAGAGGGCGGAGGGACTCCCGGCCGGTTTGAAAGGGGCGCGCTTCCCGTTCGGGCATGAAACGGTGGGCCGATCGGCGCGAAATGGGACGGCCCTGCTGCTGAACGACCTGAATCCATCGAAATCTTCCCATCTGTTCCGTCCCGCCCGCGCCCTTCTCTCCGTGCCGATCCGGAACAAGAAGGAGACAATCGGAGTGCTCGAGATGTTCAGTCGCTCTCCAGGGGCCTTTCTTCCTCGTCATCGGGAGATCCTCGAGGCGCTCGTCGAGCAGGCGGCGATCGCGATCGATCGCTCGCACCTCTATCAGCAGATGGCCGATCTTGCCTCGACCGACGATCTCACTCAGCTCTTCAACTTCCGCTATCTGGATCAGACGCTCGATATCGAGCTCAGACGGAGCCAAAAATACGGCTCGACGGTCTCGCTGATCTTTCTCGACATGGACTATTTCAAAAAGGTGAACGACCGCTACGGCCATCTGGCCGGAAGCAAGGTGCTCATCGAGGTTGCGCAGCTGTTGATCGGAAGCCTGCGCGACGTCGACATCATCGCCCGATACGGAGGGGACGAGTTCGTGGTCGTTCTTCCCGAGACGAACGCCGAAACGACGGTGAAGATCACGCAACGCGTCCAGCGTTCCATCCAGAACCGGACGTTCCTGGAGAAGGAGGGCCTTTCTCTCCACCTGACCGCCTCATTCGGCATCGCGACCTTCCCGGACCACGCCAAGACCAAACGGGACCTGCTTAGGCTTGCGGACGAGGCGATGTATCGCGCCAAGGAGTCGGGGCGGGACCGGATCTCCCTGGCAGAAACCTGACCATTCCGCTTCACGGACTCTTTTTCTCCCGCCGGCCGGACGCATCCATCCGGCAGTAATCACCGTTCCTTTTTTTGGGTCCCCACCGGCCCAAGGGCGGCCTCGAGCACTTTTTTTACTCTGGACTGGGACTGGCTCAGTTCGGTCTCAAGCCCCTCGATTCGGGACTGCGCCTGCAAGCGGGACTTGGCGATCTGGGCCACTCGAGCCTCCAGGTTGTTGAGTTTGGCTTGCAACTTTTCCCGCTCCTCAGTCAGGGTTGCAAGGGACACTCTCGCCTTCTCAAGGAGGGACACGGCCTCTTTCTGGTTTTTAAAGAGGGAGTCCCTCCCACCCGTGAGAAGATTGATCTCCATCTCTTTGGAGTCCAGGTGACGCTTAAGTTTGTCAATCTGTCCCTGAAGGGCCTGGTGCTGCTCCTGCGCCGCCGCCGATGCGCTCAGTCTCTTCTGTCCCTCCTCGGTCCCCTGAAGCGAGGCTTCGAGCGCCTTTACCTTCCGGGTCCTCTCTTCCCCTTTCGCCTGCTCAGCCTTGAGATCGGTCTCACTTTTCTGGCGGACCTGCTCCGAGATCGCAAGCGCGGCCTCCACCTCTTTGAGCCTCCCCGCAAGCTGCTCTCGCTCTCGGGCGCTGGCCGTCAGCTGGCTGCGCGTCTGCTCCAGTTGGGCATTCGATGTCTCCAGCCTGGCAGCGATCTCCTTCCGCTCCTTGCGAACAGCCTCCAGATCCATTCGCAGGCGTGGCTGCTCCTGCTCCGATTTCGCGGCCCGTTCATTCGCCTCCACCAGTTTCCCCTGCGCGGTGCGCGCCTCCGCTCCCAGTTGCTCGATCTTCCCCTCAGCAGCGCTTTTAGCCTTCTCGGCTCCGGCAAGCCGCTCCTCTATCCCCTTGCGCTGCTCGGCCGCCTCGGCAAGTTTTGCCTGGCTCCCTTTCAGCTCCGCCTCAAGTTGCTGGAGGCGCGAGTCTGTCTGGCTTCTCGCCTGTTCGGCGGCCGCCAATTTTTCGCCGCTCTCTTTTAACCGCGCGGCAAGCCCCTCCCGCTCCTGAGTCGCCGCGGCCTGCGTGCGGCGCACCTCCTCAAGACGGGTGGTGCCGGCAGCCAGATCCAACTCCAATTTTTTCCGAGCCTCTTCGGTCTGAGTCCGAGCCTTCTCGGAGACCGCCAAGCCGGCCTCAAGTTCTTTGAGCCTCCCTGCAAGCTGTTCTCGCTCTCGGGTGCCAGCCGAAAGCTGGCTGCGCATCTGTTCCAGTTGCGCTGCAAGATTGGCCGCCTTCTCCTCTATCCCCTTGCGCTGCTCGGCCTTGAGATCGGCCTCAGTCTGCTTGAGACGCAACTCTGCCTGCGAAAGAGCCTGCTGGGAGGCCTGAAGCCTGCACTTCACCTCGGTAAGTTCGGTGCGGAGGCACTCATCCTGCGGCCGCACCTCCTGCGCATGAGTCAAGGGGATGACACCTCGCCCCATTGGCGCGGCAAGCACCCCAAATGCGATGATCAGAATTACGTGCTGAAGCCTCATGATTCCTCCTCGTGATTGGAAATGCATAGCCGCAAATTATAGCCGCTTTCCCGCGTTTTCTGAAGAGAAGGTGGAAAGACTCAAAACCGCTGGCCGACGGATAGATAGTAGTGGATCTTCCGCTCTCTGGGGATCGGGGAATTGATCGGATAGGCGAAATCAAATCGCGCCAGCGAGGGGTAAAAGCCGAAGAAATCAACCGCCCAGCGGAACCCGCCGCCGACATCGCGCTTGTACTCCCCGACGTCGAACGTCTGATGACCATTTGACACCGTTCCCGCATCCGCGAAGATCACCCCCTGGAGGAGATGCCCGATGATCAGTGTCCCCAGGTTCAGGTCGGTCTCGTAGATCAGCGGGAAGCGGTACTCGAGCGAGGCGAGCGTGAGGTTCTCTCCGGCGAAGGTCAGCGGCTCGTATCCCGGCACCCCGTTCTCTCCTCCCAGATAGAAGCGATTCCCGGCGAAGAGATCCCCCACCGAATGGCCCGCGAAAACCCGCGCGGCCACCTCATGGAAATTTGAGATCCGCCAGGTCCGGCGGAGATCGGCGGAGAGGAGGGCGACCCGCCGGTACTCTCCTCCCGTGAACTGCTGGTTGACATCCCCGGTCAGCGACAGAGAGGGGTACTTGCCGAGCAGCTGCTGCACGTATCCAGCGAAGAAAGGGACGCCCGGATAACTGAGCCGGTATCGGGCGCCGACGACCCCTAAAAGGCCGGTCTGCCCCTCCTCTGCGAGCGCCCTCTTCTCGAAAAAGAGGCGAAACGCGACGCCGTGGCTGTAGTGGAAGATATGGCCGTACTCCAAGGCGGTGCCGCTCGATTGCTCGTTGGAGAAGACGTTGAAGAGGACATTATTCTTGTCGTCGTACAGGCGCTGGAAGGAGAAGCCCGCGTTGTACGAGATGACGCGCGTCTGAAAATCGTAACTGAGAGTGAACCGGTCCAGAAGGACTTTCCAGAGGTGCGGATCGCGGTTGTTGAATCGCTGGATATCGTTTGTCACCCCGTCGGGATCGATCTCCACGACCGACACTAAAGAAGGGGTGAAGGTGATCACCTCAAAGCGCGTGGAGAGGCCCTCCCATCGGACCACATCGTAGCGGCCGCTCCGCTGGCGAAGGCGGATATCGACCGGCTCGATTCCCGGCCCCTGCCGGCTCACCAGGACCCGGGTCTTAAAACCCCCGCGCGGCATCGGCTCGGAAGAGACTTCCTCGATTCCGAAGTCGACCAACGGATTGGAAGAGAGCCACTGCCCGAAGAAACCGGTCAGATCGCGCCCCGTCTCCTCCTCAGCGACCCGGCGGAAGGGACGGAAGTCCCGCCGGCGGAGCCGCTCGAGATACGCGGCGACCGTCCGCTCGATTGCCGAAGGGCCGGCCAGCGCGGAGAGTTTCCGCATCACTCCTCCCCCGTCGAGCCGGGGCCTGTTGAACGTCAACATGTTTTCATAGACGGACGGCCTCTTGATCTCTCCGAAGTAGAGTTCTCTCAACGGAAGCTCGCGCGAATAGAGGATCTGATCGACGATCGGCAAAAAGGCGAACGGGCGTAAGAGCCGTTTTAAGTCGCGCCCCGTATGGCGTTCGGCGAAGAACCGGCCGGTGTCCAGCGCGGCGAGCGCTTCCCAGACCCACTCCTCCTCGGTCGGGAGGCGCTTCTGCCAGAGGGCGATGAAAACCGCCCGGGCGATCGCCGCCTCGTGATACTTGGCGAGAAGGGGGAACACCTTGAATGCCCGATTGCTCACCAGAATCAGTCCCTCCCCCCAGACCGCCAACTCTTCAAAGAGGTAGCTCTCGGAAAAGGCAATCCTTTCGATCTGCGGCAGGCCGTGTTCCCTCGCCTGGAATGCGACCGCCGCGGCGGCCGCATTCAAGACCCTCTGCGCGTAACCTGTCTTCCCCTTCAGGTGGAGATAGGAGAGCGGAACCCCCTCCGATTCCCTCTCCGTCAAAACCCCCTGCCGGATCAGGCCGAGAGGGAAGAAAAGGCCGCGGTGGTCGAGGCGGTAGGTCGTGGAGCTCTCCGTTGCGCCGCTCTCCGTTGCCCCCCCCTCCCTTGTCCCCCCCCCCGGCGCAGCGATCCTCCACCCCTTCGGAATTGTAAAGGTGACATCGAAATCGGAGCGCTCGGGGACTGTCCGGAAATCCCAGCGCCCTCTGGAGAAATAAGGGAGGTAGGGATGCCACCCCCCCTGTAGATAGACTGCGTCTTTGAATCGGCCCATGGGGCCGAATTTTTCCGGGATCCTCGTAGAAAAAGATACGACGATCTCAATCGAATCCCCTGGAGGGAGCGGCTTGGGGAGCGGAAGCCGGATGAGCGTTCCGCGAAGCGCCCCCCCCTCCACCGGCACGATCTGGACCGGCCGCCCCTCAACTTCGATCCTCTCAATGATCGTTTCCCCGGGTCTCTCTTCGCTAAAACCTTTCGGATAGATCTTTTTGTAGAAACCGTCATCGACCCCGCGCTCCCTTTTCTTGTAGATATTCGGATAGAGAAAAAGAAAGAGGTCGGCCACTTCCCGTTTCGAGTTGTTCTGAAACGTAATCGTCTCCCGGCCGGAGATCCGGCCATTTTCGTAAGAGGCCTCGATCTCGTAATGCGGGGCCGCCGAGGCGAAACGAGGAGGAGAAAGGACGAGCAGCAGCGCAAAGAGGACGATCCCGCGGGGAGGACCCTTAGGCATCCGCGCATTATATCTTAATTCGATTCGATTGCCGTGATCGGCCGGTTGCAGTATCGTACGCCCGATGGAGCAGGGGAAGAAGGAACTAGTTCAGGCGATCCGACGGGAAATCGGTTCATGCGGGCCGATCCCCTTCGCGCGGTTTATGGAGATGGCGCTCTATTACCCCGGCCTCGGCTACTACCAGTCGCACGGGGAGAAGAGCGGACCGAAGGGGGACTATTTCACCAGCCCCAATCTTGACCCTGCCTTCGGCATGCTGATCGGCCGGCAGGTGACGGAAATGGGGCGGCTTTCCCCGATCGATCAGCCGTTCACCTGGGTTGAGATGGGGTCGGGGAAAGGGCTCGTCACCTTCGATCTTCTCGAATCTCTGAAAGGGGAGCCGTTTTTTAAGAGGCTGGAGGTGCTCCTCATCGAACAGGATCCCTGGATGCGGGAGCGGGCCGCCCTTCTTCTTAAGCCTTTTGCGCCGATGATCCGGTGGCTCTCTTCGATCGAGGAACTCCCCCCGATTTCGGGCTGCTGCTTCTCAAACGAACTGGCCGACGCCTTTCCGGTCCATCGCCTCGTCGTCGAGCCGGCCGCGCCGTGGAGGGAGATCTATGTCGAGTGGGGAGAGCGGCCCGACGGATCCGAAGGATTCATCGAGAAAACGGGCCCCCTCTCCCCCCCGGCCGAAGAGCATCGGAAGGAGTATCTGAAGGGGCTCTCCCTTGAGAGGCGTACGATCCTTGAGATCTCTCCCTTGGCTGTCCGTTGGATGAAAAAAGTAGGGACAGCCTTAACCCGGGGCTGGGTTGTGACCATCGATTATGGGTATCCCCGCGAGGAGCTCCTTTTCCGCCCCTCAGGGACGCTGATGGGTTACTACCGCCATCAGGCCACGAGCGATCCGTATGCCCGCGTCGGCCTCCAGGATCTGACCGCCCACGTCGATTTTTCGGCCCTCGCCCAGGGAGGTCGCGAGGTCGGGCTGGAGGTCGAGGGGTTCACGGACCAGACGAGTTTTCTGATCGGCTTGGGGATCGTTGCCGAGATGGAGCCGGTCGCCCAAGCCGCTTTCATGGAGGGGGGGCCGGAGGAGAGGGGCGAACAGCGGAGATTTCGCGCGATGAAGGCGCTGATCGATCCGGGGGGGATCGGCTCGATCTTCAAGGTGCTGATCCAGAGCAAAGGGGTGGGTCGGCAAGGCCTCTTGGGACTGAAATTCAGGCCGTTTTCCGATAGGTTATGACTCCTGCGGCTTTTTTGACAACCTCCCTTCCCTTCTGTTACGATCGCTTCTCCAATGGCTCAGCAGCCGCTTCCGGAGAACTATCTCCCGGTTTTGATTTATCTGGCAATCGCCGTCGGATTCGGGGTGGTCACGATCCTGATCGGGTATCTCGTCCGGCCGAGCCGCCCCTATCGCGAAAAGCTCTATCCCTACGAGAGCGGCATCCATCCCCTGACCGATGCGCGGCAGATGTTTCCCATGCGCTACTACATCATCGCGATGCTCTTCGTCATTTTCGATATCGAGGTCGTCTTTCTCTATCCTTGGGCCGTGACGTTCCTCCAACTCGGCGGACACGCGCTCGCGGCGATGCTCCTGTTTATCGGCGTTCTATTGGTCGGATATTTTTACGCCTGGGAAAAGGGGGCGCTTGAATGGGATTAATCCCACAGATGGAGGCCAACATCGTCACGACGACCCTCGACTCGGTCGTCAATTGGGCCCGAAAATCGGCCCTCTGGCCGATGACCTTCGGTCTGGCCTGCTGCGCCATCGAGATGATCGCCTCGGTCTCTTCCCGCTACGATATCGATCGCTTCGGGGCGGGCGTGTTCCGCGGATCTCCGCGACAGTCCGACCTGATGATCGTCGCCGGGACGGTCTGCCGGAAGATGGCGCCGGTGATCCGTCGGATCTACGATCAGATGCCGGAACCGCGCTACGTGATCTCGATGGGCTCCTGCGCGACCTCGGGAAACATCTACAACTCCTACAGCGTCGTGCAGGGGGTTGACCGGTTCATCCCGGTCGATGTATATGTCCCCGGCTGTCCGCCGCGTCCTGAGGCGCTCTTCGCGGGGATCTTAAGGCTGCAAGAAAAGATTATGCAGGAGAAGGTCTTTAGCCGTTAAGCGCTTTTCGTCCTGAAAAACGGGCGGAAGGTTCGACGCGGCGGGAAGGATTTTTTTGGCTGACGCCCCCCTGGAAAAGGTTAAAGCAGTCTTCTCGGATGTTGTCGTCGATATCTCGGAGGCGCTCGGGGAGCGGACGGTGTCGATCCGCCGCGAACGGATTCTGGACGTTGCCCGATTTCTCCACGACGATCCGGATCTTCTGTTCGATCATATTACGGACATCTGCGCCGCCGATTTTCCCAATGAGGAGCCGCGCTTCGAGGTTGTCTATCATTTTTACTCGATCCTGCACCGGCGCAGGATTCGGGTGAAGGCCCGCGTTCCCGAGGAGGAGTGCGCGATCGACTCGGTGACGGGGATCTGGAAGGGGGCGAATTTTCTGGAGCGGGAGGTCTTCGACATGATGGGGATCCGATTCGTCGGCCATCCCGATCTTAGGCGGATCCTGATGCCCGAGGAGTATGACGAGGGATATCCGCTCCGAAAAGACTTCCCGGTGGAAGGGAAGGGGTGGCGGGACCGGTTTGAGTTCATTCCGCAGGAGTTGTAGGTGGCCGAGAGCAAAGAGGAGCTGAGGCGTTCCTGGATCTTCGAGATGGAGAAGGCCCCCACGCAGGCCATAGAGGCGGAGGCAAGGGAGGGGGTAGCGCTTCGGCGAACCGAAGACATGCTTCTGAATATGGGGCCGCAGCATCCCTCCACCCACGGCGTGCTGCGGATCGTCCTCGACCTCAAGGGGGAGAAGGTCGTCAAGGCGACCCCGCATCTCGGGTATCTTCATCGGGGGGTGGAGAAACTTGCGGAGAACTCTTTCTATCCCCAGATCATTCCCCTGACCGACCGTCTCGACTATGTGGCGGCGATGACGAACAACTACGCCTACGTCCGGACGGTCGAGAAACTGCTGAAGATTTCCATCCCTGAGCGCGCGGAGTACATCCGGACGATGGTCGCCGAGATGCAGCGGATCACAAGCCATCTCTTCTGGCTCGGGACGCAGGCGCTCGACATCGGTGCGATGACCGTTTTCTTCTGGACCTTCCGGGAGCGGGAGGTGTTGCTGGATCTCTTCGAGATGCTCTGCGGCGCGCGCCTGACCTATTCCTACTATCGGATCGGCGGGGTCGATCGCGACGTCTCCCCCGAGATCATCGACCGCCTCTACGTCTTTCTTTCGACTTTAGAGGAGAAGATCGACGAGTACCAGACGCTCTTGGAGAATAACCGGATCTGGATGGCGCGGACCAAGGGGATCGCCTATCTCTCGGCGGAGGATGCCGTCAGTTTCGGATGCACCGGTCCCGTCCTGCGCGGCTCCGGCGTTCCCTACGATGTGCGGAAGGCGGAGCCGTACGGCGTCTACGACAAGATGCGGTGGGAGATTCCGCTGGGGAAGAACGGCGACACGTACGATCGGTACTGGATCCGGGTGGAGGAGATGCGTCAGTCCGCCCGGATCGTGAAGCAGTGTCTCGACCTCCTCCCCGAGGGGCCGATCATGGCCGATCTCCCCCTGATCGCCTACCCGCCTCGGGATAAGGTCATGGCCGATATGGAGTCGCTGATCCATCATTTCATGCTCGCTACGCGCGGATTCGAGGTCCCGCCTGGAGAGGCCTACTGCGCCACCGAGGGGCCGAAGGGGGAGCTCGGCTTCTACATCGTCTCGCGCGGCGGGAACAAGCCGTACCGCTTTAGGATCCGCCCCCCCTCGTTCATCCACCTCGGCGCCTTCGATCATATGGCGCGCGGATACATGATCGCCGACATCGTGACGATCTTCGGCACCTTAGACCCCGTAGGGGGTGAGTGGGACCGATGAGGACGATACGGAAGGGGGCTTGGTCCCCGTGAGGCTGAAGACCCTTTCCCAGCAGGCGGCGGCAGAGATCGGCCGCGAGGCCGCGAAATTCCCCGATCGGCGCTCAGCGCTCCTCTCCGCGCTCTACGTCGCGCAACGCGAAGTCGGGTACGTCTCGGAAGATGCGATGGAGGATGTCGCCCTCCTTTTGGGGCTCACGCCGGTACAGGTCTACGATGTCGCCACCTTCTATACGCTCTTTCATCTGAAGCCGGTCGGGAAGTTCGTGATCCAGCTCTGCCGGACCCTCTCCTGCGCGCTCGTCGGTTACGAATCGATCTTCCCCCACCTGAAGGAGCGCCTCGGGATCGGGATCGGGGAGACGACATCGGACGGCCTCTTCACGCTCAAGACGGTCGAGTGTCTCGCCGCCTGCGGGACCGCTCCGGCGATGCAGATCAACGACGATTACTACGAAAACCTGACGGTTAAGAAGATCGACCGGATCCTCGCCGACCTGAAGGCGAAAGGACGCTCCGCTCTCGTCTCCGGGAGATTGCGCGTCCCTGCCGAGGGTTCCTGCCCGGCCTCCGGCAACGGGGCGCAACCGCTGTCGCCCCGCGGCTTCCCCCAGCAGACGACGCCGGGCGGAGTTCAGTTTGAGAAGATCCTCCTTGCGAACATGGAGACCCCGGGCTATGACGGGTCGCTCGAGGCGTACCGAAGACGAGGGGGATACGAGAGCCTGAAGAAGGCGTTTGCGATGACTCCTGAAGCGGTGACCGAGGAGATCAAGAAATCGGGGCTCCGCGGGCGGGGCGGGGCGGGGTTCCCCACCGGTCTGAAATGGAGTTTCATCCCGAAAAATCATCCCGGCCCAAAGTATCTCTGCTGCAACGCCGACGAGTCTGAACCGGGGACATTCAAGGACCGCCAGCTCCTGGAGAATGATCCCCACCAGATGGTCGAGGGGATGATCATTGCCTCCTATGCGATCGGGGCCCCTCTCTCCTACATCTATCTGCGTGGCGAGTTCGCGATGGGGGCGAGGATCATCCAAAAGGCGATCGAGGAGGCGTATGCCGCAGGGTATCTCGGAAAGCACATCCTCGGGAGCGGTTTCGATCACGAGATCCTCCTCTACCGCGGCGCCGGCGCGTACATCTGCGGGGAGGAGACCGCGCTCCTTGAATCGATCGAGGGGAAGAGGGGAAAACCGAGAACCAAGCCGCCGTTTCCGGCCACCCACGGCCTTTACGGCAAGCCGACCGTCGTCAACAACGTCGAGACGCTCGCCAATGTCCCTTACATCGTCAAGCACGGGGGGGAATGGTACGCGTCGTACGGATCAGGCAAGAGCCGGGGGACTCGGGTCGTCTGTGTCTCCGGTCATGTGAAGCGCCCCGGGAATTACGAGATCCCGATGGGGATCACCTTCCGCGAACTGATCTACGGTTACGCGGGGGGGATGATCCGAGAGGATCGGGCGCTGAAGGCGTTCATCCCCGGAGGGGCTTCCGCCGCCTTCTTCATCCCGGAGCAGCTCGATATTCAGATGGACTTCGAGCAGGTGGCGGCCGCCGGATCGATACTCGGCTCGGGCGGGGTGACGATCATGGATGACCGGACCTGTATGGTCTGGGCGGCGGCCAATCTCCTTCAGTTCTTCGAGCACGAGTCGTGCGGAAAGTGCACTCCCTGCCGGGAAGGCTCAGGCTGGCTGCTGAATATCTTGAGACGGATCGACGCGGGGGAGGCGGGACCGGAGGAGATTGATCTTCTCGTATCGCTTTCGCGCCGGATCGAAGGGAAGACCGTCTGCGCCTTCGGAGATGCCGAGGTGGCGCCGGTCCTCTCGACGATCAAACATTTCAGAGGCGAGTACGAACGTCATATTGCCGAGGGGCGCTGTCCGTTTAGGCCGAACGTCCTTGTTTCGATCGGCGAAGCCGCGCCGGCGGGTGTGCAGGTGGCGCGGTGAGCGTGCAGCCGACTATTCAGGGGGGGCAGATACCCCCTCCTGCCACAAAGGTGGAGACGGTCCGACTCACAATCGACGGCCAGGAGATCGTCGTACCGAAGGGAACAATGCTGATCGCGGCCGCGAAAGGAGTCGGAGCGGACATCCCGCATTTCTGCTACCACCCGAAACTGATCTCGGACGCCAACTGCCGGATGTGCCTGGTCGAGATCGAGAAGATGCCGAAACTCCAGACCTCCTGCTCCACTCCGGTCGCGGAGGGGATGGTGGTCAAGACCTCCTCGCCGCGCGTGATCGAGGGGCGCCAGGGGGTGATGGAGTTCCTCCTGGGAAATCATCCGCTTGACTGCCCCGATTGCGACGAGGGGGGAGCGTGCCAGCTCCAGGACTTCGGGCATCAGTACTCTCCGATGGGAAGCCGCTTTGCCGAGGGGAAACGGGCGTTCGAGAAGGAGTATTTCGGGCCGCTGATCGAGAAGGAGATGAATCGCTGCATCTCCTGCCTCCGCTGCGTCCGTTACTGCGACGAGGTGATGGATGTGAATGCCCTGGGATCAATCGATCGGGGGACGGTCACGCAGATCGGCGGCTTCGCGCATCGGGAGCTCGACTGCGAATTTTGCGGCGGTTGCATCCAGATCTGTCCGACGGGGGCGCTGACCTCCCGCCTTTCGATGTTCGACTACCGCCCCTGGCAGGTGAAGAAGACGGAGACGATCTGCGGCTATTGCGGAGACGGCTGCACCCTCACCCTGGAGACGATCAAGGAGAAGGTGGTTCGCGTCTCCTCCGAGATGGGGGTTGGCCGCAATGACGGCGATCTCTGCCCCCGCGGCTACTTCGGGTACGGCTTTACCAACCATCCGAAACGTCTGGCCCGGCCGAAGGTTCGGAAAAGCGTGGACCAGCCGTTCTCCGATGTCCCCTGGGAGTTCGCCCTCAATGAAGCGGCCAGGAGGATTCTGGACATCCGGCAGCGGTATGGCCCAGGGGCGATCGCGGGGATCGCCTCGGCCCGGCTGACCAACGAAGATCTCTACGTCTTTCAGAGATTGATGCGGGCGCTCGGGACCAACCATATCGACTCCTCGGCCCGCTTCGGCCGGATCAACGCGGTCCGCGCGCTGCAGCGCGTGTTCGGGACCACCCGGGTCGGAAGGTACGAGGAGATTCTCCAGGCGGATCTGATCTTGAGCATCGCCGGCGACATGGCCCAGAGCAATCCGATCGTCGCGCTTAAGGTCAAGGAGGCGGTCAAGCGCCGGGGGGCTAAGCTGATCGCGATCGATCCTTACAGCGACCTCTCCGATCCCTATCGGAGCCACATCCCACGCCTCGCGGCGAACTCCCCCGGATCGCTCCATGTCGGGATCCATCCCTTCTCTGAAGGGTCGGCGATTCTCGGGCTGGTTAAGGCGCTGGCCCGGGAGAGCGGGGGAGGGGCGTTCTCCTCGGCGCTGGCGCGCGCGACCGACAGGATCTCATGGCCTCAGATCGAGGCGGCGACCGGGGTGAACGCAGATCTCTTTCGCCGGATCGCGGGCCTCCTTTGCTCCGCACAGCGCGCGGTGCTCCTCTTCGGCCGTTCGATCACCGACAGTGCGTCCGGATATCGGGAGACCATGAATCTCCTCGATGCGCTGCTGCTATCGGCGGAAGGGGGATCTCGAAAATGGCGCGCGATCATCCCCCTTGCCGACGAAAACAACGAACAGGGGGCGCTTGAGATGGGGGTTGCGCCCGAGTACCTTCCCGGGTTGATCCCCTCGCCGGCGGGGGGCTACCGGCTGCTGGAAATTTTCCGGGCGGCGGCACGAGGCGAGATCAAGGCGCTCTACCTCCTTGGAGAAAACGTGGTCGAGAGCCTCCCAAGCAGCATCGTCCGGCCGGCGCTGGAAAAACTTGAGTTGCTGATCGTCCATGAGCTTTTTCCGACCGCGACGGCCGAGGCGGCCCAGATCGTCTTCCCCGCCGCAAGTTACGCCGAGAAGGATGGGACCTTCACCAACCAGGAGGGGATCGTCCAGAAGGTGAGAAAGGCGATCGATCCGATCGAGATGAGCCGACCCGACTGGGAGATCCTCTCAAGACTCTCGGTCAAACTCGGCCTGCCGCTTTCGTACCGCTCTTCGGCCGAGATTACGATGGAATGGAGATCGCTGATGCCCGGGACGGATGGCGACGCGCTCGCGCGGGCGACTTCCTACATGGAGGGAGGGTTTTCAGAAGATGTTGAAGGGAGGTACTCCGCTCCCGGCCGGATTGAACCGAAGAACGGCCACTTCGACCTGATCGTCGGTCCGGCCCTTTTCCATTCCGGAAGGCTTTCGACCTATGCCGAGGGTCTTCTCCTTCTTCAGAAAGAGGGGGCGCTCCTGCTGAACCCGGAGGATGCGGAGCGGCTCGGGATTCCCCAAGGAGGAGAGGTCCGGGTCACGAACTTAAAAGGGGATCGATCCAAGACGCTCTTTGCGAAACCCTCCGCGAAACTTGCCGCCGGGATGGCGTTTTATCCGGAACACTTCGGGATCATCGACCTTTTCGACGTCGCGGTCGATCCGGCAACCGGCGTCCCCTCGTTCAAGAGGGGGCGGGTCTCCCTCGAGGCGGTCACGGTGGGAGGCAAGTGAATCTCACGCTGAGGCTGATCGTCATCCTTGTAGAGATTGCGGCGGTCATGGGGGTGGTCCTCCTCCATGTCGCTTATCTGACCTATCTGGAGCGGAAGATCCTGGCAGACATGCAGGACCGCCTCGGCCCGATGGAGGTCGGCTGGCATGGCCTGCTGCAGCCGATCGCCGACGGGCTGAAGCTCTTCTTCAAAGAGGACATCATCCCGTCGGGGGCCAACAAGATCATCTTCACGATCGCCCCGATCCTGGTCCTGGTCCCGGCGCTGATCGGCTTTGCCGTGATCCCCTGGGGGAAAAATCCGATCACCCTCACGATCCCCTGGCTCGACCAAGCGATCACGCTGCGTCCTTATATTACCGATCTGAACATCGGCATTCTCTATATCCTCGCCTTCTCCTCGCTTGGCGCCTACGGCATCCTGCTCGGAGGGTGGGCGTCGAACAGCAAGTATTCTCTTTTGGGCGGGCTTCGCTCGGCCGCCCAGGTCATCTCTTACGAACTCCCCCTCGGCCTCTCTCTGGTGGGGCCGATCCTCTTGGCAGGGTCCCTTTCGATGGTGAAGATGACCGAAGCCCAGTCGCACTACTGGTTCATCCTTTTTCAGCCTGTCGCGTTTGTTACCTATATGATTGCAGCGGTGGCCGAGACGAACCGGATCCCGTTCGATCTTCCGGAGGCCGAGTCGGAGCTGGTGGCCGGATTCTTCACGGAGTATTCCGGAATGCGGTTCGCATTCTTCTTTCTGGCGGAGTACTCCAACATGATCATCGTCTCGGCGATCGCGACGACCGCCTTTCTGGGGGGGTGGCAGGCCCCCTTTAAATTTCTTGAATTCATCCCCCCGTTCGTCTGGTTCTTCCTGAAGGTCTACTTTCTCCTCTTCTTCTATATCTGGCTGCGGGCGACCCTGCCGAGGCTTCGGTTCGATCAATTGATGCAGTTCGGGTGGAAGATCCTTCTCCCGGTGACGTTGGGGAATATTCTCGTCACCTCGATCATTGTTTATCTGGTGCGGCGATGAATTGGATCAAAAAGATCTTTTTCGCCGAAATCCTTGCGGGACTTGCCCAGACGATCAAGCATCTGTTCGTCCCGGCGATCACGGAGCAGTACCCGAGGGCCAAACGGAATCTGCCGGATGGTTACCGGGGGGTCATCGTCCATCTGAGGTACGACGATGGGAGCGAGAAGTGCGTCGGGTGCGCGCTCTGCGAGGCGGCCTGCCCCTCGCACTGCATCACGGTGGTCTCAGCCGAGCGGCAGGACCTTCCGCAGGTCCGGTACGCGAAGGAATACCTCCTCGATGTGACGAAGTGCGTCTTCTGCGGTTTTTGCGTTCAGGCCTGCCCGGTGGACGCCCTGGCCGCTTCCAAGGAGTATGAGATGGCGACGACGCAGAAGCGGAGTCTCATCATGGACAAGGAGGCGATGATGGCTCTCGGCGACAAGTACTTTCCGGTCCGACAGAAAAAACCGAAATATCTGCAAGAGCGTCTGACGATGCTGGCCGACAAGAAAGCGAAAGGTTTCCCGATCAAGGTCTCCGAGACCCCGGTCGGCTGACGTCCTTGGCGAAACTCTTCTTCCTCCTGTTCGGAGGTCTCATCCTGGGAAGCGCCTCCGTCGCCGTTCTCTCGCGCAACCTCGTCTACAGCGCGATTTCGCTGTTGATCACGTTTGTCTCGATCGCGGGGATCTATGTCCTCCTGAATGCCGAGTTCATCGCGGCGGTCCAGATCATCGTCTATGCCGGCGCGATTCTGGTCCTCTATCTCTTCGTATTGATGCTCTTCAACCCGAAGACCGAGGAGAGGGCCTTCCACACCCAATGGCGCGTCGGTCTGGTCGTGGTGCTGGTCCTGCTGGGAGAGGTCACCCTTGCCCTCTTTTCGAGCGCATTCCCTGGCCGCCATGGGGAGTTCGATGTCCGGACCATGCGGCAGATCGGAAACACGCAGGCGATCGGACGCGTCCTCTTTACGGACTACCTTTTTCCCTTTGAAATCGCGTCGCTGATCCTTCTCGTCTCCATGCTCGGAGCGATCGTCCTCTCCAAGCGGGATATTTCCGGCCCGCCGCTTGGGAGCCGGTGATGGTCCCCCTCTCCTGGTATCTGACGTTGGCGTTTCTCCTCTTCTCGTTGGGGGTCTTCGGCGTCCTCATCCGCCGCAACCTGATTATCATTCTCCTGTCGATCGAGCTGATGCTTAACGCGGTCAACATCACATTCGTCGCCTTCTCCTATTTTCTCCAGTCGCTCCTTGGGCAGATCGTCGTCTTTTTTGTCCTCACGATGGCCGCGGCCGAGGTGGCGCTCGGCCTGGCGCTCGTGATCGCTCTCTATCGGGTCCGGTCGGTTTTGAACGTCGACCAGATCAACATGCTCCGATGGTAGAGGGGCTCTGCCAGAGGAGTTCGCGATGAATGCCTTCGGCTTTCCGATTCTCTCCTTGATCTGTTACATCCCGCTCGTGAGCGCGCTGGCGATCATCTTCCTTTTCCGCAAGGAGCAACACCGGCAGATCATGATCACCGCCTTCGTGGTGTCGGTGATCAACATGCTCGTCTCTTTTCTCCTCCTTTCCCGTTTCGACGCGACGACGGCTCGGACGCAGTACTTCGAGAATGCCGATTGGATCCCGACCTTGGGGGCGCGCTACCAATTCGGGATCGACGGGATCAGCCTGCTGCTGATCCTCCTGACGACGATCCTGACCGCGATCGCGGTCCTCTCCTCGTTTTCCGCGATCACGGAGAGGGTGAAGGAATACTACGTGTCGCTCCTGTTCCTGGAGACCGGGTTGCTCGGGGTCTTCATGGCGCGCGACATGTTCCTCTTTTACATCTTCTGGGAGCTGGTGCTCGTCCCGATGTACTTTTTGATCGGGATCTGGGGAGGGGGGCGCCGCCTCTACTCGGCCATCAAATTCTTCCTTTACACGCTCTTCGGCTCGCTCTTCCTCCTGCTTGGGATCCTTGCGCTCTACTTCCTGAACGCGAGTCCGGATTACGGATCGGGAACCTACTCGTTCTCGGTGCTCGATTGGTATCGGATGCGGATCCCCTTCGTCTACCAGTTTTGGATTTTTCTTGCGTTCTTCATCGGTTTCGCGATCAAGGTTCCGATGTTCCCGTTCCATACCTGGCTCCCCGACGCGCATACCGACGCGCCGACGGCCGGGTCGGTCCTGCTGGCGGGGGTACTGTTGAAGATGGGGACGTACGGATTCGTCCGGTTCAACCTTCCCCTCTTTCCGGACGCCTCGAACTACTTCGCCCCGTTCATGGCGGCGCTTGCGATTATCGGGATCATCTACGGGGCGCTCGTCGCGATGGCGCAGAAGGATATCAAGCGGCTCGTCGCCTACTCTTCGGTGAGCCACCTCGGCTTCGTCATGCTCGGCCTGTTCGCGTTGAATTCCCAGGGGATCACCGGGGCGATCCTCCAGATGATCAATCACGGGATCTCGACGGGCGCCCTCTTCCTCATCGTCGGGATCGTCTATGAGCGTCGGCATACCCGGATGATCGACGATTTCGGCGGGCTGTTGCACGTGACCCCGGTCTTTGCCACGATTTTTGCGATCACGATGTTCTCCTCGATCGGCCTCCCCGGCCTCAACGGTTTTGTCGGGGAGTTTCTCATTCTCACCGGGGTGTTTCAGTACAACTACCTCTACGCCGCCGCGGCTGTGGTCGGGATCATCCTGGGGGCTGCCTACATGCTCTGGCTCTACCAGCGGATGATGTTGGGCCCGCTCGAGAAGGAGGAGAACCGCCGGGTATCGGATGTAAGTCCCCGCGAGCTGGCCTACATGCTCCCGCTGATCCTCTTCATGTTCTGGATCGGAATCTATCCGAAGCCCTATCTCCGGCTGCTGGAACCGGCCGTCGCGGCGATCGTTCAGCGGGTTTCCGGGGGAGTGGAGGCCGAGCCGGCCTCGGCGAAAGGGGGGCCCTTCCGAACCATCCCCGCCAACCGCCCTGCGTCGGGGCCGGGGAGTCCGGAGGCAGAGCCCCGCCCATGAACCTCCGTGTGATCCTCCCGGAAAGCATTGTGGCGCTGATCGCCTGCCTCCTCTTCGTCGTGGAGCCGTTCGTGCCGCGCGAGAAGAAGGATCGCCTCTGTTGGCTTGCGCTCGCCGCGCTTGTGCTTTCAGCGGCGGCGATCCTTCCGCTGCTGCCGGAGCGCGGCGTCGTCTTCGCCGGCGCCTTCGCGTACGACCTTTACGCCTATTTTTTCAAATTCCTGGCGCTGGGGGTAACGGCGCTCATCATCCTGGTATCGGTCCGGTATCTTCCGGGCGAGGGGATCAGGCTCGGCGAGTATTACGGGTTTTTGCTGTTCGCGACGGTGGGGATGATGATCCTCCCATCGGCGGTCGATCTTTTGACCTTCTATCTCGGGCTTGAGCTGATGTCGGTTTCTCTCTACATCCTCGCGGCCTTCGCGAAGCGGGACGCGCGGTCGATGGAGGCGGGGATAAAATACTTCATCACGGGGGTATTTACCTCCGGCCTGATTCTCTACGGGATCGCGCTTCTTTACGGCTTGACCGGGAGCACGCGCCTTGCGGAGATCTCGACGTATCTGGCGGAGCGGAATCTTCTTTCAAACCCTGCCCTGATCCTTGCCGTGATCCTTTTGCTGGCCGGCTTCGGTTTTAAGATCGCGGCCGTTCCCTTTCACATGTGGGCCCCCGACGTCTACGAAGGGTCGCTCACCTCGGTGACCGCCTTTTTGTCGGCAGGGTCCAAGGCGGCCGCCTTCTCCGCGCTCGCCCGGGTTCTCTTCACCGGTCTGGGGGGGGCGCGTCCCTATTGGGGAGCGATCCTCTGGCTGCTTGCCGTCCTGACCATGACCGTCGGCAACGTTCTCGCCCTTGTCCAGGACAGCGTGAAGCGGATGCTTGCCTATTCCTCCATCGCCCATGCCGGATATATCCTGATCGGATTCGCTGTCGCCTCGCGCCTTGGCCTCGCGGCGGTCCTGGTCTATCTGGTCGTCTATGCCTTCGTGACTGCGGGGACATTTTCGATGATTCTCCTTCTCGCGCGCCAAGGCTTCCGCGCGGAGGAGATCGAAGATTTCTCAGGACTTGGGCGCGCGCACCCCTTCGCCGCCGCGGCGTTTGTCATCTTCGCCCTCTCGCTGATCGGGATTCCTCCGACCGGAGGATTCGTCGGGAAGCTCTATCTCTTCGGCTCGGCGATTGAGGCGGGGCAGGCAAGCGGTAACCGAGCCTTTTATTGGCTTGCCGTCATCGGAGTTCTCAACAGCGTGATCTCCCTCTATTATTATTTTCGGATCGTCGTTGCGATGTACATGCAGGAGCCGAAGGGGGAGATCCTTCTCAACCGGTCTGCGGCGATGAACCTGGCGCTCGTTCTGATGGTTTCAGCCACGCTGGCGATCGGTCTCTATCCGGAGCCGCTCTTCCGCGCGGCCTTCGCCTCGGTCTCGATCTTTCGATAAGCGGGGCGACGACCTGTTCTTTATTTTGTCCTTTAGATGGAGGAGGTTTTTCCGAGGCTCCTCCCATTGAGGGGCGAGCCGGGCGGCAAGCTCGAACTCCTCCCGGGCCCGGACCGGATCGTTACCGCGGATGTACGCGACCCCGAGATTGTTATGGACAACCGGCTGATCGGGCAAAAGCGAGAGCGACCGGTGGAAGGCCTCGATCGACTCGGCCGGTTGCCCTCCGTCCAGCATCAGGTCTCCAAGCAAGAGCCAGGCCTCGGGATCCTGGGGCCGGAGGTCGACCAGCCGCTTCTGCAGCGCGATCGCATCAGGCATTCTCTTCTCACTGACGTAGAGCGTTCGGAGCCTGTCATACGCTTCGAAATAGTCGTTTTGGGCGTCGATGGCGGAGCGGAAATGCCCCATTGCCTCATTCGGGTTCCCTTGTTCAAGAAGGGCGAGTCCGAGATTGTAGTGCGCCTCCGCGTGCTTGCGATCTGCGCGAATGGCCGTGTTCCATTCGGTGAGCGCCTCAGAGATCTTCCCCTCTCTATAAAGGAGATTTGCCAGATTATTGTGTGCATTGGCATGTCTCGGGTTGAGCCGAAGGAGGTCCCGGTAAGAGCGGATCGCGCGGTCGGGCATCCTTTTTCGCGCGTAGATCAGGCCAAGGTTGTACATCGACTTTTCATATTGTGGGTTGATTTCCAGCGCGCGCATCGCAAAGCGCTCGGCGTCGTCGAGCTTTCCCATCTGGGCAGAGGCTGCCGCACTGTTGTTCAGTGCATCGAGATGATCCGGCATAAACCGCAAGGCCGTCTGGTACTCCCGCAGGGCCTCGTTATACATCCTCTTTTT